>NZ_JBFBLI010000001.1:0-528864 GCF_040702545.1 Citricoccus sp. NPDC079358
TGCGCCGCGACCATCGGCTTCCCGACCCCGATCGCGCACCTGCAGCCGGCCCTGCAGTCCCCGTGGATCGTCATCCACGTCTCCATCGCCGTGCTGGCCTCCTCACTGTTCGGCCTGACGTGCGCGATGAGCGTGCTGCAGCTGCTCCAGCACCGCCGTGAGGCCCGTCTGAGGGCCGGGGGCGAGGGCAAGCCCGCCTTCTTGCGGCTGGTCCCGTCCGCCTTCAGCCTCGAGAACTGGTCCTACCGCATCAACGCGGTGGGCTTCGTGATGTGGACCTTTACCCTGATCGCCGGTGCCATCTGGGCCGAGCAGTCCTGGGGCCGGTACTGGGGCTGGGACACCAAGGAAGTGTGGACCTTCGTCATCTGGGTGGTCTACGCCGGCTACCTGCACGCCCGCGCCACCCGCGGCTGGACCGGCGAACGCGCCGCCTGGCTGTCCATCATCGGCTACGCCTGCATCGTCTTCAACTTCACCATCGTCAACACGTACTTCCCCGGCCTGCACTCCTACGCCGGCCTCCCGGAGTAAAGCGTCCCGGAGGCGCAGGGGTTAGTGGCGCGGAGAGGCTGAACCGTCGGAAGGCTCCGGCAGAGGTTGGCACTCGCCGTTGGTGAACGTCAAGCGGTCGCCGTTGGGGTCGAGCGAGTCCGGCGAATCGTCCCCGGTTCATTCCACGGTGCCGGGCACCCGAGGCAGGGCGTCAGGACGGGTCGGTGCTGTCGTCGGGCTTCGGGGTGTTGGAGCCGCCGGACTTGGGGGTGCCGTTGTCCTTCGGGTCCCGCTTCTCCCGGGCCTTCAGTTCGGCATCGCGGCGGTCCAGTTCGGCCTGGCGTGCGGCCTGCTTGCGCTGGATGTCGAGCTGACGCAGGAAGGCCGCGTCGTCGTCGGGGGACTGCGGGCGCTGGGGGCGCGCCGGGCCGCCGGTGGTGCCACCGCCGCTCGAGGTCCCACGACGCCGGCCCAGGAAGAGCCACAGCAGCGCACCCACCAGCGGGACCAGCACGATGATCAGGATCCACACGGCCTTCGGCATGGCCCGCACCTGGTGGCGCGGGGTCATCAGACACTCGATCAGCGAATAGATGATGAGGCCGGCGGCGACGATGCCGAGGGGGATGAGGAAGCGGGGCATGACTCCAGTCTACGGACCGGTGCCAGCACGGCTAAACCGGCGAACTGCGCGCCGAACACGCGCCGGCCGATCCCGGTAGACTGCCGTGGTGCGAGTTTTCAAGTATGCCGTGATCCGCCTGGCCGTCTTCTTCGTGGTCTGGGGCGCCTGCATGCTGCTCGGCCTCGGATGGATCTTCTCCACCATCGCGGCGGCCGTCATCGCGCTGGCCGCGGGCTACCTGTTCTTCAACGACCTGCGCACCGGCGCCGGCAGTGACGTGGCCAGTGCCTGGGAAGGCCGCGGGAAGCGGGAGCAGTTCAAGTCCGAGCAGGCCGACGCGGAGGCCGAGGACTCCTACACCGAAGGCCGGTACTTCGATCCGGGCAGTGACGAGAAGCCCTAGAGCACCAGCCCCACGGCGAACAGCACCGCGTAGACCAGGCCCAGGATGCCGGTCAGCTTGAGCACCGGGATGAGGTCCCGGCGCTCGGTGGAGCGGATCATGGTGATCGAGGGCCGCACGGCCACGGCGGCCGTGAGCGCCACGAGCCACAGCCACGGGTATTGGCCGGTGAAGAACAACGGCAACACGATCGCCACGGCCACCATCCCCACATAGGACCAGCGGGCGGGGGTGTCCCCGAGCCGGGCGGCCAGGGTCATCTTGCCGGTCTCGCGGTCGGTCGGGATGTCCCGGACGTTGTTGGCCATGAGCAGCGCGGTCGAGACCAGCCCGCAGCCCACGGCCCCGGCCCACGCCGGACCGGACACCGCCAGGGCCTGGGTGTAGGTGGTGCCGAGGACGGCCACGAGGCCGAAGAAGATGAAGACGAAGACCTCGCCGAGGCCCCGGTATCCGTAGGGCTTCTGGCCCCCCGTGTAGTACCAGGCGGCCACGATGGCCAGGACCCCGACGACGGCCAGCCACCAGGTGCCCGACCAGGCGATCAGGACCAGGCCGGCCACGGCGGCGACCCCGAAGCAGGAAAACGCGGCCAGCTTGACCGCACGCGCCGGGGCGGCCCCGGAACCCGTCAGCCGCAGCGGACCCACGCGGTCATCGTCCGTGCCGCGGATCCCATCCGAGTAGTCGTTGGAGTAGTTCACGCCGACCTGCAGGGCCAGGGCCACGAACAGGGCCAGCATCGCGCGGCCCAGGTGGAATCCGTCCAGGGCATGGGCCGCGGCGGAGCCGATGAGTACCGGGGCGATCGCCATCGGCAGGGTGCGCAACCGCGCGCCCTCGATCCACTGGGCGGCTGTGGCCATGGGGTGTGTACCTTCCTGAGGTGCCGAAGCGTGCTGTCACGAGGTCTTGAGAGGTCTTGAACTTTCGGGGCAGAAATCAGTACTCATTTCTGCCCTGAAAACGGTGGGGGACAGGTGGAGAAGCGGGAGAGCAGGGCCTGGCGGTCGGTCTTGCCGTTCGGCAGCAGCGGCAGGGACTCGAGGACCAGCCACTGCTTGGGCACCGCGGCCGGTCCCAGCTCGGCGCGGATCGTCTGGCGGGCGGCGGCCTGGTCGAACGGCGGGTGACTCCGGCCCAGCGCCACGGCGGCGCACACGCGCTGGCCCCATGCGTCGTCGGACAGTCCGGCAACGAAGGCGGCCTGTAGACCAGGGATCGCTTCGAGGACCTGCTGGACCCGTGCCGCCGAGACCTTCACGCCGCCGGTGTTGATGACGTCGTCCACGCGGCCGGTCACGGTGAGGTGCTGCCGGCCCGGCGATCCCTCCACGGTGCCGGTGTCCTCGGTGAGGAACCAGCGGGTACTGCCGTCCTGCCCGCTGCCTCCGCTGGGTCCGGACCCGAACTGGGCGGCCGTGCGGTCGGCGTCGTCGAAGTAGCCGGCGGCGACCATAGGCCCGGCCAGCCGCAGGCGGGGGACGCCCGGGTGCCCTTCGCCGCCCACGACCGTATCCGGGTCGGTGACGAGGTCCGCGGTCACGCCGTCCAGGGGAACGCCGTCGTACACGGAGCCGCCGCAGGTCTCGCTCATGCCGTACGTCAGGTGGATCCGCAGGCCGGCCTCGGCGGCGGCCTCACGCACCCGGTCCGGCAGGCGGGCCCCGCCGATGAGGATCGCATCGAAGGTGCGCAGGGCATCCACGGCGGCCCCGGCAAAACCGGCACCAGCGAATCCTGCACCAGCGAATCCTGCACCCGCGGATTCATCACCGGCGCGGCCCGAGGCGTCCGGGCCGGCGGCGGGCACCAGGAGGCGGGAGAGCATGGTGGGCACCAGGGAGAGGGCGCGGAAGCCGGTGCCGCGCTCCATCCGGTCCACGGCCTCCACGAAGGACTGCGGCGTGAAGGGGCCGGGGGCCACCGGGACGGGGGTGGTGCCGGCCGCGATGGAGCGGGAGAGCACGGCCAGCCCGGCCACGTAGTGCAGGCCTACGGCCAGCAGCCACTGGCCCTCGCCGCCGATCCGGCTGGCGGTCGCCGCGGCCGAGGCGGCCAGGGCCTCGCCCGTCAGCAGGGTCTGCTTGGGGGCCCCGGTGGAGCCGGAGGTCCGCACGACGGCGACCACGCCGGCCGCGCCGCCGGCCGCCGGGTCCGCGGCCTCGGGGCGGGCGAGGACCCGGCCGTCCTCGGTGAACTCGACCGGCGGGCCGGAACCCTCCAGGGCAGCGGCCAGCGCACGCTGGGCGCGGTCGAGATCGGCAGGGGTCACAGGCACGGATCGAGTCTAGCCAGTGGTGGGACCGGCCTTGCGCCCGTGGGCCCCATCAGAAGTGGTGCGGGAACGCCGACCAGTCGGGATCGCGCTTCTGCAGGAACGCGTCCCGGCCTTCCACGGCCTCGTCCGTCATGTAGCCCATCCGGGTGGCCTCGCCGGCGAAGACCTGCTGGCCGGCCATGCCGTCGTCGGCCATGTTGAAGGCGAACTTGAGCATCCGGATGGCCTGCGGGGACTGGCGGTTGATGTCCGCGGCGTACTCGAGGGCCACCTCCTCGAGGCGCTCGTGGTCCACGGCCTCGTTCACCGCGCCCATCTGCACCATCTGCTCGGCGGAGTACTCGCGGCCGAGGAAGAAGATGGCCCGGGCGTTCTTCTGGCCGGCGTGGCGTGCCAGCAGCTCGGAGCCGTAGCCGGCGTCGAAGGAGCCCACCGTGGCGTCGGTCTGCTTGAACTTCCCGTGCTGCCTCGAGGCGATGGTCAGGTCCGCCACCACGTGCAGGGAGTGCCCGCCGCCGGCCGCCCAGCCGTTGACGACGGCGATGACCGGCTTGGGCGTGGTCCGCATGAGCCGCTGGACCTCGAGGATGTGCAGGCGGCCGGCGCGGGCCGGGTCCACGGTCTCGGCGGTGTCCCCCTCGGCGTAGCGGTAACCGTCCCGGCCGCGGATGCGCTGGTCGCCGCCGGAGCAGAACGAGTGGCCGCCGTCCTTCGGGGAGGGGCCGTTGCCGGTGAGCAGGATGCAGCCGACATCCGTCGTCATGCGGGCGTGGTCCAGGGCCCGGTAGAGCTCGTCCACGGTGCCGGGACGGAACGCGTTGCGGACCTCCGGGCGGTCGAAGGCGATGCGGACGGTTGGCAGGTCCCGCACGATCGCCCCGGAGGCGTCCCGCTCGACCTGGCGGTGGTAGGTGAGGTCCTCGAAATCGAATCCGTTCACCACCCGCCAGTGCTGCGGGTCGAAGAGGTCTGACACCTTCTCCGGCAGGGCAGCTGCGGAGGTGGGGTCGGTCGGGGTCTGGGGGGTCTGCTGTCCGTTCACCCGGCCGAGTCTAGCCAGATCGATCCGGTGGGGACCCCACATGAGTCTGGACCTATTCACGCCACCGGGCTCTGCGGCGTGAATAGGTCCAGACTCAGGGAGAGGGCGGCTGGCAGGGCCGCTGAATCAACCGGCGGGGGTGCTGATGCGACGATCCTCGTCCGGGTCTGTAGCCTCGGCGGCACGGTGCCCCTCGTGCCTGGCCACGCCACCGGCGCCGGTGGCGGCGGCCTGACGGGCCTCGGCGGCCAGGGTGAGCATCTGGGCCTCATCCATGGTCCGCTGCTCGGGCTGGCGCCCCTCCTCGAGGGCCGTCTCGGCGGGGGAGCCGGGGACCACGGCGGAGCCGATGGATCCGGGGACCTCGGAGCCGCGCAGGGAGGCGCCGGCGGTCTCCCGCATGAACCAGGCGCAGACCAGGCCCACGGTGCAGGCGGCCATCATGTAGTACGCCGGGAACTGCACATCGCCCGTGACGCCGATGCCCCATTCGTTCACCAGGGCGGCGGTGCCGCCGAAGATCGAGGTGGCGATGTTGTAGGTGATCGCGAAGCCGGAGAACCGGGCTTGGGTCGGGAACATGGCCGGGAACGTCGCGGTGATCGTGGACAGCTGCGGGATGTACAGCAGGCCCAGCACGGCGAAGCCCAGGATCGCCAGCCCGAAGTTCATGCCCATGAGCATGAACATCGGGATGGCCAGCAGGATCAGACCGCCCAGCGAGAAGAACCAGGACGGCTTGCGCCCATGCTTGTCCGAGAGACCGCCGGCCCACGGCATCAGCGCCATCATGGCGACCTCGCCGATGAGGATGACCATCAGCCCGGCCGCGGCCGGCAGGCCGATCTGCTGCTCCAGATAAGTCGGCATGTAGGACAACAGCGTGTAGTTGACCACGTTCACCGAGATCACCAGGCCGGTCATCACCAGCATCGGCTTCCAGTGTTCGCGGAACAGCGCCGGCAACGACGGCGGCGCCGGAGTCTCGCTCGCCGGGGCGCCGTCCGCGGTGGTGGAGCCGGCCGACGCGGCCGACGCGGCCGGTGCGGTGGGGGCGCCGGCCGAGGCGCCGACGTCGGGCGAGCCGTTCATCTCCTCATAGACCGGGGTGTCGTCCAACTTGGAGCGCAGGTAGAAGCCGATCAGGCCCATGGGAGCGGCCAGCAGGAAGGGCAGCCGCCAGCCCCAGGAGGACATCTGCTCGGGGGAGAGGATGAGCTCCAGCAGCAGCATGATCGCCGTGCCCAGGGCGAAGCCGCCCAGGGTGCCGAACTCCAGGAACGAGCCGAGGAAGCCGCGGCGGCGGTCCGGGGCGTACTCGGACATGTAGGTGGCCGCCCCGCCGTACTCGCCACCGGTGGAGAACCCCTGGACCATGCGCAGCACGATCAGCAGGACCGGGGCTAGAACGCCGACCTGTTCGAAGGTCGGCAGCACGCCGATGAGGAACGTGGCACCGGACATCATCAGGATGGTCAGGGCGAGGATGCCCTTGCGCCCGATCCGGTCGCCCAGCGGACCCCAGACGAGGCCGCCGATCGGGCGGACCAGGAAGGAGATCGCAAAGGTCGCCAGGGTCAGCAGCATGCCGCCCTCGCCCGGGAAGAAGTTCTGCGTGATGTAGGCGGTGGCCACCGCGTAGACGCCGTAGTCGTACCACTCGGTCGCGTTGCCGAGGGCGGAGGCGGCCGTGGCCTTGCGGATGGCGGCGGCCGGGGTCTTCTTCCGCGGTGGACGGGTCGGCCGGGAGAAGCGGTTGCGCCGCCGGGACTGCCCGGACTGCGCGGATGTCTGGGGTGAGCCAGAGGGGAGAACTACCGAGGGATGGGACTCTGTTTCAGACACAGGTGATCTTCCTGGTGCGGTTCACCCCGCCAGGGGTGTTCCAGGGCCGATCGGGCGTGAGGCCCGGTCCTCCCGGCAGAAAGCGGGTGGACCAGGGGCGCCGGCGTCGAGTCCGGTGAGGACGGCCCCGGAATGCTGGCTCGGGGACCCACCTGGGATTGCAGGCAATCGACCGTAGCCGAGGCGGTGGGGGACAGGTCAAATCCGGGAGAGGTGCATCACGGTGAGACCCCGACGATGGCGGGAGTGGCACAGTGGGATGCATGAGTGAGGAATCCGCGGGCGCTGTGACCTGGGAGGGGGCGGTCAACGCCCGCCGCGTCCTGGGTGGGATCTACCGGATGGGACGGCAGGAGTGGCTGACGGAGCAGGGCTGGCAGCAATTGCGCCGGGACGGCGTCAGCACGGTGATCGACCTCCGCGGCACGTCCGAGCGCCGGCGCCGCCCCACCGACCCGGAGGTGTCCCGGCAGGCCCATGCCGGGATCGAGATCCTGCACCGCCCCGTGGAGGATCCGGCGCATGACGGCTATGAGGACTATCTGGCCCCTGCGCTGGCCGACGGCGCACCGTATCCCAACCATCCGCGGTACTACCCGGCCACGCTCCAGTACTTCCCGGACCGCGTGGCCGCCGTATTCACGGCCATCGCCGCCGCGCCCGGCTCGGTGGTGCTGCACTGCTCGGCCGGGCGGGACCGGACCGGCCTGGTGGTCACCCTGCTGCTGTTGCTCGCCGGCCGCCGGGACCTGGTCGGACCCCAGTACGACGCCGGCGCTCGCGGCATCAATGACTGGCACCGCATCAGCCCCGTGCCCCACCCCCACGAGCGGCATCTGGACGGGCCGGAGCTGGACGCATTCCTCTCCGGCCGGATCGAGGCCCTGGAGGAGTTCGCCGCCTCGCTGCCGGATGCCCAGGCGGTGGCCGATCTCCTCACCGCTCACGGCATGACGCCCGCCGAGGTCGAGGCGGTGCGTACCAAGCTTCGCGGGGGTGGCACGCTCCCGGTCCGCCAGCGGGATCGCGACTGACCCGGCATGTTGAGATGTTGAGTCTGGAGGGATTCACGAATCTGGCCCCTATGGCGTGAATCCCTCCAGACCCAACCCGGCGCGTGGTGCGGGGCCCGACAGCTCAGCCGAGCTCGGTGGCGCCCAGGGCCGTCAGCAGGAAGGCGTAGTCCCAGGCGCGGTCCTCCCAGGCCCGGTACCGGCCGGAGGCGCCGCCATGGCCTCCGTCCATCTCGGTCTTGAGCACGATCGGGGCACCGCCCTCGGCCAGTGGCGTGGCCTGGTCCGAGGTGACGGTGCGGCGTAACTGCTGCACCCACTTGGCCGGCTCCACGTACAGCACGCGGGTGTCATTCAGGGAGGTCACCGCCGCGATCGCCGGGTAGTCCACGGCCCGCACGTTCTCGTAGGGGGTGTACTCCTGCATGTACCGGTAGACCTCGGGATCGGCGATGGGGTTGCCCCACTCCTCCCACTCCAGGGCGGACAGCGGCAGGTCCGGGTCCAGGATCGAGGTCAGCGCGTCCACGAACGGCACCTGGGCCACACAGGCCCGGTACAGCTCGGGGGCCAGGTTCAGCACGCCGCCCATCAGCAGTCCGCCGGCGGAGCCGCCCATCGCCGCGATCCGGTCCGGGTTCACCCAGCCGGACTGCGCCACGAAGCGGGTGGCGTCCACGAAGTCGGTGAACGAGTTCTTCTTGTGCAGTTTCTTGCCGTGGTCATACCAGCTGCGGCCCAGCTCGCCGCCGCCGCGCACATGCGCCACCACGTAGACCACGCCCCGGTCCAGCAGGGACAGCCGTGCTGCCGTGAAGCCCGGATCCATGGACATCTCGTAGCTGCCGTAGCCGTACACCACGCACGGGTTCGATCCGTCCCACTCGGTGTCCCGGCGGCGGATCACGGTCAGCGGCACTGCCACCGGCCGGCCGTCGTTGTCCCCGGACTCCGCCGGCGCCCACCAGCGCTCCACGAGGTACTGCTCCGGGTCATAGCCGGGGACCTCGACCTGCCGGCGCAGGTGCAACCGACCCGAGTTCTCCCCGCCGTCCACCTCGTAGTCCAGGACCTGGGTGGGGGTGACCCAGGAGGAATACCCGAGCCGCAGGAACGGCGAGTCGAAGGGGGCGCCCGCGAGTTCGCAGGAGTACAGCTCCTCGCCGAAGTCCGGCTCCACCGGTGCCGCCTGCTGCGCGGTCCCGAGGCCGGCCAGCGGCATCACCAGGGTGCGCGGGGTCGTCTCGCGGCGCACGCCCAGGACCAGTTGCGTGGCGGTGACCGCGGTGCCGTCCACCTTCGTGGTGTCCGAATGCCCGACGACGGTGCGCCAGAACCGCGGGTCCGTCACCGTCTCCCGGGCGGCCAGGGACACCATGTTGTTCGGGGCGGGGGTGGGACCGTGCTCCTCGTCCTCGCTGGAGAAGTCCTTGTTGTGCGTGATCACGTAGTACCGGCCCGGCTGGTGGTCCTGGCCGTCATAGCCGGCCTCGGCGTCCAGGGTGACGGGGTCCACGTCGTGCAGCAGGCCGAGGTCCCGGGAGACCAGCATCCGCAGCTCGCCCAGCGGCTCGTCGGGGGAGTCGGGCAGGTCCAGGGCGAGTGTCTCGGCGATCTCCGAGTTGCCCACGGAGACCAGCAACTCGGTGCGGTCTGCGGAGAGCCCGAAACCGGACCACATGCCAGGATCGTCCTCCTGGAACAGCAGCTGGTCCTGCTCTACGGGGGCGCCGAGGGTGTGGGCGAGGATTCGGTAGGGGCGCCAGGAGTCGTCCGGGACGGTGTAGAAGACCCGGGTGCCGGTGGCATCGAAGACCAGCCCGTAGGACACGTTGGGGATCTCGTCCGCCAGGTCCGTACCCGTGCGCAGGTCCCGGATGCGCAGGGTGAAGCGCTCGTCCCCGGCATGGTCCACGGCGTAGGCCATCAGGTGCCCGTCCCGGGAGACGGCGATCCCGCCCAGGGAGAAGAAGGGCTGGCCCTCGGCCTCGGCGTTGCCGTCCAGGATGACCTGCTCGCCGGCCACGGGCACGCCGGGCTCGATCACCGGCGGGGTCCAGTCGGCCAGCCGGTCACCGGTGTCGGTGGCCTGGACGCGGCAGTGGGTGGCGTACTGCTGGCCCTCCTCGGTGCGCACGAAGTACCACCAGCCGTCCTTGCGGGAGGGCACGGACAGGTCGGTCTCCACGGTGTGGGCCTTGATCTCCCCGAAGATCGCCGAGCGCAATGGCTCCTGGTCCGCCGTCACGGACGCCGTGTATGCGTTCTCGGCCTCGAGGTGTGCGATGACCTCGTCGGACTCCTTGTCTCGCAGCCAGTCGAAGTCGTCGGTGAACGTGTGCCCGTGGTGTGTGCGGGCCACGGGCCGCGCCTCGGCCACCGGGGGCTGGGTGCCGCCGGCCGGCATCGTGGTATCCGTGCTGGTCTGCTGGGCGCTCGCGGAAGTCATACAGGCCATTCAACAGCACGGACCGCCGGTCCCGGCTGTGGGGGCGGGCGGTCCGCTCTCGGCTGAGGCGCCGTCGCGCTGTGGCGATCTGGCAGTGGGGTTTACTTCGGGGCCATGCGGATGGCGCCGTCCAGCCGGATGGTCTCCCCGTTGAGCATCCGGTTCTGCATGATGTGCAGGGCCAACTCCGCGTACTCCTCCGGTTGGCCGAGGCGGGACGGGAACGGGACCTGCTGGCCCAGCGATTCCTGCGCGGCCTCGGGCAGCCCCGCCATCATGGGGGTCCAGAAGATGCCCGGGGCGATCGTCATGACGCGGATGCCGTGGCGGGCCAGCTCGCGGGCGATCGGCAGGGTCATGGCGGCCACCCCGCCCTTGGAGGCCGAGTAGGCGGCCTGGCCGATCTGGCCGTCGAAGGCCGCCACGGACGCGGTGTTGATGATGATCCCGCGTTCGCCGTCCTCCCCGGGCTCGTTCTGCGCCATCGCCTCGGAGGCCAGGCGGATCACGTTGAACGTGCCGACGAGGTTGATCTGCACGGTCCGCGCGAAGGACTCCAGCTCGTGTGGCCCGGTCTTGCCGAGCACCTTCTCCGCGGTGGCGATACCGGCACAATTCACGACGCCGGCCAGCGGCCCGCCCTGCTGGTCCGCCACCTCGACGGCGTGGGCCACCTGCGCCGGGTCCGTCACGTCGGTCTCGACGAGGACGGCCCCTGAAGGGGGCGTGCCCTTCAGGTCGGCGGCCACCACTCGGGCGCCACGGGCCAGCAGGGCCCGGGCGGTGGCGGCGCCGAGGCCCGAGGCCCCGCCGGTGACGAGGAACGTGCGGTCGGTGAACTCCATGGTGCTCCTGGGTTTCGGTTAACGGATCTTAACGATTCAGACCGTACCGCAGGGCAACCATGGTGTGCGTCACACGCCCAGCAGGCCGCGGAAGACGCCCATGCCGAAGTAAACGACGAAGGCGGCCGCCACCACCCACAGCAGCGGGTGGACGTCCTTGGCCCGGCCCTGGGCCGTGCGGATGATGGCGTAGGCGATCATGCCGGCGCCGATGCCGTTGGCGATCGAGTAGGTGAACGGCATCAGGATGAAGGTGAGGAAGGCCGGCAGGGCGGCGCCCCAGTCCGCCCAGTCGATCTGGACCACCTGGGTGGCCATCATGAAGCCGACCACCACGAGGGCCGGGGCCACGGCCTCGAAGGGCACCAGGTAGATCAGCGGTGTCAAGAACATCGCCAGCAGGAACAGTACGCCGGTGACCACGGAGGCGAAGCCGGTGCGGGCGCCCTCGCCGATGCCGGTGCCGGACTCCACGAAGATCTGGTTGGCGGAGCCGGAGGCACCGCCGCCGGCGGACACGGCCAGGGCGTCCACCATGAGGACCCGGTTCAGGTGCGGGATGTCCCCGTCCTTCGTGACGTTGCCGGCCTCCCGGGCCAGGCCCACGGAGGTGCCCATGGCGTCGAAGAACACGGACAGCAGGATGGCGAAGACCAGCAACAGGGCCATCAGCGGGCCGACCTGGGTGAAGGCACCGAGGAGGTCGGCCTGGCCGACGAGGGAGAGGTCCGGCGCGGTCCATTCGGGGAAGGAGGGTGCCACCAGGGACCAGCCGGTGGGGTTGGCGTTGCCCGCCTCGTCCACGGATGGACCGATGTGGAAGACGGCCTCCAGGATGTTGGCCAGCACCGTGGCCACCACGATCCCGATGAGGATGGCGCCGCGGGTCTTGCGGACTACGAGCACGGCGGTCACCAGCAGCCCGACGACGAAGACCAGCACCGGCCAGCCCTCCAGTTCCCCTCCAGTCCCCAGCCCGACCGGGACGGTGGTCCCGGCGGCATCGGGCACCCGGCGGATGAAGCCCGAGTTGACCAGGCCGATCAGGGCGATGAACAGGCCGATGCCCACCACGATCGCGGTCTTCAGGGCGTCCGGGACGGCATTGAACACGGCCTGCCGGAAGCCGGTGGCCACGAGGAGAACCATGACCAGTCCGGCGATCACGACCAGGCCCATGACAGCGGGCCAGGTGATCCCGGTGGTGGTGGCCACCGTGATGGCCACGAGTGCGTTGACGCCCAGGCCGGCTGCCAAGGCGAAGGGGTGGCGGGCCCACACGCCCATGGCGATGGTGGAGATGCCGGCCACCAGCGCCGTCACCGCGGCCACCCGGGCGATGCCGAGGGTGTCCCCGTTGGCGTCGGGGCCGGAGAGGACCAGTGGGTTGAGCACGATGATGTAGCTCATCGCCAGGAACGTGGCGAGGCCGCCCCGGATCTCCTGGGCCACCGTCGAGCCGCGTCGGGAGATCAGGAAGAACCGGTCCAGGGCGTTCTTCGGTTCCGCGCTGTCCACGGAGTTCACGGTGTCCAGGGTGGCGGGGGCGGAGGGCGACTCTGGCGAAGGCATGGAGGACATGTTAGCGGCGACGGGCTGGTGCCGAGGCGGGCGGGGAGGCCCCGGGGCCGGTCTTGTGCGGGAGATCACAAGCGACGGGGTCACCGGCCGGACGTCACGAAAAGGCCACGGTCCCACTGATTGCCACCAATATTGTTGGCAATCCTGCCCGGATGCGCCTACGATCCAAGCCAGACGCGGTTGTGATCTGGATCACCCCCCTCCGGCTTGACTCGTCTGCACCACTCCCACGGGAGTGGTGCCCCTTCACCTCGCACCGGAAGAGTCAGTGGGCACATGGCAGCACGTTTGACGTTGGCGGAGGTCAACCTCCACTTCGGCGGAGTGACCGTCCTGAAGGATGTCGGCTTTGCTGTGGAACCGGGAACGGTCCTCGGCCTGGTCGGCCCCAATGGAGCGGGCAAGACCTCCCTGTTCAATTGCATCTCCGGCCACTACCGGCCGAGCTCCGGCTCCATCCGGATCGACGATGCCGAGATCAGCCAGACCCGGCCGGCGGGCATGTCCCGCCACGGCCTCGCCCGGACCTTCCAGCATCCGGCCCTGCAACTGGAGTCCACCGTCCTGGACAACGTGCTGTTGGGGGGTCACGCCCGCCTGCCGGGCGGGCCGGCGTCGTGGGCCCTGCGCTTGCCGCCGATGGTCCGCAGCGAACGCGCGCTGAGGGCCGAGGCATGGGGCCGGTTGGAGGACCTCGGCCTCGGCTGGGCGGCGCACCGCAGCGCGGACGAACTCTCCCATGGCCTGCACAAGGGCGTTGAACTCTGCCGGGCCCTGATGGCGCGGCCGCAGGTGCTGCTGCTGGACGAGCCCGCCGCCGGGTTGTCCCATGGCGAGGTCGACTCGTTCATCCAGACCGTCCACGACCTCAAGGCCGCCGGCGAGATCACGCTCGTGATCGTGGAACACCACATGGGGGTGATCTCCGCCCTGGCGGACCGGGTGGTCGTGCTGGACCACGGCAGCAAGCTCATGGAGGGCACCGCGGCGGAGGCCCAGTCCGATCCCCGGGTGATTGAGGCGTATCTGGGCAAGGACAGCACGGACAGTGCGGACAGTGCGGAGGGCATCGGCGATGACGTTGCTTGAGATCACGGACCTGACGGCGCACTACGGCCCCGTCCAAGTGCTTCACGGGGTGTCCCTGAGCGTCCCCGAGCAGGGCGCCGTGGGGATCCTCGGTGCCAATGGAGCGGGGAAGACCACCACCCTGCGCGCGATCAGCGGTGCCGTCAGGGCCGGCGGACAGATCCGTTTCGAAGGCCAGGACATCCGCGGCCGGAAGCCGAACGAGGTCGCCGCCCTCGGGATCGCCCACGTGCCGGAGGGGCGCGGAACCCTGGGCAACCTCACGGTCAAGGAGAATCTCCAGGTGGGGGCCTACCTGCGCAAGGACCGCAAGCGGATCCAGCAGGACATCGACCACCTGCTGGAGCTGTTCCCCAACCTGCAGGAGCGCTACACCGCGAACGCCTCGGCGCTGTCCGGAGGTGAGCAGCAGATGCTGGCCGTGGGCCGCGCCTACATGGCCAGGCCCAAGCTCCTGCTGCTGGACGAGGCCTCCCTCGGGCTGGCCCCCAGCACCGCGAAGACCGTCTATGACGCGATCCAGGTGCTGCGCGAGGAGACCGGCGTGGCCATGCTGCTCGTGGAGCAGAACGCCAACCTCGCCTTCACGATCGTGGACACGGCGACCGTCCTGGAGACGGGGCGCAGCGTCCTGAGCGGAACCTCGGCGGAGCTCAAGGGCCGTGACGAGATCCGCAAGGCATACCTGGGAGGCTCATGATGGGAACCTTGATCCAATTGGTGGTCGACGGCCTGGCCATGGGCTCCGTCTACGGGGCGATCGCGCTGGCGATCGTCCTGGTCAACCAGTCCACCGGCATGATCAACTTCGCCCAGGGCGGCATGGCCGTGCTCTCGGCCTACCTCGCCTTCACCTTCCTCGGACTGGGGTTGCCCCTGATCGTGGCGATCCTGCTCTCCGTGGCGGCCTCGTTCCTCATCGGCGCGTTGATCGAACGCTTCCTGATGCGACGCTTCATGGGCGGGGCGGAGGATACCCAGGTGGTGGTCACGGTCGGCCTGCTGACCCTGCTCACCGGCATCTGCGGGTGGCTCTGGTCCTACAACAACCTGCAGTTCCCCTCCCTGTTCCCGTCCTCGGCCTTCACCTTCCTGGGCGCCGCGATCAGCTGGCGGTCCTTCGGCACCTTCCTGGTGATCGCCGGGATCATGGTCCTGCTGCAGCTCCTGTTCCGCCAGACCAAGCTGGGCCTCGCCTTGCGAGCGGTGGCGGACAATCGGCAGTCCGCGTCCTTCGCGGGATTGCCGGTCGGGCGGCTGCTCATGGTCGGCTGGGGGCTGGCCGCCGCACTCGGCGCGGTCGCCGGCGCCCTCGTGGCACCGCGGCTCTCGCTGACCCCGGGCATGCTGGACACCACCCTCGTCTACGCGCTGGCCGCCGTCATCCTCGGCGGGATCACCAGCCCCGTCGGGGTGGTCGTCGCTGCCTGGCTGATCGGCGTCCTGGAGAACCTGGCCGCCGTCTACGTGCCGATCATCGGCCATGACCTGAAGATCGCGGTGCCGTTCATCCTGCTCTTCGTGGTCCTCCTGCTGCGGCCCCAGGGCCTGTTCGGACGCAAGACCGTGGTGCGAGTCTGATGGGCACACAGAAGACCGGACTGCTCCGGACCCCGTGGTTCCAGCTCACCCTTGCCCTGGTGGTCGTAGCGCTGCTCGTGGTGGCACCGTTGCTACTGCCGATCCCCGTCAACCAGACGCTGGCGCGAATCGGTGTCTTCGCCGTCGCCGTGCTCGGCCTGAACGTCATCATGGGCTACACGGGCCAGGTCTCCCTGGGCCAGATCTTCTTCCTGGGCCTCGGCGCCTACGTCACCGCCTACGGGGTGGAGAACGGCTGGAGCATCGCCCTGGTGTTCCTCGCCGCCGTCGTCATCCCCGGCGTGGTCGGACTGATCGTGGCCCTGGCGGCCGCACGGCTCGGGGGACTGGCGATCGCCATGGTGACGATCGCCCTGCCGATCATCGGCGTCCCCCTGGCCAAGCGGCTCAGCGATGTCACCGGCGGCTCCCAGGGCATCTCCGCCCGGTTCTCCTCCGCGCCGGACTGGACCGGCCTGGCCAACGACCAGTGGCAGTACTACCTCGTGCTGGCCATCGGCGGAATCACCTTCCTGCTGGTCTTCAACCTGGTCCGCGGCAAGTACGGCCGGGCCTTCCGGATCGTCAAGGAGAACGAGGCCGTGGCCGGGGCCATGGGCATCTCGCCCTACCGGTACAAGGTCCTCGCCTTCACCATCGCCTCCATGGTCGGCGGTGTCAGCGGGTTCCTCTACATGGTGGTCATCCAGTACACGTCTCCCGAGACCTTGGCCTTCCACCACTCGATCAGCCTGCTGGCCGCCATGGTGGTCGGCGGCGCCGGCAGCATCATCGGCTCGCTGGTCGGCGGCATCTACTACGTGCTGGTCCCCAACTTCACCAACGAGGTGGCCCCCACGCTCACCTCGCTGATCCAGGGCGCGATCCTGCTGCTGGTGCTGTTCGTCCTGCCCGGCGGCATCGCCAGCCTGCCCCGGGTGGTGCGCCGCTGGACCGGCCGCTCCTCACGCTCGGCACCGCCACCGGCCTCACCCCCCGGCTCCCCACCCCCAGTTTCCTCACCCCCCGACGGGTCACCGTCGTCATCCGACCCGCCACCCGGCATCACTCCCAGCACCACCCCTCCCAGTACCACTCCCAGCACCACCCCTCCCAGTACCACTCCCAGCACCACCCATCCCAGCACCACCCCCAGCACCACCCCTCCCAGCACTGCCTCAGCAAAGGAAGACTCGCCATGATCCTGAAGAAGAAGGTCCTCAGTGCCGTTGCCATGGGCGCCGTCGCCGCCATGGCCCTGTCCGGATGCGGCCGTTCCGACGGCGGCGGATCGGAGGGCGGCGGAGACGGCGGCGGTGCGGCAGCCAGCCCCGGCATCACCGACGAGGCCATCACCCTGGGCGTCACCACGCCGCTCAGCGGTGGCACAGCCGGCCCGGGCACCTGCACGGTGGCCGGCCTGGCGGCGTACTTCGGCGCCGCCAATGCCGAGGGCGGCGTCGAATTCGGCGACGGCACCACCCGCGAGGTCGTGATCGAGGCGTTCGATGACACCTATGATCCGCAGAAGGCCCTGTCCAACTTCCAGCAGAACCAGGGCGACGTCTTCGCCTTCACCTCCGGCCTCGGCACGCCCACCAACAGGGCCTACCGCGAGGCCGCCATCGATTCCGAGGTCCCCCAGGTGCTCGTCCAGACCGGTGACCCGATCTTCAGCGACCAGACCGAGAGCCCCTGGCAGTTGGGCTTCGTGCCGGTCTACCAGAACGAGGGCGAAGCCTTCGGTGAACTTCTGGCCGGTTCCGACGAGGACCTCACCGTCGCCATCCTGTCCCAGAACGACGACTACGGCGAGGGCTACGTCGAGGGCTTCAAGGAGGCCATCTCCGGTTCTGACAACATCGAGATCGTCTCGGAACTGACCTACGAGGCCACGGACACCTCGGTCGACGCCCAGCTCACCGAACTCGCCGGCACGGACGCGGACGTGTTCTTCAACGCCATGTCCATCACCCCGCTCGTCATCTCCTCGATCGAGAAGAGCCGCGAGCTGGGCTGGTCCCCGAGCTGGTTCCTGCCGTCCAACACCTCCAGCCCGGTCGCCATCCTCGAGCCGGCGGCCGCTGACGCCGAGGACGGCTTCTACTCGGTGTCCTTCGCCAAGGCCCCGCAGAGCCCGGCCTTCGCGGAGGACGAGGACGTGGTGTCCTTCCTGGACAACCTGGAGCAGTACGCCGCCGAGTACACCACCACGCCCGACTTCCCGCACTGCATGTGGAGCTACATGGTCGGTGCCACCCTGGAGGAGGCCTTCAAGAACATGACCGAGCCGACCCGTGAGAACTTCATGGAGGCCCTGCGCAGCATCGAGGACCTGCAGGCCCCGCTGATGCTCGAGGGCACCTCGGTCAACACCACCGAGGACGGCCAGCCGGCCGTGTCCACCGTGGTGGTCCAGAAGTACAACGGGCAGGGCTACGAGACCGCGGAGTCCTTCGACTAGGCCCGTCCCGCTCACCACCCGTCCCGCACAGACGCCCATCCCGTGTTCGGCCCGGCCGGTCCTGGCGACCGGCCGGGCCGGCGCGCTCCGGTAGCGTGGTTCTCCAGTCCAGCGAAAGGCGAGCCATGTCCGCAGCCGAGGGCCGGCGTCGCCGGTTCGGAGGTTTCCGCGGCGGACCGCTGGAACAGGCCTTCCAGATCTACGCACCCTCCGCCGTCTACGCGGTGGGCCTCGGCGCCATCATGCCGGCCATGGCCCCGGCCGCCACGGCGTTCGGCGCCTCACTGGCGCTGGCGGCCGCCTCGGTCACCTTGGTCAGCATCGGCTCCCTCGTCGCCAACGCGCCGGCCGCCTGGCTGGCCTCCCGCGCCGGCGAGCGCACCACCATCATCGTCTCCGCCTGGGTGGGATCCCTCGGCGCCCTGGTAACCCTGGCCGCCGTGGCCGGGTGGTTGCCGGTGGCGGATCACACCGGGCTCGGCCTGCTACTCGCCGGCCTGGTGATCGTGGGTATGGCCGGCGCCGGCTTCAACCTCGCCCGGCAGTCCTATCTCGCGGTGGCCGTCCCGGGCAGCCACCGGGCCCGGGCGATGTCCACCCTCGGCGGCACCATCCGCATCGGCATGTTCGCCGGGCCCTTCCTCGGGGCCGGGCTGCAGACGGTCGTGGGCCTGCAGGGCGCCTTCGTGGTGGCCACGGCGGCCATGGTGCTCGCCGCCGGCATGAGCTTCACCATCAAGGACCTGCCCGTACCGGGGACGACGCCGGCCGGCAGCTCCCAGCCCGGCTCCTCCACCGCGGTGCCCCCTTCTGCAGCCCCTTCTGCAGCCACTCCGGCAGCCGACGCCGGGCCGGGCCCTCGGCCCACCATGCGCTGGCTGGCCCGGCGGCACCGCCGGGTGCTGCTGACCGCCGGCATCGGGGTGCTGTGCCTGGCCGCGGCACGGGCCAGCCGCTCCGCCGTGATCCCGCTGTGGGCCACCGAACTGGGACTGAGCCCCGCGGCGGCCTCCGCGGTCTACGGGCTCACGGGTCTGGCCGACCTGGTCATGTTCTACCCCTCCGGGTTCCTCATGGACCGCCGGGGTCGCCGCGTGGTGGCCGTGTTCTGCATGGCCGGACTGGCCCTGGGCACGGCACTGGTGCCGTTGACCGGATCCCCCTGGTGGTTCTCAGCGGTGGCCGTGGTGGTGGGCCTGGGCAACGGCTTCGGTTCCGGGATCGTCATGACGCTCGGTGCCGACTACTCGCCGCCCGAGGGCCGGCCACAGTTCCTGGCACTGTGGCGGCAGCTGTCCGATGTCGGCATGCTCACCGGGCCGGCGGTGCTCTCCGCCGTCACCGGGCTGGCCGGACTGGCCTTCGGCATCTGGGCCGTGGCGGTGATCGCGGCAGCCGGTGCCGTCATCTTCGCCCGCTCACTGCCCAAGGGGCCCGGCTCGGTGGCGGAGCTGGTGGCCCGCTAGCCGCCGGCCGGCGCTAACCGCGTGGAGCGGCCGGTCGGCGTCGCCCGGACTGCCAGCGGAAGAAGCCGGAGAGCGCCGCGAAGACCAGCAGCCCCGGACCGGTGGCGAGCAGTACGCCGTAGAGGAAGTGCCAGCCGGAATACCAGTCAGGTTCGGCGGTCAGGGCTGCGGTGCCCCCGGCCGATTCGAAGCCCCACCAGGCGCCCAGCAGCATCGCTGCGCCGGCGACCCAGAGGGCCACATCCCAGAGGGGGTGCCCGCCGGGATGGGGATGCCGGGCCGTCCGGGTGCCGCGGATGTTCCAGTCGGCGCCGGTCCGCAGGATCACGTAGCCGGCCACCAGCCCCCAGAAGGCGGCCACCAGGTAGGCCGCGACCATGTCGGCGGGGCGGTGCCAGGTCTCGATGAAGGTCCCCGCCCCCACCGCGGTGGCGAACACGGCTCCCACGGCGGCGGTCAGCGGACGCCAGCGCGGGGCGACCATGAGGAACACGGCCACCACGGCGGCCGCGGCGAACGTGGTGTGGCCGGACGGCAGGGAATTGCCGGTGTAGTACGGCACCCCGTTGTCCAGGTCCGGGCGCACCAGCACCCAGTTCTTCAGCAGTTGGGTGGTCAGGTTCGCCGCGCCGAACGCCAGCGCCGCCACCAGGGACGCGAACCAGCGCCGCCGGTAGACCGTCAACACCAGGAACACCCCGACGCCGGCCACCCCCACGATCTGCGGCAGCCGGTTGAGCACGGTGAGGGTGGACCCCCGCAGCCCCTCGAGCCGGTGTGTGGCCGCTTCCAGGGCCATGAACTCGGCCAGCTGGCCGGTCTGCGTGGTCACGAAGACGCGATACGCCAGCAGCAGCAGGGCCGCGCTCACCGCCGCGGCCAGCACCCAGGCCCAGGTGCTGCGGGCCGGTCGAAGCAGCGCGGTGTCCCGGGTGTCAGGGGCGGCACGGGCTCGCCGGCCGGGGCCGGTACCGGCGCCCGCGGGGTCGGAGGCAGCAGGGGACATGCGTGCCATTGTGGTCCACACGGCTGGGAGGACTCCGAACATCCGGCCGTGGCGGTCATCACTCGCCGGGCCACCTCAGCGTCGAGTGTTCGTCGCCGAATGGTCATCCCGGGGTCAGCGGAACCTGGACCGCCGGTGTGGGTTCCGGCTTACTGTAGGGGCCATGGCACACCTTGCGGGTCCCACTCCCGAGCTGGCTGCGGTCCGCAATGCCCTGTCCGTCTTCGGGCCGATGAGCCGCCAGGAACCCCTCGACTGGGCCGGGGAGTCGCCCCTGGCCCCCGAGCTCACCC
Organism: Citricoccus sp. NPDC079358; assembly: GCF_040702545.1. Classification (NCBI taxonomy): domain Bacteria; kingdom Bacillati; phylum Actinomycetota; class Actinomycetes; order Micrococcales; family Micrococcaceae; genus Citricoccus; species Citricoccus sp. NPDC079358. Next base: position 20,479 of record NZ_JBFBLI010000001.1, read on the forward strand.
GGTTCTACCGGGAGATCGGGCCGGAGTGGATCGAGATCGACACCGCTGGCCTGCCCTTCCTGTTCTTCCCGCTGGACCGGCTCTGGGATGAACAGGCCGGCTACCGCTGGAACCCCCGCACCGGCGCACTGCTGGTGGACTGGAACGACGAGTGGACGGTGGTGGCCAAGCAAGGCCCCGATCCTTTCATCCTCGACGGACTGACCGGCACGATCCTCACCGCACCGGGCGAGGACGGCTGGGAGGACCGGCTCGAGGAGCCCGAGCCCACCTTCGGCTCCGTCGAGGAGATGACGCTGGCCCTCACCGCCACCGGCAACGCCTGGGCGCGCTGGGACGACCCGTTCGACGAGGACTGGAACCTGCGCCCGGAGACCACCGCCTCCGTGGTCGAGGCCCTGGAGGCCGTTCTCGGCGATCATGCCCGCGCCGCCTCCGTGGCGCGCAAGTTCGGCTACTTCGCCGCGGTGTAGAGCGATCTGCCAGCGTCCATAGACTGGCGGGGTGACTGAATTCCGCCACCTCCAGAACCACCTCGGCCCTCACGACGGGATCCCCCCGCTGCTGGACGGCACGCGGCTGCCGGAGCTGGACGAGCTCCTGGAGGGCGCCGTCGTCGTGGCCCAGCCGATGCACACCCGCTTCCGCGGCGTCACCGTGCGCGAGGCCATGCTGCTGCACGGACCGGCCGGCTGGGCCGAGTTCTCCCCGTTCGCTGAGTACGGTCCGGAGGAGTCCTCGCGCTGGCTGGCCGCCGCGATCGAGGCGGGCTGGCAGGGCTGGCCGGCGCCGGTGCGGGACCGGGTCCCGGTGAACGCCACGGTGCCCGCGGTGGCCGCGGCCGACGTCGGGCGGGTGCTGGATTCCTTCGGTGAGGTGCCCGCCGTCAAGGTGAAGGTCGCCGAAGCAGGCCGCACCGGTCCGGAGGGGGTGGCGGAGGACGTGGCCCGGGTGGCCGAGGTCCGCCGGCTGCGTCCGGGGGCGGCGCTGCGGATCGACGCCAATCAGGGCTGGGACCACGCCACGGCGCTCGCCGCCCTGCAGCGGCTCGCGGAGCACGGTCTCGAGTACGCCGAGCAGCCCGTGGCCGGGATCGAGGGGCTGGCCCGGCTACGCGAGGCCCTCCACGCCGCGGGGACGCCGGTGCGGATCGCCGCCGATGAATCCGTGCGCCAGGAGACCGATCCGCTCGCGGTGGCCCGGGCCGGCGCGGCGGATCTCGTCGTGGTCAAGGTCCAGCCCCTCGGCGGGGTGCGCCGCGCCCTGGGCATCGTCGGGGCGGCCGGACTGGACGCCGTGGTGTCCTCCGCCCTGGACACCTCCGTGGGGATCGCCGCCGGGGTGGCGCTTGCCGCGAGCCTGCCCGCGCTGCCCTACGCCTGTGGGCTGGGCACCGTGGCACTGTTCACCGAGGACGTGGTGGTCCCGGGGTGGCTTCCCGACGCCGGCCACTTGGCTTCCGGCGCTTCCGGCGCAGCTCGTGCCCGCCCCGTCCCAGACCCCGCGGCCCTGGCACGGCTGCGGGCGGACGAGGACCGGCAGCAGTGGTGGCGTCAGCGCCTGGCGCAGGCCCACGCGGTGTTGTCCGCGACCTGAGGGCGAATTGAGTGGCAACGGCGTGACCTAAATACACCTCACCCAGTGTTCACCGGGAGGTCACCGGGCGGTGACCGGACGGCGGATTGACGAGGCCAGTCTGTGAAGGCCTTGTGAACGTCACCGTCACCACCTGAAGAGGGAAACCCATGCTGAAACGCCACCTGCCCATGGCCGGGCACACCCGCGGAAACCGCCTCCCGATCACCTGTGAACTCAAGTGCGGCAGCGCCTGTTCCCACCCGGTTCCGAACACCTCGGACAATTCCCACTTCCGGGACATCGCCAATGCCGCGATCTCCCGCCGCGCCGCACTCGGGCTGGGTGGTGGCCTCGCCGCCGCCGTGGTCGTCGGCGCCACCGCCCTGCAGAAGGCCCCCGCGGCCCAGGCGGCGAACGGGTTCCACCCCACGGGCGGCGGCAAGCTGCCTTTCGAGGCCATCGCCCCGGTGGAGCGCACCGTGGACGCGATGACCGTCCCGTCCGGCTACGACTGGGCGGCGATCATCCGCTGGGGAGACCCGCTGTTCGATGACTCGCCGGAGTTCGACCTGGAGAACCAGACGGGCGCGTCGCAGGCGCAGCAGTTCGGCTACAACTCGGACTACCTGGACGTGTTCTCCGACGGCGGCAACGACCGCACCGGCTTCCTGGTGAACAGCCACGAGTACACCAATGAGAACGTCATGTTCTCCCCGGAGTACCGCAAGTCCAACCCGAAGGACGTCATCGAGGCCGCCATCGAGGCGCACGGCCTCTCGATCGTGGACCTCAAGCGCGGCGGCAAGGGCCAGAAGTGGGAGTACGTCCGGGGTGGCCGCCGCAACCGCCGCATCACCGGCTCCACCCAGTTCACCGTGGACGGCCCCGCCGCCGGCTCGGACCTGCTGAAGACGAAGGACGACACCACCGGCACCAAGGTGCTCGGCACCTTGAACAACTGCGCCGGGGGTACCACCCCGTGGGGCACCGTGCTGTCCGGGGAGGAGAACTTCGACCAGTACTTCGTCGGCACCGGAGCGGAGGCCGAGCGCCGCATCGGGATCACGCCGGGGCCGTCGTCCCGCCGCTGGGAGACCGTGGATCCGCGGTTCAACCTGAACAACGAGGGCTACGCCAACGAGGCCAACCGCTTCGGCTGGATCGTGGAGATCGATCCGGAGGACCCGAAGTCCACGCCGGTCAAGCACACCGCCCTGGGCCGCTTCAAGCACGAGGCCGGCACCGCGATCATCTCCCGGGACGGCCACGCCGTGGTCTACTCCGGTGACGACCAGGCCCATGACTACGTGTACAAGTTCGTCTCGAAGCAGAAGTACCGCAAGGGCGACAAGAAGCACAACATGACCCTGCTCTCCGAGGGCACCCTGTACGTGGCCCAGTACTCCGGCAACTCCCCGGCCTCCGAGATCGACGGCACCGGTGCGGTCCCCTCGGACGGCGACTTCGACGGCTGGGGCCGCTGGATCCCGCTGGTGAAGAACGACAAGTCCCTGGTCCCGGACATGACCGTGGACCAGGTGCTGGTCAATACCCGGCTCGCCGGGGACAAGGTCGGCGCCACCAAGATGGACCGCCCGGAGGACATGGAGACCAACCCCGTGACCGGCAAGGTCTACCTGGCCCTGACCAACAACTCCGGCCGTACCCGCGAGGGCGTGGACGAGGCCAACCCGGTGGCGAAAGCGGACGGCGGCAACCGCGATGGCCACGTCATCGAGATGATCGAACGCCGTGGCGACCACACCTCGGAACGCTTCAACTGGAACATCCTGCTGCTCGCCGGCGATCCGGCGGCCTCCGACTCGGTGTACTTCTCCGGGTTCCCGGCGGACCAGGTCTCCCCGATCTCCTGCCCGGACAACCTGGCCTTCGACTCCGAGGGCAACCTCTGGATCTCCACGGACGGCCAGCCCGGCAAGATCGGCTACTCGGACGCGCTGCACAAGGTCACCCTCGAGGGTCGCAACCGCGGCCGCGTGGAGCAGTTCCTGGCGGTCCCGGCGGATGCCGAGACCTGTGGGCCGGTGATCCACGATCAGGACAACTCCGTGTTCGTGGCCGTGCAGCACCCCGGCGAGGGCGGCGACTGGGGGGCTCACACCTCCTACTTCCCGGACTTCGTCCCGGAGGGCCCGCTGAAGGGGGACAAGGTCGCCGTCCCGCGCCCGGCCGTCGTCCAGGTCTTCTCGACCACGGGCAACAACGGCCGCTGACCGCGGCGCACAGAGTCACGCCACCCTCCGACGCCACCCTCCGACGCCATCCCCGACGCCACCCCCGATGCCACGCTCGCCGTGGTGCCGGGGGTGGCGTCATGATGCGATTCCGGGATGGACCAGCCGGACACGCGGCACCAACCAGACCAGCACCGGAGTTAACCTCCCACTCAGGCTTCCTCCGTAGGATGAGGACCATGGAGCGAATCCCGGATGACCAGCCCACCCTGAATCCGGCCCTGGACGCCCTGCAGGTGGCCCGGACCGTGACCGCAGCGCTGGTCGACGGCGGCCTGCGGGAGGCCGTGATCGCCCCCGGTTCCCGTTCCGCGCCCCTGGTCTACGCCCTCGCCGAGGCCGAACGGGCCGGCCGGGTCCGGCTCCACGTGCGCATCGACGAGCGCTCGGCCGCCTTCACGGCGCTGGGACTGGCCCTGGCCTCGGGGCGGCCGGTCGGCGTGGTGACCACGTCCGGGACGGCCGTGGGCAACCTGCTGCCGGCCCTCATGGAAGCAGATCACGCGGGGATCCAGCTGGTGGCGTTGACCGCCGACCGCCCGGAGGAGCTGCAGGGCACCGGTGCCAACCAGACCACGTGCCAGGAGGGGCTCTTCCCGCTGCACGTGCGTTTCTCCCAGTCCCTGAGCGGGGACACCGTCCTCGACGTGGACCCGGACGAGATCCCGGACTGGCTGGCCGCGGAGGCCGCCGAGGTCTCCGGGGCCGACGCCCACCCCCGGACGACCGCCCTGCGCCGGCACCAGGAGCACCTGGCCTCCGTGGTCTCCCGGGCGCTGCTCGCGGCCGGTGGCTTCGACACCGAGGACGTGGAGGGGTTCGCCGGGGTACCGGGGGTCGCCGTCCGCGAGTCCGCCCCCGGACCCATCCACCTGAACCTGCGGTTCCGGGAGCCGCTGGTCCCGGCCGAGGACGACGCCGGCCCGGAGGCGGGGGAGCTCACCAGCACGGCACCCAGCACGGCACTCAGCACGCCCGCCCATCGGCCCGCTGGCCCCGCCCGGGTGAACCCCATGGACCTGACCGAGCAACTGGACCTGGACGTCTCCGAGCTGCACGAGTCCCGCACCGTGGTGGTGGCCGGTCACGGCTCCGGACCGCTGCCCGCCGCCTTCGCGAACGCCCTCGGTCTGCCGCTGCTCGCCGAGCCGAGTTCGAACGCCCGCTTCGGCCACAACGCCGTCGGCGCCTACCCGTGGCTCCTTGGTTCCGCCGGCGGGCTGGGGGAGGACTCCCATCCGCTGGCCGCCCGGATCGAGCAGGTCATCCTCTTCGGCCGGCCGACCCTGACCCGGCAGGTCTCCGCTCTGCTGGCCCGGGCCGACCTGGCCACGGCGTTCCACCAGCCCGAGCCGGTGGCCTGGTTCGAACCCGGTGCCCGCCGCGAACGCCCGGTGGAGGACCTGGGGGAGCTGGCCGTCGTCGCCGGACGTGGCCCGGCCGGCTGGCTGACGGACTGGCAGCAGGCGGGCGTGCGCGCCCAGGCAGCCCTGGATGACGCTCTGGCCACCCGGCACGACGAGATCGGCCGGCCCGGTGCCCTGCGCACCAGCCAACTCGTGGCCAGCACCGTGCGTGGACCCCTCGTGCTGGGCTCGTCGTCCGTGATCCGGGACGTGGACCTGTCCTGGCGTCCGCCCACCGTGCCGCAGTCCATCATCTATGCCAACCGCGGGCTCGCCGGTATCGACGGCACGGTCTCCACCGCTTCCGGCATCGCCCTGGGTACCGGCCAGCGCACCGTGCTGCTGTGCGGGGACCTGACCCTGCTCCATGACGTGAGTGGCCTGCTGATCGGCCCGGGGGAGTCAGAACCCGACCTGGACATCGTGGTGGTCAATGACGCCGGCGGGGCGATCTTCGCCGGCCTGGAACACGGTCAGGTGGCCCAGCGCGAGGGCATGGCCGAGGTGGTGGAGCGCTTCTTCGGCACCCCGCAGGAGGTGGAGGTGCGCGCCCTGTGTGCCGCCTACGGCCTGGAGTGGGTCCCGGTGGACAGCGAGGACGACCTGCTGTCCACCCTCGGTGGCAGTCCGGGCGCCGGCCGCCGGGTGCTCGAGCTGCGTTCGGACCGTTCGGCCCGTCCCCGTGTCCGCGGCCAGGTGGAGGCCGCGGTCCGCGCGACGTTCCGGTGAGCCATCTGACGCTGCTCTGGTTCCGCGACGATCTGCGGGTGACCGACCACGAGGCCCTGACCGCCGCCCGCCGGGACGGCCCCGTCGTCGCCCTCTGGATCCGTGAGCAACGAGACGCCCACGGCCTCGGCCCCCGCCCCCTGGGTGGGGCGACGCGCTGGTGGGCCCACCGGTCACTCAGGGTCCTCGAGGGGGAGCTGGGGCGGCTCGGCATACCCCTGCTCCTCGCCGCCGGCCGTGCCGCGGAGGTGCTGCCGGCCGTGGCGGAAGGGCTCCAGGCGACGGCGGTGCGCTGGTCACGCCGGTATGCGCCGGCCTCGCGGGCACTGGACCGGGAACTCAAGGAACAGCTCTCCGCGCGGGGCCTGCAGGTGCACAGCCATCCGGGATTCCTGCTGGCCGAGCCCCAAAGGGTCCTGAACGGGTCCGGGGAGCACTACAAGGTGTTCACCCCGTTCTGGAAGGCGGCGGCGCAGATGCCGATCGGAGAGGTGCTGCCGGAGCCTGCGCCGCAGCTGGCACCGGATGGCCTGGAGGACAGGATTGCCGGGCTTCGACGGGACGGGGCCGTCATCGGGCTGGAGGAACTGGGGTTGTTGGACGGAACCGGCACGGGTTCCGGCGCCCACGCCGCGGAGGATGTCCCGCAGTGGTGGCGGGGCACCCTCGACCAGCACTGGGAACCGGGGTGCGTGGACGCGGCCCGGCGGCTGGAGGACGTGGGCACCGGCGTGGACGGTTACGCCCAGTCCAGGGACATCCCCGGCGATGAGCTGTCCACCTCGCGGATGTCCCCGCGGTTGCGCTTCGGGGAGGTCTCGCCCCGGCAGCTGGTGCAGGCTGCCCGGGAGGACGGGGACCTTGCGGAGGCGGATCGTGAAGCATGGCTGCGGCAGGTGTACTGGCGCGAGTTCAGTTGGAACTTCCGGTATCACGTGGAGGACCTCGAGCGGGAACCGATGCGCCCCCAGTTCCGGCATTTCCCCTCCGTCCCGGACGAGCAGTCACTGCGCGCGTGGCAGCGCGGGCTCACCGGGGTGCCCCTGGTGGACGCCGGCATGCGGCAGCTCTGGCAGAGCGGCTGGGTGCACAACCGCGTTCGTCTGGTGGTCGGCAGCTTCCTGACCAAGAACCTCCTCCAGCCGTGGTGGGACGGGGAACAGTGGTTCTGGGACACCCTGGTGGACGCCGATGAGGCGAACAACCCGGTCTCCTGGCAGTGGGTCGCCGGCTGCGGGGCGGATGCCGCCCCCTACTTCCGGGTGTTCAACCCGCAGACCCAGCGGGAGAGGTTCGATCCGGACGGGGTGTACGTCCGGCACTGGGTGCCGGCGGCGCTCGAACCGCTGAGCGGCTATCCGGAGCCGATCGTGGACCTCCAGGAGTCCCGACGGCACGCGCTGGACGCGTATGCCGCGATGAAGGAGGTTGAGCCCGGCAGGGCCAGCACGGCCTGGACGGGCTCGTGATCGGAGGCGGCAGCACCGTCGAACCGCGCCGCGTGGATCCCCGCCGCGGCCACCGTGAACCGCTCGTCCACCAGGATCCAGTCGATGCGGCGTCCACCGCGCCGCGGCGGCCGGTAATTCGAGAACGTGCCCCACTCCTCGGTCACCCGGTCCTCGGCGTCCATCCAGGCGTCCCGGAGCGGTGCTGCCCCGGACTGATCCGGACCAGTCAGGGACCGGTAGGGGCGGGATCTCGTCCCGGTGTTGGCATCGGCTGTCAGCACGGTGGGCTCGGCCCGGTCCTCAACCAGCCGCCGCAGCATCCGTGCCGAGGCCAGCCGGGACCGGGCCGAGAGGTGGTCCAGGTGCGTGTTGATCACGCGGAAGGCCGCGCCGGTCTCACGGTCGGTGAAATTCGCGGCGACGGCGATGCGCGGCACCAGGTTGCCCCAACTGCGGGAACCGGCCCGGTGCGGGGTCTCGGAGAGGGCCCACTGGTTCGAACCGGTCAGCTGCAAGCGCTGGCCGTCATAGAAGATCGGGGTGCCCTCGCCGCCGCCGTCGGCCCGGCGGCCCGTCCCCACGCGGCGGTAGTCCGGCCCAAGACCGGCCAGCACCCAGTCGGCCTGGTCGGGCAGGGCCTCCTGCACGCTCAGGACCGTGGGTCGCTCTGCCGCGAGCAGTCGGCGGATCAGGCCCTTCCGGCGAGACCAGAGATCGGGGCTCCGACCGGTCGGGTGCCACATCCGGCGGCGGATGTTGAACGTCATCACGTGCAGCTGCGGCGCCGGGACCGGGCCCACCAGAGGGCCGTCCGTCGCCGCCGGGGCCGGATCGTGGTGAGGGACCATCAGGACTCCGGCCGCCTAGGCCTGCACTCCCAGCGCCTGCAGCATGGGCCGCATCTTCGCGTGGGTTTCGGCCAGCTCGGCCTCAGGGTCCGAGGCCGCCACGATCCCGCAGCCGGCGTAGAGGCGCACCGTATGCGCATCCTGCACCACGGCGCCGCGCAACGCGATCCCGAACTCGCCGTTCCCATTCCCGTCCAGCCACCCCACGGGTCCGGCGAAGAGTCCGCGGTCCAGCCCGTGGTCCTCAGACTCCAGCCGGTGGATGAGCGAGGCGGCAGCCTCGCGCGGGGTGCCGCACACGGCCGCCGTGGGATGCAGCGCCTCGGTGAGTGCCAGCGCGCCGGGCCCCGTGCGCCGTGCGCCCTCCGCCCCCACGAGCCGTGCCGTGACGTCGGTTGCGAGATGCCACACGTTGGGTAGCTCGAGGACGAACGGTGAGTCCGGGGCCTCGAGGGAGGTGGTGAATGGCTCGAGGCGCTCCGTCAGGGAATCCACGGCCAGCCGATGTTCGTAGCGCTGCTTGGGGTCGTCGGTGAGCAGCTGACGGGCATAGTCGGTTCCGGCTGTTCCCACCGGTGCCCCATCCCGGTCCAGGGTCCCGGCCAGCACGCGAGCCCGGGCGATGTCCCCGTCCACCTTGACCAACATCTCCGGGGTCGAGCCGATCAACCCGTCCACGGCGTAGGTCCAGCAGTCCCGGTACCGCACGGCCAGTTCGCGCAGGACCTGCGAGACGTCCACGGGATCGGCGGAGCGGACCACCGCGTCGCGGGCCAGCACGATCTTCGTCAGGGTTCCGGCCTCGATCTGCTGCACCCCCCGGACGACGGCGGCCCGGTACCCGTCCTGGGAGAGCACCCCGTCGGTGAGCTCGAGACCGTCTGCCGCGGATCCCGCCCCGGTATCCGCGCCCGCGCCCGCGCCGGTGCGGTCCGGCCGCCGGCCGGCCGCCTCGGCGAGCAGTTCGCTCAGCCGCCGCTCGGCGTCGGCCCGGTCCGGCCGCCAGCCGGCGGCGGCTTTCTCGGCGTAGCAGGGGGAGTCGAGGTCCACCTGCCAGGTCAGCCAGGACCGTCCCTGGGCCGAACCGACGACGAACTCCGGGACCAGGAGGACCGAGTCGACGGGACTGTCGTCGGCGAAGGCGAACGCGGCGAAGGCGAGCGGCGATCGTCGCGGCAGGGCGTCGTCGGGAACGGTCGTCCGAGGGGTGTCCCCGGACTCGGCGGCCGTGGCGGCCATCCACCACCGGCGGGCCGCTTCGAAACGCCCGGGTCCAGTGGTCGTGAAGCGGGCGGCGGTACCCAGGCCGACCATGCCCTCACCGAAGCGGATCCAGGCACACTCCGAGCCGGTGGACAGGAGATCGGCCAGTCCGTTCCCGCCGGGCACAGGGGCGCTATACGTGCAGGACGCCAATCGGGGTGCGGGCGCCGTGAATCCAGGGTTGTTCATGACCTGTCAAGCCTACCGTCAGTGCCCTGGGCCAGTGCGCGCCGGTGTGCCCCGGTGCTCTGGGAGAATGGCAGGGTGGAACGCGCAACGACATCCGTCCAGACCCAAGTCCTCATCGCCGGCGGCGGCCCGGCCGGGGCCACGGCTGCCTGGCACCTGGCCAACGCCGGAATCGACGTCACGGTGCTCGAGAAGACGGCCTACCCGCGCGAGAAGGTGTGTGGGGACGGGCTCACCCCGCAGGCCGTGCGGGAGATGAACCTGATGGGGGTCCCGCATGCCGCCGAGGACGGGTGGCAGCACATCAAGGGGCTGCGGTTGGTGGCCGAGGGCCGCGCGGTGGAGGTTCCGTGGCCGACGACCGAGACCTGGCCGGACTACGCCCTGGTGCGCACTCGCCACGATTTCGACGAGGTCCTCGCCCAGCACGCCCGCGCGGCCGGCGCCACGATCCTCGAACGCCACTCCGTCACCACCGTGCTGCGCGCCGAGGACGGCACCGTCAACGGCCTGCGCGCCGAGCTGCTGGATGGCCGCGGCCGCAAGACCGGTGAGTTCCAGGACTTCCACGCCCCGATCGTCATCGCCGCGGACGGCAACTCCACCCGCACCGCCGTCTCCGCCGGCCTGGCCAAGCGGGACGACCGTCCGATGGGCGTGGCGGTCCGCGCCTACTACTCGATTCCGGAGGGCGCCCCGCGCCACGGCGACGACTGGATGGAGTCCTGGCTGCAGCTGCCCGACGCCGCGGGCAACCTGTTGCCCGGCTACGGCTGGCTGTTCCCCCTGGGGGACGGCACGGTGAACGTGGGCCTGGGCATCCTGGACACCTCCCCGCAGTTCGGCAAACTCGACTACCGCTCCATCCTCAAGGACTGGTCCGGGGCGCTGACCGCCACGTGGGGCCTGTCCGAGGAGACCCGCACCTCGAAGATCCTCGGTGCCGCCCTGCCCATGGGCTTCAACCGCACCCCGCAGCACGTGCCCGGCATGCTGCTCGTCGGGGACTCGGCCGGCATGGTCTCCCCGTTCAACGGTGAGGGGATCTCCTTCGCCATGGAGGCCGCCCGCATCGCGGCAGACCTGGCCGTCACAGCCCTGCAGCGCCCGACGGCGGCCGGTCGGGAGGCCGAGTTGGCCCGCTACCCGGTGCTCACCCAGGAGACCTGGGGCGGACACTTCGCGCTCGGCAGCCGGTTCGCGGAGCTGATCGGCCACCCCGCCGTGCTGAAGGCCGCCCTGGCCACGGGCATGCGGGTCAAGCCGCTGCTGCGCTCCGTGGTGCAGGTGATGGCCAACCTCGTGGACGAACGGGGTACCGCACCGGTGGACCGGGTGGTGCGGCTGCTGGAGTCCGTGGTCCCCACCGCCACGACGATGGGGTCGGCACCGGGGGCAGCGCCGGAGGTGGCGTCCGCCACCGGTATGCGCTCCGACCCGGATGCGCCGACCCCGGCCAACGTTGGTTAGGCTGGCCGGGTGACTTCACCCGAGCCCGTATCCCGCGCTGACGTCTCCACCGGCGTCTCCTCCGGCATCCCCGGTGACCCCGTCGGCGGGCTGGTCCTGCCCGCCGGTTTCGAGAACCTGGCGGAGCACGGCGATCTGCTCGACGTGGTCACCACCGCCCTCGAGCGCGTCGAACTCGAGCTGTCCGAGGCCGTCACCAACGCGGACCAGCTGGCGGACCACACCTCCCGGCACCTGCTGGAGGCCGGTGGCAAGCGGATCCGCCCCCTGCTGACCATCCTGTCCTCGCTGCTGGGGGAGCCCGGGGTCGGCACGGGGCAGGTCGGCGAGGTGGCCGCGGAGGTCCGCTCGGCCGCCGTCGTGATGGAGCTGACGCACCTGGCGACCCTGTACCACGACGACGTCATGGACGAGGCGCCCGTGCGCCGCGGCGCCCCGGCCGCCCACCAGGTGTGGGGCAACTCGGTGGCCATCCTGGCCGGTGACCTGATCTTCGCGCGCGCCTCCCTGCTGATGGCGACGCTCGGCCCGGAGGCCGTGGCCATCCAGGCGCGTACCTTCGAGCGGCTGGTCATGGGCCAGCTCTGGGAGACCGTGGGCCCGGAGGAGCACGACGACCCCCTGGAGCACTACCTGCGCGTGATCGGCGGCAAGACCGGGTCGCTGATCGCCTCCGCCGGACGCCTGGGCGCCCACTTCGGCGGCTGTGACGCGTCCACCGTGCAGATCCTCGAGGACTACGGGGAGAAGGTCGGCATGGCCTTCCAGCTGGCAGACGACGTCATCGATCTCACCAGCACCTCCCACACGTCCGGGAAGACCCCGGGCACCGACCTCAAGGAACGGGTGCCCACCCTGCCGGTGCTGCTGCTGCGCCAGGCCCCTGCGGCCGATGCGACGGCGGCCGCCGTCCTCGACCTGGTGGACGGGCCCCTGGACACCGAGGAGCAGCTGGCCGCAGCCGTGGCCGCCGTCTCCGCGCACCCGGTGATCGAGCAGGCCTGGGACATCACCCGCACGTGGTCCACGGACGCCGTCGAGGCCCTGGCCCCGCTGCCGGAGTCGCCGGTCAAGAGCGCCCTCGTGGCCTTCGCGGACTACGTGGTCCACCGCGACAACTGATCCATCCCACCTCCCCGCTCCGCTGCACGTTCAGCCGACTGAACGTGGCCGGGGTGGGGTCAGGTCAACGTGCCAGCGGGCCGGGTCAGGGCAGGCGGGTGGGGCCGGCGTCGAGCACGGCCGCCAGCTCGCGGGCCTTGGCCGCCCGCACTTCCGGGGCCACCGGGTGGCGCAGGTGCCGGTAGAGCTGGTCGTCGTGCCAGCGCGGGAACACGTGCAGGTGGTAGTGCCACACGTGCTGGTTCCCCGCGGGCTCGTTGTGCTGGCGGGTGGAGACACCGTCGGGGGACCACGCCTGCTTCTGGGCCAGTGCCACCTGGCGGGCCATCAGCCCGATCCGCTGCAGCACCCGGTCGGGGAGGTCGTACAACGTCTCGTAGTGCTCCGTGGGGGAGATCATGGCGTGGCCCTCGTGGTCGCCGAAACCGTCCACCGCGATGAAGACCATGACGTCCTCGTCCTGGTAGACGAGGTCGGTGAGCTCGCAGCGGTTCTCCGGATCGGAGACGTCACCGGCCACCAGGCCGCAGAACGGGCACACATAGCCCTCGGGGGCGTGGGATGCGGTCATGCGTTCTCGGAATCCTCAGGCTCCTCGAAGGTCCACTGCAGCAGGTCCATCGCGAACTCGCTGAACGTCCCGCCCTCGCACGTCCAGACGCCGTGTTCGGCGTCCGCGCCGGTGGAGCGGCGCCAGACCAGCGGGTCCGGCAGCTCGGCGTCCGCCACCGGCAGGCCCCAGACGGTGCTCTCCCCGGAGTCCTCGAGGAACATCAGGAAGCCGTCCCGGATCTCCAGCTCATCGGCATCGAAGAAGAAGTGATCGGTCTCCAGCAGGTCCGGGCAGTTGCCCAGGGCACGGTGGAACTCGTAGAGCGACAACGGAATCGGGATCCCACCGGCGTCGCCTCCGTTCTCGTCTCCGTTCTCGCTTCCGTTCTCGTCTCCGGCCTCCCGGATGGCCTCGGCGGCGGGGGAGGCGGCCAGCAGGGCATCCAGTTCCCCGGTGGAGAGCCCGTCCTCTTCCGCCCAGGGCGTTTCCAGATGGGTGGGGACGAGCTTCTGGAAGGTTGAGAGGAAAACGGCGGGAGTGGAGGAGTCTGCGGGCATGCCACCCAGTCTAGGGTCCCGTCCTACGGGCCGTGGCGCGGCCGGGGATTCCGCCGGGCCGCCCGCAACGAGTCCAGCATCAGCACCACCAGGGCACACCAGATGAGGATGAACCCGGCCCACCGGCCGGTGCTCATGGCCTCCTGGAACAGCAACAGCCCGATGAGGAATTGGATCAGCGGGTTGATGTACTGCAGCAGCCCGAGCAGGGTCAGGGGCAACCGGCTGGCGCCCGCCCCGAAGAGGATCAGCGGGATGGCCGTCACCACCCCGGACAGGGCCAGGATCCAGAAGTGTCCGGCACCGTGGGAGACCAGGGTCATCTGGTCCGAGGCCGCCAGCCACCACATCCCGGCCAGGCTCACCGGCATCAGCAGGATCGTCTCGGCACCCAGGGAGGCGACCGGGCTGACCGTGGTGGACAGCCGGCTCTTGACCACGCCGTAGCCGCCGAAGGTCAGGGCCAGCAGAATCGCCAGCCAGGGGAACGCCCCGTGGCCGAGCACCATGATCACCACGGCCGTGACGGACAGGCCGACGGCCACCCACTGGGCCCGCCGGAGCCGCTCCCCGAACAGGGCCACCCCGGCGAGCACGGAGACCAGCGGGTTGATGAAGTACCCCAGGGCCGCCTCGAGGGTCTGGCCGGAGAGCACGGCGTAGGTGTAGATCGCCCAGTTGCCGGTGATGAGCACGGACGCCAGGGCGGTGGAGCCCAGGCGACGCCGGTCGCCCAGCTGCCGGCCGACGTCGCGCCACCGCCGCAGGACGAAGAGCAGCACGGCGCAGGTGACGAGCGTGAACGCGATCCGGGCGAAGACCACCTCGAGGGCGGAGGCCGGCGCCGTGGCCGCCATGTACAGCGGCAGCCCGCCCCAGAACGTGTATGCGCCGGCACCGTAGGCGAGCCCGGCTGGGGTGACCGGGCGCGGGGTGTGGCCGGGCGCGGAAGCGGCGGCGGTCACTCCGGCAGGTCGCCGAAGAACGTCTGCACCGTCATCACCGGCTTGCCCGTCATCAGCAGCTGGCCGCGGCCGGGCGGCATCTTGCGGGCCTTGATGCCGTTGATGAGAGTGCCCTCGCGGCGGTCGCCGGACATGATCAGCGCCGAGGTCCCGTTGTCCCGCAAGGTCGAGAAGAACGTCTCATACATGCCGCGGGAGGCGCCCCGCACCCGGCGGGTCAGCACGAAGTTGATCCGCAGGTCCGCGGCCATCGGGATGAAGGGCACGAAGGCGCCGAGGGGGGACTGCCCGCCGCCCACCGTCAGCACGTCGTAGTCGTCGATCAGGGCCACGATCCGCGTCTGGCGCTGGACGGTGGTCTGGTCCTCGTCCGGGTCCTGGCGCTTGCGCAGCTCGTTGATCACGGCGCCCGCCAGATTCTTGGCGACCTCGGCGTTCGTGGCGTAACCGCCCAGGTAGTCGTCGGGCACGAGGTCACCGAGTCCGCGGCGGGGATCGATGACCACGAACATCAACTCGTTGTCCCGGTGGTTCGCGGTGAAACGGTTGACCACCTGGCGCAGGAGGTTGCTCTTGCCCGATTCCTCGTCCCCCATGATGATCAGGTTCCGGTCCTGGCGTTCCAGATCGAGGTACTCCACGCCGAGGTCCAGCTCGCGCAGGCCCAACGGGAACAGGCCCTTCTGCTCCGGGGAGGACACCGCGGACGCCTCCACCACCGCGGGCAGGACGCGGACCTTCATGGCGGCGCCGGTGGAGAAGCGGCCCACCTGCTCCACGAGGTCCTTCAGCCCGTCCGTGGCGGACTCCCGCTCAGCTTGGCCGTCGATCCGCGGCAGGGCCAGGTGACCCTGGAGCTTGAGCGGCATCAGGCCGCGGCCGGGTGCCTCCGGGTTCACGTTGGCCGCCAGCTTGCGGTCGATCTGGGAGTCGCCGGCCTCGGACAGCGCCAACTCGATGCGATGGGTGAAGTAGGACTGGTGGGTGGCCCGGATCTCGTTGTTGCGGTTCACCGCGGAGATGATGTGGATGCCGTAGCCCCCGCCGCGGGTCATGATCTGGACCACCTTGGGCAGCAGGTCCTCGAATTCCTCCTGGAACTGGCCGTGGCCGTCCACCACCAGGAAGATGTCCGCGCTGGGCAGCTCGGGCAGCTTTCCCTCGGCATGCATCCGCCGCATGGTCGGCAGGGAGTCGATGGCGTGCTTCTCGAAGACCCGCTCGCGGTGCGAGAGCATCCCGAGGACCTCGTCCACCGTGCGTGAGACGACCTCTCCGTTGGTGCGGACGGCCACCCCGCCCACATGCGGCAGGTCCTGCAGCGGCAGCAGGCCGGAGCCCAGCAGGTCGACACAGTAGATGCCGACCTGCTGCGGCGAATGGGTCAGGGCCAGGGACGCCACGATGGTCCGCAGGGCGGTGGACTTGCCGGACTGGGGACCGCCGTGGACGATCATGTTGCCCGAGCCGGAGGTGAAGTCGATCTCCCAGAGCCCCTGCCACTGGCGGGCCGGATCGTCCAACAGGCCGATGGGCACCGTGAGGTTGCCCCCGGCCGGCAGGCGCAGGCCCTGTTCCGTGTTCTTCGGCTCGCCGACCACCTGGTCCAGGGTGGACTCCACCGGCAGCGGGGGCAGCCAGATCGGCTGCACGGACGGCGGGTAGGTCCGCAGCGTGTCCATCATGGTGGACATCACGGTGGGACCGGTGGAGCGGCGTGCCGGGGAGTCCTTCTTCGGGGCCGGGGCCCCCGGCTCGCCCCCCTCGCCCGGTCCGCCGGCGGCCGGCGGCTCAGCGAGGACCAGGGCGTAGTCCGTGGCCTTCAGCACCGGCGGGATCTCGTCCTCCAGGTCCACCTCCTCTTCCTCATCGAAGACCTCGTCCGCCAGGGGGCCGGAGACGTAGCCGGACTTGAAACGGGAGTACACGGTGGTGTCCACCTTGAGGTACCCGTAGCCGGGCAGCGGCGGCAGGTGGAAGGCATCGGGGGTGTCCAGCACGGTGCGGGACTCGGACTCGGACAGCGTGCGCAGGCCGATGCGGTAGGACAGGTAGGTCTCGAGGCCGCGCAGTTTGCCGGACTCCACCCGCTGGGAGCTCAGCAGCAGATGGACGCCGATCGAGCGGCCGATGCGGCCGATGGACAGGAACAGGTCGATGAAGTCCGGGCGGGCGGTCAGCAGCTCGCCGAACTCGTCGATGATGATGACCAGGTGCGGCAGCGGGGGCAGCGGTTCTCCGCCCGGCGTCCCCTGCTGTCCCCGTCCCTGGGCCAGTTGTTCGTCCCGGTGGATCTGATAGTCGGTGATGTTGGCGATGTTGCCGGCGGCCTTCAGGACCTCCTGCCGGCGCAGGATCTCGCCGTTGAGCGAGGCGTAGACGCGCTCAACCAGGGTCAGGTCGTCGGAGAGGTTCGTGATGATGCCCGTGACATGCGGTGCGCCCTCGAAGGGGGCGAAGGTCGCGCCGCCCTTGAAATCGACCAGCACCATCGCCAGCGAATCCGGTGAGTGGGTGGCGAGCAGGCCGAAGACCAGGGACCGGAGCATCTCGGACTTGCCGGAGCCGGTGGCGCCCACGCACAGACCGTGCGGTCCCATGCCGAGCTGGGCGGCCTCCTTGAGGTCCAGCAGCACCGGTTTGCCCTTGTCATCCGGTCCCAGCGGCACCCGCAGGAAGTCGGCCTGGGAGCGGGGTCGCCAATTGCGCTCGACGTCGGCCCGGTCCAGTGCCGGGGACAGGTGCAGCATCTCCAGGAACGAGGAGGAGGATGCCGCCTCGGCACCGGTGTGCTCCAGGGAGTCCAGCGCCAGCCGCAACGGTGCCAGCTCGGACACGAGCCCCTCGGCGGTGCTGGCGTCCAGGGGGTCCAGCTCGCCCTCGGTCCGGATCGGGTTCCCCTGGTCCTTGGTCCGGTCCTCGAGCAGGAAGAGGGGACGGGCAGCCATCCCCTGCGCGGTCGTCGTATCTGCGGTCCCCCTGGTCATGGTGGCCTCGGACCGGCTGAGGCCCCGGCCGGAGGACTGGGCGGAGGACTGACCGGCATGGCGATCCGTGAGGGTGATCCGGTAGTTCACCTCGGAGGGCTCGTGCAGCCGGTCCGCGCACAGGTGGAGGGCGGTGATGGCCCGCGCCGGCAGACCGAAGTGGGAGTCCCCGAAGGCGAGGTCACCGGCGGTCTGCCCGTAGCGGTCCACGATCACGATCAGACGGGGCAGCAGGGACGGGCCCTTAGTCATCTCGTCCCCGTACTTGTTGTACTCGCCGGCCACCTTGGACCGGTACCGCAGGTCCTCCTCCAGCAGCTCCAGCAGCGAGTCGTAGTCCGGGGCAATCAGCTTGACCGGTCCGGTGAAGTGCCGGTGCGTCGTGTCGTCCAAGTGGGGGAGCAGCTCCAGCCAGTCCCAGTCGGCGCGGTGGGCCTCGGGCGTGATCAGGGCGATGCGCACGTCCTCGGGCGACTGCAGTGCAGCGGCGCCGGCCACCAGCGAACGCACGAGCTGCAGCTCCAGGTCGCGGGGGCCGACGAGGGACACGTTGCCCGCGGAGTCCAGCGGCAGGTTCACCGGCATGTCCGGGGCGGTCTCGAAGCGGGCCTTGAGGCTCTCGGCCTCACGGAGCAGGAACTCGTCCTGCAGCGAGGTGGCGGTCTCGATCAGGGAGATGTCGATGTCCCGGGTGGGGCGCCGGCCTGAACCGACGCGGATGCGCAGGAAGTCCTCGTGGTAGCGGCGCCGTTCCCACACGCGTGCCGGGTCCCGGACGATGTCGAACAGGGCGGCGGCGGGCGGGGAGGAAGCCCGGGCTGCCAGCTGCGCCTGCTGCTCGTCATCCCGCAGCCTCACCCGGGTCCGCTCGAGGTAGCGGGCGTAGGTGTCCCGCATGCTCTTGCGCTGGCGTCCGGCCTTGCCGCGCTGCGAGAACATCATGACGACGCCCACGATCAGCGACAGCGCCATGGCGATGGCCCCGACGGCCGCGAACGGGCTCTGCCGGAAGGTCATCATGACCATCATGGAGCCGCCGGCGGCGACCATGGGCAGCAGGCGGAGGAAACCGCCGGCCCCCTCGCCCGCCGACTGGGACGGGTCGATGGGTTGGGGGCCCTCGATGCGGAAGGGCCGGTAGAGCCGGGCGGGCGCCGAGGTGCGGGCGGGACGGTGGATGACCTTCTGCGTCACCAGGCGACCCCCTGCCGGCCCCGCGTGGAGGCGCCCGTGGACTGGCCCGGGGCGGTGCCCGTGGTACCCGCGGCGTTCGCGGCGGACAGGACCTGGGCGGCGAGCTCTGCGGCGGCCAGCCGGTTCTCCGGCAGCAGCAGTGGCAGGCTGATCCCCACCCCTGCGGCGACGTGGCGATCGTGCCGCACGGCCACAGCGCCGACTCCGATCCGGGTCAGCGCGGCCGCCTGGGCGAGCGGGTCCAGCACCGCGTCCCGGTCCGTGCCGACGACGGCGGCCACCACGGGGACGGCCGAGAGGAAGGGGTCGGTGAGCCAGTGGCGCAGGTAGCCGGCGGCCTCGTCCACGCCGGATGCCGTGGCGGGCACGACGAAGATGGCGGCATGGGCGCGGGTCAGTATCGCGGCCGTGTCCGGGTGCTCGGTACCGGTGGGGCAGTCGATGACGGTGACCGGGAAGTAGCGTGACAGTCCGGACAGCAACGTGGTCGCGGCGCTCTGCCCCAGGGGCCCGCCGGCCACCCGGGGGCCGGTGTAGTAGAGGTCGTTCGCCCCGAGGGACATCCGCGAGGTGACGGCCTCGAAGGTGGTCGAGTCCAGGGCGGCCAGTTCGGCGGCCAACCGGTCCGCGCCGTGCGACGGCCGGTGGCCCAACCGCAGGCCGAGGGAGCCGAGGGCCGGGTCCAGGTCCAGTGCGGACACCGGCTCGGGACGCAGGGCGGCGAAGGTCGAGGCGGTCAGGGCCGCCACCGTGGTCTTGCCGGCGCCGCCGCGCAGGGACACCACCGCGATGCGCCGGCCGGTGGTGACGGGGGACTGGACCACCTTGGCCGAGGCGGCCAGCCGGTCGCCGGTGCGGTCATGGCCCCACAGCCCGCCGACGGCGCGCCAGCCGCGAGCCCACAGGGACAGGGCCGGCCGGCGCGAGTAGTCGCGCTGGACCCGGGACGCCACGGACTCGAAGCCGGTGCCCGGGTCGTCCTGGGCCCGCGCCAGGCCCCGGCGCAGGTCGGAGCGGCTGGACCACAGCGGATCTGAGCCGTCCGTGGGGCCCGCGCCGGGCCGTGGCCGGGTCGGTGCGGGGCCGGCGTCGTGCCAGGGATCCAGGGGAGCGGACATCAGAAGGTCTCCAACAGGGTGGCGTAGATCCCGTAGTAGCCGATCAGCAGCGGGATGGGGGCGAGCAGGGCGATGGCCTCGAGCGTGTCCCCGGCCTTGCGCATCCGGGCCTGCGAATGGTCGGGCAGGTCGACGGACAGCCCGGCTCCGACCACGAGGGCCAGGACCAGCAACAGGGCCAGGAACACCCCTTCATAGTCGGGCTGGAACCCGATGGCCAGGCGAACCAGGGAGAGGGCACCGAGGCCGGTGGCCAGGTACAGCGGGATGCGCTGGGCGGCCAGCGGGAAGGAACGGGTGCGCAGCCCGAGGGCCAGGACCAGACTGGCGAGGAGGGGCAGGGAGAAGGGGTAGGCCACAGTGTCGCCGCCGACCAGCCACAGGGACAGTGCGGCCGAGGCCGCGCAGATGACGGCGCTGGCGATGAGGCCGCCGTGGGCGGATTCGATGGCCCGGTCCACGTCCCGTCGTAGCACCGTCGAGCCGTTGGCGTGCCGGTCGTCCATGCCGGCCAGGCCGGAGACGCCGAGGGCGATCTTGGGCAGCATGCCCAGCACCAGCAGGGCGGCGATGCCGGGGATGGCGGCCGCACCGACCACCGGATCGGCGGTGCGGTCCCCGATGGCCCACTCGGCCAGCGGGGGCGAGACGGCCCAGACCGCCACGAGCACGCCGGTCACCGCGGCCGCGATGAACATGGACAGCGGTCGGTTGACGACGAATCCGAGGACCCCCAGCACGACGGCGGCTAGGGTACCGACGGCGATGAGTCCCCACGGGGCGGGGAGCCCCAGCCCGGTCAGGCCGGAGAGGGCGAACAGGGCTCCGGCGCCCGCGAGGGTGGCGGCGACGGCCTGTTGGCGGCCCGGCGAGGAGACCACGGCGGCGCCGATGAGTGCCACCGCGGCCAGAGCGAGGTTGATCCAGTCCTGCAGCTCCGGGGTGTAGGTCGCCAGCAGGGACGTGATCGCGAACCACGCGCCCAGGGCGGCGAGCAACCCGCAGCAGATGTACTTGTAGACCGGCGACCACCGCCCGGGCACGGCCTCCGTGGCGTCCGAGACGGAGTCGTTGAGGTCGTAGACGATGGGAGCCGGCGGGGCCTCGGTGCGGGAGACGAGGCGGAGGCGCTCGCCGTCCAGGACAGCGGACTCGCTGAGGGTCTGACTCGGGGGGATCTCGTCACCGTCCGGCCGGACCAGCAGTTTGGTGCCCAGGGAGTCCTCCGGCTGATCGTTCAGCACGTCCAGGATCTGGGGCAGGAGGGTTCCGAGCGGTGTGTCCGAGGGCAGCAGGAGGTCCGCATTGCGCCGCTGGCCCACCAGGGTGACTCGCGTATAGGGGGTGGGCACGTCAGGATCTCCCAGGGGTCGGCGGCAGGGGGGTGGGGGCAGTGAGGGCCGCGAGCACCGTGGTGTCGGCGGGGGACACCACGGCAGAAGCGGGCGCCGGGCGGTTCTCCACACCCTGCGACGCTGGCGGTGGTTGGACGTGCGCGTTGCGCTGCTGTTGTTGCTGGTCCCGTTCCTCGCGTTCAGCCAGCCAGTTGCCGATGATGTTCACGATGAAGGAGATCCCCACGCAGAAGGCACAGGCCAGGGCGGCGAGGATCACGCCGTAGACGAAGAAGTTGGTCCGGTCCTTCCACCGCCGCTCGGTGGGGTTCAGCCCGAACAGGAACGAGGCGCTCAACCGCTCGCGCCGCACCTCGACCGACTCGATGAGCTGAGAGTCGAAATCCATGGCCACAGCCGGTGCCCCCTCCTCCCGGTCTGCACCGGGCTCGTCCTGGCCCGGCACACCCCCGGCGCCGTGACCTCCCTCATCATTCCAGCATTCCTTCGAGGGCGGAAACGAGACCGGCGGTCCGTGCATGGGGAGTTCTCCCCATCGGATCCGGTTGACCGGACCACACCGGGGCAGAAAGATGGAGTCATCGGGCCGGCGGGTTGCGGAACGCAGCGCACGTCAGGCACGCAGACAGCGGACCACCGGTCCGAGACGGAACCACCTAGGGGATTGACATGGCTACAGGAAGCGAACGACTTGAACTGCAGGAAGGCCTTGACGCCTTCGACAAGGCGGCCAAGGACTCCGGCGATTCGGGCGAGCTCCTGATCGTGGAGTTGCAGAACCTCGAGGATGCCACCGTGTCCCTGGAGAGCAGCTTCCAGGGAGCCGGCGCCCAGGCCTTCCGCAACTTCATCAACCGGGTGAACGAGTGCCAGGGACAGGTGATCGAGGCACTGTCCCTGATCAACGTGGGCCAGGGCGAGCTCTACAAGGCCTACAGCGTCCAGGAGCAGACCGAGCTGGATGACGCCCGCGCCAAGGAACAGGGCGCCGAGCTGTCCTGGTGACGCCTCAGCGTCAGCGTCGCAGTACCAGCCGCAGTACCAGTCGCAGTACCAACCGACACACCCCGCACTTCTCCGGGACACCCGGAACCCGAAAGGAATAGACCATGGTTATCAAGTACGACGCCGGCGAAGCCCAGGCCTACGAATACCAGGTGGGCCAGATCGCCGATCGCATCGAGGGCATCATCGGTGACCGCGAGACGCAGAAGGCCTACATGGACGAGAACTTCCAGTCCAGTTCCAACTCCGAGGACTACCAGGTGGTGGAGCAGAAGTGGCTGGACGCCTGCGAGCAGGTCAAGCTGCTCGTCAAGGACGCCCGCACCCTGATGGAGATGAACGACATCACCGCCGCCGACGCGGCCAAGGCCGCCGGTACCGCCATCGGTGCGGCCACGTACGGGGGCTGACCGCAGCGTCGGGTCACACCCACCTCGTCTCGGCCACGTCACGGCCCTGCCGCCGCAGGCGGCGCGCGGGACCGGTCCAGGGGGACCGGTCCCTTGGCGTTACGCGTGAAGTGTCCGTCTGGCAACGCGTGGCACGCGAGGAACCTCCGACGTGCATTGCATCACGGTGGTCGTGTGTATTTCGGTGATCCCGGTAGAATGGACCGGCGGTGGCCCCTGAGGGCCGCCGCCCCGTGCCATCGCGATTGCCCTCTCGATGCCACCTCGATCTCTGCACCCTGCTGATTGGACGACCCTGTGACCGCTGCCGCTGCCCGCCCCCTGCGCCTCGCCATCATCGGTGCCGGACCGGCCGGCGTGTATACGGCAGACCTGCTGACCAAGGCCGAGCGGGACTTCGAGGTCAGCATCGACCTCTTCGACCGCTACCCCGCCCCCTATGGCCTCATCCGCTATGGCGTGGCCCCGGACCACCCGAGGATCAAGGGCATCGTCAAGGCCCTCCACAAGGTCATGGACCGGGGGGACATCCGTTTCCTCGGCGGCGTGGAATTCGGCACGGACCTCACCCTGGAGGACCTGCGCGAACACTATGACGCCATCGTCTTCTCCACCGGAGCCGTCCGGGACGCCGAACTGTCCGTCCCCGGCGTGGAGCTCGAGGGTTCCTTCGGCGGCGCCGACTTCGTCTCCTGGTATGACGGCCATCCGGACGTGCCGCGCCAGTGGCCGCTGACCGCGAAGCAGGTCGCGGTGATCGGCAACGGCAACGTGGCCCTGGATGTGGCACGTATGCTCTCCAAGCACGCCGACGACCTGCTGGTCACCGAGATCCCGGAGAACGTCTACGAGGGGCTCAAGGCCTCCCCGGTCACGGACGTGCACGTCTTCGGCCGCCGCGGGCCCGCCCAGGTGAAGTTCACGCCGCTCGAGCTGCGCGAGCTGGCGCACTCCAAGGACGTGGACATTGTGCTGTACCCGGAGGACTTCGAGTTCGACGAGGCCTCGGAGCAGTTGGCGGCCTCGAACAACCAGGTGAAGACCATGGTCGGCACCCTGACCAACTGGCTCGTCGAGGACCAGGACTCCGGCGCCTCGCGCCGCCTGCACCTGCACTTCCTGCAGCAGCCGGTGGAGATCCTCGCCGGCGAGGGCGACGACGCCGGCCAGGTCGCCGGCCTGCGGATGGAGCGCATGGAGCTGGACGGCACCGGCAACGTCAAGGGCACGGGCGAGTACATCGACTACCCGGTCCAGGCCGTGTACCGGGCCATCGGCTACCACGGTTCCCCCGTGCCCGGGCTCGGCTATGACGAGCGCAAGGGTGTCATCCCCAACGACGCCGGCCGCATCCTGGACGAGAACGGCACCCCGGTGCCCGGCCTGTATGCCTCCGGCTGGATCAAGCGCGGCCCGGTGGGCCTGATCGGCCACACCAAGGGTGATGCCCTGGAGACCATCGGCTGCATGCTTGAGGACCAGCCCGACCTGTGGTCCGCGGCGAACCCGGACGAGCAGGCGGTCATCGACCTGCTGGAATCGCGCGGCATCGAATACACCACCTGGGAGGGCTGGCTGAAGCTGGACGAGCACGAGCTCGGCCTCGGCGCCGCCGCCACCGGTTCCGTGCAGCGCGAGCGCATCAAGGTGGTTCCCCGCGAGGACATGACCCGCATCAGCCGCGGCTGATGGCGCGGCTGCTCGCAGACCTCACCCCCCTGCGGGTCAGCCCCGCCTACCGGCGACTCTGGATCGGCAACTCGCTCTCGGCCGTCGGCACGCAACTGACCCTCGTCGCGGTCAGCCTCGAGGTCTTCCACCTCACCGGCTCCTCGCTGGCCGTCGGGATGTTGGGCGCGTTCGCCCTGGTGCCGCTGGTGGTGGCCGGGCTCTACGGTGGGGCGGTGGCCGACCACGTGGACCGGCGCAAGCTCGCCCTGGCCTCCTCCGCCGTGCTGTGGCTGACCGCCGTCCTGATCGCGGCCCAGGCCTGGCTGGGGCTGGAGAGCGTCGGGGTGCTCTACGTCCTGGTGGCAATCCATTCCGGGGCCTCCGGCATCAACCAGCCCACCCGAGGGGCCATCATCCCCGCCCTCGTGGGCCTCAAGCTGCTGCCGGCCGCCAATGCCCTGAACATGATGACGTTCTCGGTGGCCATGATGGTCGGGCCGCTGTTCGCCGGTGTCCTGGTGGCCCAGGTGGGCTACGCCTGGACGTACTCCGTGGACGTGGTGACCTTCCTGGCCGCCCTCTATGCGGTCTGGCGCTTGCCCTCCCTGCCGCCGCAGCGGCTGGACGGTGCCGGGTCTGCTGGCTCGGCCGGGGCCCGGCGCCGGGTCGGCTGGGGCTCCGTGGTGGAGGGGTTCCGATTCCTGGGTTCCCGCCCGAACCTGAGGATGACCTTCATCGCTGACATCGTCGCGATGGCCACCGCCTTCCCTCGGGCGCTGCTGCCCGCCATCGGCGCGGTGGTGCTGGGCGGCGGCGAGGCCGCCGTCGGGATCCTGCTGGCGGCCATGGCCCTCGGCGCGTTCCTCACGGGACTGTTCTCCGGGCCCCTGACACGCATCGTCCGGCACGGGGCGGCGGTGTACTGGGCCATCGTAGCCTGGGGGCTGTCCGTGGCCGGCTTCGGCGTGGTGGTCTCTCTGGCGGCGCGCGCCGGGGCCTCCGGCGGGGAGTCCCAGCACTACCTGTGGGCAGCCGCGGCCTTCCTGGCCCTGGCCGGCTGCGCCGATTCCATCTCATCGGTCTTCCGCAACACCATCCTGCAGTCGGCCACCCCGGACCATCTGCGGGGGCGGCTCCAGGGCGTCTTCATCGTGGTGGTGGCCGGCGGGCCCCGGGTAGGGGAGATGCTGACCGGTGGCGCCGCCGAGCTGCTGACCGAACCGGTGACGCTCATGGCCGGCGGGGTGCTCTGCGTGCTCGGGGTCAGCGCCCTGATGCGCTGGCAGCCCGGCTTCCTGAAGTACGACTCCCGCCACCCCGTTCCCTGAGCATCCCGTTCCCTGAGCATCCCGTCTCCTGGGCGTCCCGCCCGGAATGTGCGAGCGGTGACGTACGTTGTACCCAGAGACGTCTCATTGACCGTCCCTGAGTTTCCCGCGCCCCTGGAAGGATCGCCCCCGGATGCACCGGCATTACAACGGACTGAAGACCACCCTGCTGTTCGCCGGATTGTTCGCCGTGCTGCTGGCCATCGGCGGGGTCATCGCAGCCGGGACCGGCCGGGCCGTGTGGATCGGGGTCTTCGCCGTCGTCGGGGTGGCGACCACGGCCTACAGCTACTGGAACAGTGACAAGATCGCGATCCGCTCCATGCGCGCCTATCCGGTCACCGAGCAGGAGCAGCCGGAGATGTACCGGATCGTCCGCGAGCTCTCGGAGGCGGCCCAGCAGCCGATGCCGCGGCTCTACGTGGCTCCGACGGCCTCGCCCAACGCCTTCGCCACGGGCCGCAATCCGCAGAATTCCGCCGTGTGCTGCACCGAGGGCATCCTGCAGATGCTCAATGCGCGTGAACTGCGCGGGGTGCTGGGACACGAGCTGATGCACGTCTACAACCGGGACATCCTGACGTCCTCCATGGCGGCCGCCGTGGCCGGCGTCATCACCTCGGTGGCCCAGTTCATGCTGTTCTTCGGAGCCGGACGGGACAACCGCGGGGCGAACCCCCTGGCCATGATCGCGCTGGCACTGCTGGCCCCGCTCGCGGCCTCGCTCATCCAGATGTCCATCTCCCGGACCCGGGAGTACGACGCGGACGAGGATGGTGCCCGGCTCACCGGAGACCCGCTCGCCCTGGCCTCGGCCCTCTACAAACTGCAGAACGGGATCCAGGCCGCGCCGCTGCCGTCCGAACAGCGGCTGCAGAACACCGCGCACCTGATGATCGCCAACCCGTTCCGGAACGTGAAGAAGATGTTCTCCACGCACCCGCCGATGACCGAGCGCGTCAAGCGCCTCGAGGGTATGGCCCGGGAGTTGGGCCAGGCCTGATCGCCGGGCCCGGCTGACTGCTGGGCGCGGCTGGTCGCTCGGCCGGCCGCTGGTCCGCGTCAGGACGTGGGCAGCAGCCCGCCCGCACGCTCCCAGGCGCGAGCCAGGTGGTCCTTCACCGGGGCGGACAGCACCTCTTCGGCCGTCTTCTCTGCCTGCCGGATCGAACCGCCGGCCGCTTGCCGTGCCTCCTCGGCGATGGCCCGCTGCTGGCGGTGCCAATCGCGGTCCTCGAACCGCGGTTCGGGCGCGATCGCGGCCAACTGGGCCGCGATCCGGTTCTGGTTTCGTTCCACGGCCCGCAACCGTTCTGGTTCCAGGACGTGGTCGATGAAGCCTCCATGCACGACGAGACCGATGCCCCCGTCGAGGCCGTGGCGCAGGGCCACGGCCAGGACCGTCTCCGCGGGAATGCCCGCGAGGCCGGGGTCCTGCGCCACCCAGGCCTGCCGTGCCAGTGGTCGGCCACGGCGGGCGTCCACGAGCACGTCGCCGAGGGATGCCTGCAGGGTGCTGACGAAGCCGTCGGGGGTGATCAGGTAGAGCATGGTGTCCTCGGTCGGTTGAACGGGCTTCTCAGCGGAAGTTGATGAACTGCAGGTCCGCGTCCTCGAAGTCCTTGAGCATGGCCATGGTGGCCTGCAGGTCGTCGCGGGACTTGGAGGAGACGCGGAGCTCGTCGCCCTGGATGGCGGCCTTGACGGACTTCGGGCCCTCATCGCGGATCAGCTTGGAGATCTTCTTGGCGGTGGGCTGGTCGATGCCCTCCTTGATGGTCGCCTCCATGCGGTACTCCTTGCCCGAGGCGTAGGGCTCGTCGGCCTCCAGGGATTTCAGGGAGATGCCGCGCTTGACCAGCTTGGACTGGAAGACGTCCAGGACAGCCTTGACGCGCTCTTCCGAGGCGGCCTTCATCAGGATGGACTCGCCGCTGAAATCGACCTCCGCACCCACGCCCTTGAAGTCATAGCGCTGGGCTATCTCCTTCTGCGCCTGGTTCAGGGCATTGCTGATCTCCTGCTTGTCGACCTTGCTGACCACATCAAACGTCGAATCGCTGGCCATGGCTCCTCTTCACTGTTGTGTCCGCCTCGATGAGAGGGCGGTGGACTCGGTTGGGACGTTCCTCGCGGACAGCCTACCGGGGCCCCCGGTGCCGTGGCATACCGTGCCGGTGCCCTGGCGGGAGAGGGGCGCGACGGCGGCGCGAAAGCTCCGATTCGAAATCCTGGCTCAGCTCCGGTAAAGTGAGGTGTCGCCGACCGAACGGACTGGTTCAGACCAGATTCGCACGGGAGGGGCCCCGGCAGATTACCCGAGCGGCCAAAGGGGGCTGACTGTAAATCAGCTGGCATTGCCTTCACTGGTTCGAATCCAGTATCTGCCACACGGCGGAAAACCGCGGGAGTCACCAGACTCCCGCGGTTTTCTCGTTTCCGGAATCTTCAGAAGCTCAGCACCAGGCGTCCACGGACGCCGCCGGCCTCCAGCCGTCGGTGCGCCTCCGCGGCCTGTTCCTTCGGCAAGGAGGCGGCCACCCGCAGGCTCACCAGGCCGTCCTCCGCCTGTTGCCTGAGCGCGTCCAGCTTCTGCTGTTCCCGGGCGTAGTCCGCGACCAGGATCGGCTGGAACTTGACGCCACGTTCGCCCGGCTCGTCGTAGCCCCGGATGGTGATGACGGTGCCATCATCCCGGACAGCGGGGGCAACCGCAGCGTGCAGCATCGCTCCGTCGACGGCGCCGTCCACGCCATCGGGGAATCGCTCACGGACTCGGTCGGCGAATCCTTCGCCGCGGGGAAGCACGACGTCTGCCCCGAGGCCGGCGACCAGCTCCTGGTCCTTCGCGGCGGCATCGGCGACGACGGTCAGCCCGTCAGCCTTCGCCAACTGGACCGCGTATCCGCCCATGGCGCCTGCCGCCCCGGTGACGGCGATGACGCTGCCGGATGGCAGGCCGAGGGTGTCCAAGGCCAACCGTGCGGTGAGCCCGTTCATGGGCAGGGTGCTGGCCTGCGTGTGGCTGGTGTCTCGTGGAGCGGCGGCCACGGACTCGGCGGGTACGACCACCTGTTCCGCGTAGGCGCCGTGGGTGCCGCGCGGCACGACGATCGCCATGACGGCGTCACCCACGCGGAGCGGGGTCTCGGTGCCGGGTCCGATCTCCTCCAGGATCCCGGCGACGTCCATTCCGGGGATCAGGGGCCGAGGCTGCCGGGACAGGTCCCGTTGTCCGGATCGGAGCAGGGTGTCCGTCGGATTGACGGCGGCCGCATGGACGCGGATCCGTACCTCTCCCTCCGCAACGGCAGGTTGGGGCAAGTCAACGACGTGCAGGGCGTCCGGTGTTCCTGGTTCATGGATTCCAATGGCTCGCATAACCCGCGCAACCGGATCTCCCCGGGGATTATTCCGATGGCTCGGCACCGGAAGGATCATTGACGGAACCGACCATTGTCTTTGACAACAGGATGTCCATAGGATGTGTCCACCACTCGCACTGTGGCCTACATCACATCTTGCAGAGGTGTGGCCAGCGGGTGATATCCCTTCGTGAAAGGACATCACCATGGAACGCCCCGATAGTCATGCCTCCGGCCAACCCGTCTTCGACGGGGCCGTCCCCGAGCGCCGGCTGAGCCGGCGGGTGAGGTGCTGAGATGAGCCGCGTTACCCTCCGCCGAGCCGTCGTCGCCGGTGCCGCCGCCGTCGGGCTCCTCTTGAGTTCGTCGGGCGTGGCCCTGGCCAGCACGTCCGCCCCCGCCACCTCCGCCACGCCGGCTGCAACCGTGGGCAGCGGCTCGTCCGCAGACATCCTGGACTGTGCGGCGCTGTCCGGATTCGAGTTCGACTCCACCACCATCACCGGTGCCGAGGTGGTACCCGCGGGCACCCTCAGCAACCGCGGTGAGGAGATCGGTGAGCACTGCCTCGTCACGGGGCAGATGAACGAGCGGACCAGCCCCGTTGATGGCGAGGAGTACGCGATCGGCTTCGAGATGCGTCTGCCGAAGGACTGGGGTGGACAGTATCTCTACCAGGCCAATGGCGGGATGGACGGCTCCGTCAGCACCGCGGTGGGTGGCGTGGGCGGCGGCGAGAGTGGCCTCCAGATGGGCATGGCGGTCATCAGTTCCGACGCCGGCCACACCGGCAGCCAGAACCCTACCTTCGGTCTCGACCCACAGGCACGGCTGGACTATGGCTACCAGGCCGTAGGCACCCTGACGCCGATGGCGAAGGCCCTCGTGGAGGCGGCCTACGGCAGTGCCCCGGAGTACTCCTACCTGACGGGCGGGTCCAACGGCGGCCGGCACACCATGGTGGGCGCCTCCCGCTACACCGACGAGTACGACGGCTTCCTCGCGCTGGCGCCCGGCTTCAACCTCCCGCAGGCGGCGGTGGCCCAGCTGTGGGGCGCGCAGCAGTGGAACACCGTGGCCACCAGCGATGATCTGAACTCGGCGCTGACCCCGCCGGAGCGGGTGCTGCTGGCTGAAGCCGTCCTGGCCCAGTGCGACGGGCTCGATGGCCTGGCCGACGGTCTGGTGCAGGACCAGGATGGTTGCGGCGAGGTCTTCTCCGTGGCGGACCACGTTCCCACGTGCGAGGCCGACCGGGACGGGACCTGCCTGAGCGCCGAGCAGAAGGCCGTGGTGACGACCGTGTTCGCCGGTGCGACCACGAGTGACGGCACCGCCCTCTACAGTTCCTTCCCTTACGATCCGGGTCTGGTCGATCCGGGCTGGGGTTTCTGGAAGTTCAACGCACCCATCGCCCTGGACTCCGTGGCCGTGGGTTACGTCTTCTCCACGCTGCCCTACGCTCCGGCGTTGAACTCCCTGCGGGACTTCGTCCTGAACTTGGACATCGACGAGGCCAACGCGTCGATCTACGCGACCGAGGGGATCTACACCGAGAGCGCCATGGAGTTCATGACTCCGCCGGACCTGGAGTTCACCGACCTGAAGGCCTCGGGCGGCAAGATGATGGTCATTCACGGTGCCTCGGATGGAGTGTTCTCCGCGGACGACACCTCCGCGTGGTACCGGGAGCTCAACGAGACCCATGGTGGTGACGCCTCCGACTTCGTCCAGTACTACGAGGTGCCGGGCATGGGCCATGTGTCCGGCGGCCCGGCCACGGACCAGCACGATGCGCTCGCGTCCCTGGTCAGCTGGGTGGAGGACGGCGAGCGTCCGGAGAGGCTGGAGGCCTGGGTCAACCCGGCCAACGACCAGGTTCCGGAGGATTGGTCGAGCGAGCGCTCCCGCCCGCTGTGCATCTACCCCGCCGTGGCCACCTACACCGGTGGAGACACCGAGTCCGCCGCCAGCTTCGAGTGCCTGGCGGACACCGGCCCCGAGGCGCCGCAGTTCTCGGACAACCCGCCAGGTTCGGCGTACTACGCCCCGGTGCAGTGGATGGCCCGGACCGGGCTGTCCCTGGGCTATACCGACGGGACGTTCCGTAAAAGCCAGGCCGTCACGCGGGCGGAGACCACGTCCTTCCTCTACCGGTACATAGAGCCCGAGTTCGAGGCACCCGAGGAGTACCCGTTCTCCGACGTCTCTGAGGACTCGGCCCACTTCGCCGCGATCGCCTGGGCTGAGTCCGAGGAGATCACCCGCGGGTACGCGGACGGCACCTTCCGTCCGTCCTCCTCGGTGACCCGCGGGGAGTTCGCCACGTTGCTATACCGGTTCGAGGGACCGGATCACGACGCTCCGGACACCTCACCGTTCGAGGACCTGCCCGTGGGCGGCTCGAACTACGAGGCCATCACCTGGCTCGCCTCGGAGGGCATCTCCCTGGGGGACACGGACGGCAACTACAACCAGACCGCGACCGTGAGCCGTGGGCACATCTCCGCGTTCCTGCAACGCTATGACGCCTTCGTCAACGGCGACTGATTAGTCTCCGTCGTCTCCGTCGTTCCTCACGTTCCTGCCCGTGGCCGTACCACTCACGCGGCCACGGGCAGGGGCATCAGGTCCCAGACGGTGCAGTAGGCGTGGTCGGGCGAGCCCATGACGGACTCGTAGTAGGCCCAGGCCCAGGCCGGGGCCCCGTTCGAATCGGGCGGGGCGGCCGGGCAGCCGCCGGGATCCAACCAGCGGCCATCCACGCAGATGAAGTCGAGGTAGTCCGCCACAGAGCCGTCCCGGGGCGGCTGGAGGGAGTCCTTGAGGTCCGCCGCGAGGGCCACCCCGTAGAGCTCCGTGGCGTCCGTGTCCAGCACCAGTCCGCAGTCCCGTTCGAACGCCTGCACCCACTCCATGGACTCGCGGAGGGCCTGCTCCGGCTCCTCTCGGTCCACCACCACCATGACGGTCGTGCGCCGGCCGGGGGCCATGCGCCCCGGCCCGGACGGACCGTGTTTGGGCTGAGGCGCCGGTCTCGGGCGGGGTGGGGAAGACTGCTGCGGGAAAGGGTGCTGCTGGGAACGGCGCGGTGGCTGCGGGGCGTCGTGTGGCATCGGGTGCTCCTCGGCTGATCGGTCCACGGGGCCGGTCTTCTGCTGACCGGATGATCCGACGCTAGGGAGCAGAGGCGACCCCGCATCAGAGGCCCAGGGGCCAACCGTGGGTGACGCGCGAGGACGACGGACGCTGTGGAGGAGGCTCCGCCGTCGCCTGTGGATCCGGCTCCCGCGGTGCGGCCGGCGGAGGTTAGGGTGGAAGGCATGGCAACCACCGAGATCACCGAAGCCGGATTCGAACAGACCATCACCGAGAACGACATCGTCTTCGTCGACTTCTGGGCCGGCTGGTGCGGACCCTGCAAGCAGTTCGCCCCGGTCTACGAGCAAGTGTCGGGTGAGCACCCGGACATCGTGTTCGGCAAGGTCGACACCGAGGCCGAACGAGGCCTCGCCGCCGCCGCGAACATCACCTCGATCCCGACCCTCATGGCGTTCCGGGACAAGGTCCTGGTCTACGCCCAGCCCGGCGCCGTCAACGCCACCCAGCTGCAGGAGCTCGTCACGGCCGTCCAGGGGCTGGACATGGACGAGGTCCGGGAGAAGGTCGCCCAAAACCAGAATCCTGACCAGAACACCGACCAGAACTGACTACCGCCGCCGGTGGTCCGCCGGCGCCAGCCGCGGGCCGAACCGGCTGAACCGGACGCCGGACAGTCCGATGAGCCGGACCACGCGCTGCCGGTGGCCGGCCCAGGACTCGAGCAGTCGCAGCATCCCGGCATCGTCCGTGCGTCGGCCGGTCAGCGCCTCGCCCACGTGATGGGCCAGGTGATAGTCGCCCACGGCCACTGTGTCCGGGGCCCCGTGGGTCCGCTGTACGGTCTCCGCAGCCGTCCAGGCGCCGATCCCCGGCACGGCGGTCAAGGTTTCGGCGACGACCCCGACCGGTCTGCCGGCCAGCCGTTCCAGGGCACTCGCCCGCTCGGCCACGCGCAGCATCGCCCTCGACTGTGCGGGCTGAACCCAGCCGGCGTGCCAGGCCCAACTGGGGATGCGCCGGACGGCGTGGGCGGTCGGCGGCAACAACATGCCCGGTGGCGCCGGAGCCGGGGCCGCGTCCCCGAAGCCGCGCACCAGCCAGCGCCACCCGGACCGGGCCTGGTCATGCGTGACCTTCTGCTCCAGGACCACGGTCAGCAGCTGGTCCACCATCCGGCCCGTGGCCGGCAGGCGGAGCCCGGGGTTCGCCCGTCGGGCCTGGACCACCGCAGGTGGAAGGCCGGCCGGGCCGACAGCCCCGACAGCCCCGGCCGCCGCTGAGGCCGCCCCTGAGACCGCCCCTGAGACCGTCGCTGAGGCTGCCGCTGCATGCGGGAGGAGACGTGCGTCGAACGCCGACCAGTCGTCGTCGAGCCCCAGCAGCCGGTGCGCGTCCGTCACCGCGGCCTCGGCTCCGGGGCCCCACGCGAGCACCGGGACCGGGCCGGGGGCCAGCGCCGAGGGCGCCGGCCGGACGAGCATCGTCACCGGATCCCCCGAGACCGGCACCCGGAAGCAGAGCCAGACCCCCTCCGGGCGGGACTGCACGGTGGGATCGGCACGCCCGCGTTGCAGGACGCACAGGGTCAGGCGCACGTCCACGGGAACACCGGCCTCCAGGACCATGGAGGCGTCCGGGGTGGGCAGGGAACCTAACACCCTGCCATTGTCCCGCGTCCGGCACGGTTCTGCTGACTGGCCCCACTGTGGTGCCCCACTGTGGTGCCCCGCTGTGGTGCCCGGCTAAGGAGCCCTGCTGGTTGCCCCGGTGGAGGAGTCATGCGGATTCATGCTCTTGTCGCCCGAGGTGGGCCCGGCGGTACCGTTGAGCCCATGAACGCGCAGCCCGAGAACGCCGGCACTCCAGAGACCCAGCCCGGCCACCCGCACGGCATGACCTACGCCGAGAATGTCCTCGGCCTCATCGGCAACACCCCGCTGGTGAAGCTGAACCGCGTCACCGAGGGGCTCAAGGCCACCATCCTGGTCAAACCCGAATACCTGAATCCCGGCGGCTCGGTGAAGGACCGCATCGCGCTGAAGATGATCGAGAACGCCGAGGCCGAGGGCAAACTCGCCGCCGGCGGCACCGTGGTGGAACCGACCTCCGGGAACACCGGCGTCGGCCTGGCCATGGTCGCCCAGCTCAAGGGCTACCGATCCGTGTTCGTCACCCCGGACAAGGTCGGCGAGGAGAAGCGGGATGTCCTCAGGGCCTATGGCGCCGAGGTGGTGGTCACCAAGACCTCCGTGCCCCCCGAGTCCGAGGAGTCCTACTACGGGGTGGCCAACCGCCTCGAGCGGGACATCCCGGGGGCCTACCAGCCCAACCAGTTCTTCAACCCCTCCGCCCCGGAGTCCCACTACGAGACCACCGGCCCGGAGATCTGGCGGGACACCGCCGGACGGCTCACCCATGTGGTCATCGGTGCGGGCACCGGCGGCACCATCACGGGCACGGGCCGCTACCTCAAAGAGGTCTCCGCGGACCGTGCCTCCGGTCCCGTCACGGTCATCGCCGCCGACCCGGACGGCTCCATTTACTCCGGTGGCACCGGCCGGCCGTACTCCGTGGAGGGCGTGGGGGAGGACATGTGGCCCGGCAACTATGACAAGTCCGTGCCGGACGAGGTCCTCGCCGTGGACGACGCCGCCTCCTTCGAGATGACCCGCCGCCTCGCCGCCGAGGAGGGCCTGCTCGTCGGCGGCTCCTCCGGCATGGCCGTCGTCGCCGGCCTCCGGGCCGCGCAGGACCTGGGCGAAGACGACGTGATGGTCATCATCCTGCCCGACTCCGGCCGTGGCTACCTCGGCAAGATCTTCAACGCGGACTGGATGGACGAGATGGGCTTCGCGGCCTCCACGCCGGAGTCGGTGTTGCCGGCGGACCTGCGGCCCTCGCACGACGCCGGCCCCTCGGACCCCGCGGCGTCCTCACCCTCCGCGGTGTCTTCGGCTCCGGCGGCGTGGAACGCGACGGTTGCCGACCTCCTGCAGGAGAAGTCCGCGTGGCTGCCCGGCGCCCTGCCGTCCGTGGTCACCGCCCCGAAGGACGCCACCCTGGCCGAGGCCATCTCCACCATGAACCGCTACGGCGTGGACGCCCTGCCCGTGGTCGGCGCACCCCGGGACGACCTGCGTGTCGGCGAGATCCTGGGCGCCGTGGACGTGGCCACACTCACCGACCTGCTGGCCACCGGGCGCGCGACGGCTGCGGACTCCGTGGTCGACCACGTCGGTGCCCAGCTGCCGAAGGTCAACGTCAGCGCCCCGCTCTCCGCAGCGCGTGAGGCACTGCGCTCGGCCCCCGCCGTGATGGCCACCCACCACGGTGTGGTCACCGGCATCGTCACCCTGCACGACCTGCTGGCCCGCGTGGCCCGCTGAAAGGACTGGACATGACCAACGAGACCCCCCGCTACGAGGGCTTCAACACCCGCGCCATCCACGCCGGCCAGGCCCACGAGACGGTCTACGGCGCGGTGGTGCCACCCGTGCACCTCTCCACCACCTATGCGCCCGAGGCCGTGGGGCAGCTGCGTCACGGCTACGACTACGGCCGCGGCACCAACCCCACCCGCGATTCCCTCCAGGAGCAGCTGGCCGCCCTCGAGGGGGGCGTGGACGGCCGAGCCCGCGCCTTCACGTTCGGCTCCGGCCTGGCCGCCGAGAACGCCCTGATCCACGCCGTGGCCGGCCCCGGCGCCCACATCGTCATGGGCAACGACGTCTACGGCGGAACCTACCGCCTGATCAACAAGATCCTCGGCCCCTGGGGCGTCGCCCACACCGTGGTGGACATGGCTGACGTCTCCGCGGTGGAGCAGGCCCTGGCGGCCACCGACGCCTCCGCGACCCGCATCCTCTGGCTGGAGACGCCCTCCAACCCGATGATGAAGGTCTCGGACATCGCGGCCTTGGCGGGGGCGGCGCACGCCGCCGGCGCCTTGCTGGTGGTGGACAATACCTTCGCGACGCCGTACCTGCAGCTTCCGCTGGAACTGGGCGCCGACGTCGTGGTCCATTCCACGACCAAGTACATCGGCGGGCACTCCGATGTGATCGGCGGCGCCGTGGTGGTCAACGACCCGGAGCTCGCCGAGAAGGTGAAGTTCCAGCAGTTCGCCGCCGGCGCGGTCAACGGGCCGCTGGACGCCTACCTGACCACCCGGGGGCTCAAGACGCTCGGGGTGCGCATGGACCGTCACAACGCGAACGCCGCCACGATCGCCCAGCACCTGCAGGGCGTCGCCGGCGTGGAGCGGGTGCTCTACCCGGGCCTGCCCGACCACCCGGGCCACGAGCTCGCCTCCCGTCAGATGCGCGGCTACGGCGGCATGGTCTCGGTGCAGTTCACCGGGGGAGCGGCGGCCGCGAAGCAGGTCGCGGAGACCACCCGGCTGTTCCAGCTGGCGGAGTCCCTGGGCGGGATCGAATCGCTGATGAACTACCCGGCCGAGATGACGCACGCCTCCGTGGCCGGCACCGAGCTCGCGGTGCCGGACAACCTGGTGCGCCTGTCCGTGGGCATCGAGGACGTGGCCGACCTGATCGATGACCTGGACCGCGCGATCGGCAGTCTCTAGGCAACTCGCGGCCTCTGGCATCCCCTGGCAGTGTCAGGCGGCATCCAGCAGGAGCCGGAGGGCGACGACGTAGCCGAAGAGGACCACAAGGACGCGGAAGACCGGTCCGGGCAGTCGCCGCCCGATGAGGGCGCCGAGCCAGCCGCCGACCACGGAGCCGATCGCCAGGAGGCCGACGGCGGCCCAGTCGACGGGGGCGATCCAGACGAAGATCAGGGCGGCCACCACGTTGGCGGACAGCACGGCCACGTTCTTCAGGGCGTTGACGGTCTGGAGCCGTTCCTCCAGGCCCAGGGCGAGGCAGGCCACCAGCATGACGCCCTGGCCCGCCCCGAAGTAGCCGCCGTAGACGCCGATGACCGCTGACACCCAGGCCAGGGGCGCCGGGAGGCGGTGACGGGGGCCGCGGGGTGCGTCCCCCCGGCGGAGCGCCCGCCGCCGCAGTGACCCTGAGATGACGGGCTGGGCGCCGACCAGGGTGGCGGCGAGCAGGATCAGCCACGGTGCCAGCCGCGAGAAGGCGTCGGGCGGCAGGGACAGGAGGAGCAAGGCCCCGGCCACCGCTCCGACGGCGGTGGTGGCGGCGACGCCGATGACGAGGCCGCGCCGGCCCACTAGTTCGTGGCGGTACCCCCACGTGCCGGTGATGTTCCCCGGCACGAGCCCGATGGTGTTGGAGACATTCGCGACCACGGGCGGCAGGCCGACGGCCAGCAGGAGGGGGAAGGTCACCAGGGAGCCCGCCCCGATGGCGGTGACGACCAGGCCTCCCACGAGCCCGGCCGCCAGGATGGCGAGCGCCGTCAGCAGCTCCACCGGCGCCTCCCCTCCGGCCGCGTCAGCAGCCCAGTCGGTGGAATCGGGCGGCCCTCAAGCCGAGCCGGTCGGCGTCGGGAAGGCAGACCGCCCGTGACAGCTCGTACTCTATGGCCGAAGCCATGGCCGCGCAGAAGCCGCGCGGGTCGAGCTCGGCGGCCGGCTCCTCCGGCACCACGTGGTCCACGAGCCCGATCCGGTGCAACGCGGCGACGTTGACGTCCTGCGCCGCCGCCAGCTCGGGGGCGTGCAGGGTGTCCCGGTGCACGATCGCGCTGGCACCCTCCGGGGGCAGGGGTGAGAGCCACGCATGCTCGGCGGCGATGACCCGGTCGGCCGGCACCAGGGCCAGCGCTCCGCCGCCCGCGCCCTGCCCCCAGAGGACGGACACGCTGGGCACCGGCGTCCCGATCAGGTCGGCAAGGGTCCGGGCGATCTCGCCGGCCAGCCCGCCCTCCTCGGCCTCGCGGGACAGCTCCGCTCCGGACGTGTCGATGATGGTGAGCAGGGGCAGCCGCAGTTCCTGGGCCACCTGGACGCCCCGCCGGGCCTGCCGGAGGGAGGCCGGGCCCATCTCCCGTTCCCCGGGGCCCGGCCGCTGGTGCCCGACGACGACGCACGGCTGGGTGCCGAAGCGCGCCAAGGCGAGGGTCAGCCCGGGGTCGGCCTCGCCCTGCCCCGTGCCGTGCAGGACCACGGCGTCGTCCGCGCCCTCGGCCAGCAGCCGCTGCAGGTCGGGCCGTCTGCGGTCGCGGGACCGCTCGATGGAATGCCAGGCGGAGGCGGTGCCGGGGCCCGCCGCGGCACTGGCCGGGGCCGGCGTTGGGCAGGCCGGTCCGGACTGGCTGGACTGGCCGGATCGGGGTGCCGGTGCGGTGATGCGCAGCACCCGGTCGAGCAGGTCCGGGAGGTCCTCGGGGGCGGCGACGCCGTCGATGATCCCCCGGCGGTGGAGGTTCTCGGCCGTCTGCACCCCGCTGGGGAACGGCTCACCGTTGAGGGCCTCGAAGACCCGGGGCCCCAGGAATCCGAGCAGCGCGCCGGGCTCGGCGAGGGTCACGTGGCCCAGTGACCCCCAGGAGGCCATCACGCCGCCGGTGGTGGGGTGCCGGAGGTAGACCAGGTAGGGCAGGCCCCGGTCCTTGTGCCGGTGGATGGCCTGGGTGATGTCCACCATGGACAGGAAGGCGGGAGTCCCCTCCTGCATCCTGGTGCCGCCGGAGGCCGGGCAGGCGAGCAGGGGCAGACCCTCCTCAGTGGCGCGGCGGACGGCGTCGGTGATGCGGCGGGAGGCGGCGCGGCCGATGGAGCCCGCCAGGAAACCGAATTCGGAGACGATCACGGCCACCGGTCGGCCGCGGACCAGCCCCCGGCCGGTGGTGACGGACTCGTCGGCACCGGTGACGCGGCGGGCTTCCTCCAGCTCGGCGGTATACCGGAGGCCGGTGGGGGGGTGCTGGGCCGGGCGATCCCACGGTGTGAAGGTCCCCCCATCCAGCACCAGGTCCAGCAGCTGCGCCGCAGAGCGCCGCAGCCTCACCTCGGTGCCGCTCATGCCAGCCACGACCGGATGGCCTCGGCGTCCCCGTCCAGCAGGGGAGGGGCGGTGTGGGCCCGCTTCGTGGTCTCCTGTCCCGAGGCCGCGTCGAAGAACCGCAGCGGGGGGCCGGGGAGGTCGATGCCACCGAGGAGGGGGTGGTCCACCGTGAGGCGCAGGCCCTGGGACTCGACCTGGTCCCAGGCGTAGACCTCGTCCAGGGACCGCACTTTCCCGGCGGGGATGCCGGCGGCGTCCAGCCGGTCCAGCAGTTCGGCGGGCGGGTGGGTGCTGAAGGCCTGTTCGATCACCTGGATGAGCCGGTCCCGGTGCTCCACCCGCAGCGCGTTCGTGGCGAAGTCCGGTTCCTCGGGATCGAGACCGACGGTGGCGCAGAACGTCCTCCAGAGCCGCTCGTTGCCGACGCTGATCTGGACGCTGCCGCCCTGGCAGTGGAAGAGGCCGTACGGGGCGATCGAGGGATGGTGGTTGCCCTGGGCCTGCGGGGTCTGCCCGGCCACGGTCTGGCGGGTCCCCTGGAAGGCGTGGACGCCGACCACCGCGGCCAGCAGGGAGGTCCTCACGACCTGCCCCTTCCCGGTCCGCTCGCGGTCCAGGAGTGCCGCGAGCAGGCCGTAGGCCCCGTACATCCCCGAGAGCAGGTCGGCGATCGGGACGCCCACGCGCTGGGGGTCGTCCGGTCCGGAACCGGTGAGGGACATCAGCCCGGCCTCGCCCTGCACGATCTGGTCGTAGCCGCTGCGGGTGGCCTCGGGGCCGTCATGGCCGAACCCGGTGATGGAGAGGATGACCAGCCGCGGGTTGATCTCGTGCAGGGTCTCCACCGTGAATCCGAGCCGGTCCAGCACGCCGGTGCGAAAGTTCTCCAGCAGGGCGTCGGATCGCCGGACGAGTTCGACCAGGGTGGCCCGGCCTTCCTCGCTCTTGAGGTCCAGGGCGATGGACTCCTTGTTGCGGTTGCAGGAGAGGTAGTACGTGGCCTGGGGATCCTCCTCCGGGCCGACGAATGGCGGGCCCCAAGACCGGGTGTCGTCGCCGGTGCCAGGGGTCTCGACCTTGATCACCCGGGCACCGAGGTCGCCGAGCATCATCCCGGCGTGGGGGCCGGCCAGGGCCCGGGTGAGGTCGAGGACGGTGTACCCGCTGAGCGGTCCTGTGGTGGTGGTCATGGTGTCCTCTCGTGGTCGGTCTGCTGGTCGGTCCGCTGGCCGTTCTGCCGATCCGCGCGTCGCTCGGGCCGGTGCCGGATCACATCCATCCGGGGACCACCATGGTCAGCCAGGCCAGCGGCGGGGCGACGACCACCACGATCGCGCCGTAGGTGAGGATCTGCTTGTAGAAGCGGTCGGAGTCCGTCCCCTCCGGCGCATTCGCCAGGACCAGGGCGCCGTTCGTGGAGAACGGGGACACGTCCACCACCGTGGAGGCGACGGCCAGGGCGCAGACGACGCCGATGGCGCTGACCGACCCGGAGTCGAGGAAGGGGACGGCCAGGGGGATCAGGGCCGCGAGGATGGCGGTGGAGGAAGCAAAGGCGGACACCACGGCGCCGATGTAGCAGATCATCAGTGCGGCGAGCAGCGGCATGCCCATCTGGGCGACGGCGTCGGAGACGTACGTGATCGTCCCGGCTTCCTGGAGCGTGCCGACGAAGGTCAGCATGCCGCAGATCAGCAGGAC
The DNA here is from genome assembly GCF_040702545.1 of Citricoccus sp. NPDC079358. Taxonomy (NCBI): domain Bacteria; kingdom Bacillati; phylum Actinomycetota; class Actinomycetes; order Micrococcales; family Micrococcaceae; genus Citricoccus; species Citricoccus sp. NPDC079358. Next base: position 61,039 of record NZ_JBFBLI010000001.1, read on the forward strand.
CGTCGGCCAGCTGATCTTGTTGACCGCTCCCTTCTGAGCCTTCGGCGAGAGCAGCGCCAGGATCACCGCGATGGTGATGGACACGAAGCCGATGTCCACCTGGAAGCCGAGGGCCACCACGGCCAGGGCCACCAGGCCGAGCATGGTGGCAATCTGGGGGAACGAGACCGTCTGCGAGGGGGAGGCGGACGGGCCATCGCCGGCCGGGTCCCGGGGACCGTAGGTGCCGCTGCCCGAACCCTTGAAGTCGACGCCGGCCGCACGGGCGCCCACCGAGGCGTTGAGGCGGGCGTCCGAGACGGACTCGGCGAACTGTGTCACCCGGGTTCCCACGAGGGACCGGCCGCCGAGCACCAGGAACAGGATGACGGCGATGACCGCGTTGAAGATCAGGGAGCTGAGGAACAGGGCCGTCGGGCTGAACGCGAAGCCCGCGTCGTCGATCAGGCCGTTGACGATCACGCCGTAGACGGCGATGGGGGAGAAGCCCCCGGCCTGGGCGCCGTGGACGATCAGCATGCCCATCATCAGCGGGTTGATCTTGTACTTGGCGGCGAAGTTGAGGCCGATGGGGGCCATGATGGCCACCGCTGCCGGGCCGAGTGCGCCCACGGCTGTGATGATCGCAGTGAGGGTGAACATGACCCAGGGGATGAGGGCGACCCGGTTGTCCACGAGCCTCACAGCCCGTCTGACCAGGAGGTCGATCGTGCCGTTGTTCTGGGCGATGGCGAAGAGATAGGTGACGCCGACGAGGGTGAGGAAGAGGCCACCGGGGAAGTTGGCCAGGATGTCATCGGCCTCCATCCCCAGGAAGAGGGCCCCCAGGACGAAGGCGCCCACGAAAGCCAAGGCGCCCATGTTGATGGGCAGCACGGTGGCGAGGATGAACATGGCGGCCAGGATGACGATCGCGATGAGGGGTTCTGACATAGGAATGCCTTCCAGAGGCGTGTGAAGTGGATCACTCTGCTAGTGGCCTAGCCTCCTAGACTCATGAACGGGTTGTCAATATGCTGTGACGAACTCACGGACGAGGGCGCGGGAGGCCGCAGATGGTGGAACAGGACAGGAGCCATGGGGCGCGCCGGATCACGCGTGCCCGGCTGTACGAGCAGTTGATGGAGCGGATCCTCGAGTTCATCGGCGAGGAGGGCCTGGCGCCCGGCGACCGGCTCCCCTCGGAACGTGACCTCGCCGACCAGTTCGGCGTCTCCCGGGCGACCCTGGCGCAGGCCCTGGTGGCGCTGGAGGTGCTCGGCGTCATCGACGTCCGCCACGGCACCGGTGCCGTCCTGGTCTACCGCCCCAATGCGACGACGCTGCTGCGGCAGTTGAGTGACCATCGGAGTCTGCTGCCGGAGATCGTGGAGGCCAGGAGCACCATCGAGGTCAAGCTCGCGGCCCTGGCGGCCGAGCGCCGGACGGATCAGGATCTGGCGGCGATTGACGCGGCCATCGAGGTGATGGCCGGCGAGATCGAGCAGGGTGGCCGCGGCGTGGGGGGAGACGAGAGGTTTCACGGGGCCATCACCCAGGCTGCGCATTCCGGGGTCCTGGCGCAGATGATGGACTTCCTGAGTGAGAGGATCCGGGAGACCCGCATCGAGTCCTTGGGGCAGCCCGGGCGTCCGGAAGTCTCCCTCCAGGCCCACCGGGCCATCGCGGAGGGCATTCGCCGGGGCGATCCGGACGAGGCGGCCCGGGCGATGCAGCGGCATATCGACGTCGTCTCCGACGTCCTGCTGCTCCGTGATACCGAGGGCTGATCGCCACCGGATCAGTAACTCAGCGGATCAGCGGCTCAGCGCAGGAATCGCCGCACCGGTGGGGACCACAGCAGGGCGGCGCCCGCCAGGAGCACCAGGGCGAGGACCAGGAGCAGGGGGTGGCCGCGGACGATCAGGGGGATTCCGACGATCACGGCCACGCCGGTCAGCAGGCCGATCGCGCTGCGGCGGGACCGGAGTAGCTGGACGGCGCCGGTGCCGGTGGCGAGGGCCAGGACGCCGGCCAGCCCCGCCAGGACGAACTGGCCGGTGGTGGTGGCCTCCGGGGCGGCGAGGTCGAGTCCCCCGGCGGTGCCGGTCGGGGCGTTGAGCCCGGACAGGAGGAAGGCCGTGGCCACCAGGGCGAAGACCGCGGTGGCCACGGTCCACCACCAGCGGGCCACCTTCAGGGTGGTCGGTGTCGCGGCGCGGCGCTCGGCCGCGGCGTGCTCCTCGGCCGCTCGGCGGTCGTCCTGGTCCTGACGCTGTGCACGGGCGCGTTCGGCGTCGTCCCGGGAGGCGTCGAGGAAGGAACGCGTGGCCTTGCCGGCGGCACGGGCGAAACGATGGTGGGGCTGGGGGCCAGGGGATTGCTGTCCAGGGGTCTGCTCGGGCACGTGACGAGCCTAACGGTTCGGCCCGGTCTCTCCGCCGTCGGGATGCGTTAGACTGGGGGGACCATTCCGGTCAAATCCCCTGTGTATGCCCGCTGTTGAATACTGCAGCAAGGCATCAAGTTGTGTGGCTCGCTTTCGGCAACGTGTCGGCTGCGCGGGCGGCCGGTCCCGAACCCCCTTCCGTTCCTCCGCTGTTGATCTGTGCCGCCCCTGCGGCCCGGGACGCCAACGGAACCGGCAGGGCGGGGACCGCCAGGAGAAATGGAACGGGCGTGATGTTGGACCACGCCACGGGGAGCACCGGAGAGAACCAATCCGATGCGTTGCGGCACCCAACCGGCCGCAATCACCGATCCCCGTGAGGAAATACTGTGTCCGAACACGCCCAAAACGAAACCATCCAGAATGCCGAGAACTCGGAAAACACCGAGAACGCGGAAAGTGCCGCGAACACGGAGAGCACCGAGTCGGGAGTCCCCGCATTCGCTGATCTCGGCATCGACGGCCGAGTCCTCGCCGCCATCTCCGACCTCGGCTATGAGAACCCCTCGCCGATCCAGGCCCAGACCATCCCGCTGCTGCTCAGCGGCCGTGACGTGGTGGGCCTGGCCCAGACCGGCACGGGCAAGACCGCCGCGTTCGCCGTGCCGGCCCTGTCCCGCCTGGCCGAGACCGCTGACGTCAACGGCCCCGCCAACACCCCGCAGATCCTCGTGCTCGCCCCGACTCGCGAACTGGCCCTGCAGGTCGCCGAAGCCTTCACCACCTACGCCAAGCACATCAAGGGTGTGACCGTGCTTCCCGTGTACGGCGGCGCCCCCTACGGCCCCCAGCTCTCCGGCCTGCGCCGTGGCGCCCAGGTGGTCGTCGGCACCCCGGGTCGCGTGATCGACCACCTGTCCAAGGGTTCCCTGGACCTGTCCAACCTGCAGTACATGGTCCTGGACGAGGCCGACGAGATGCTGCGCATGGGCTTTGCCGAGGAAGTGGACCAGATCCTGTCCGCCACCCCGGACCAGAAGCAGACCGCGCTGTTCTCCGCCACCATGCCGCGCGCCATCCAGCGGATCTCCGGCAAGTACCTCAACAACCCCGTCGAGGTCTCGGTCGCCGCGAAGAACACCACGGCCGGCAACATCCGCCAGCGCTTCATGCAGGTCACCGGCTCCTGGAAGCTCGAGGCCATGACGCGCATCCTCGAGACCGAGGAGCATGACGGCGTCATCGCCTTCGTCCGCACCCGCAACGCCACCGAGGAGCTCACCACCAAGCTCAACGCCCGTGGCTTCCGCGCCGCGGCGATCTCCGGCGACGTCGCCCAGAACCAGCGCGAGAAGACCGTGGACAACCTGCGCTCCGGCCGCATCGACATCCTGGTGGCCACCGACGTGGCGGCCCGCGGCCTCGACGTCGAGCGGATCAGCCACGTCATCAACTACGACATCCCGCATGACACCGAGGGCTACGTCCACCGCATCGGCCGCACCGGCCGTGCCGGGCGCTCCGGCGATGCCGTCCTGTTCATGACCCCGCGCGAGAAGTACCTGCTGCGGGCCATCGAGAAGGCCACCCGCCAGACCGTGGAGCAGATGAACATGCCCTCCGTGGCGGACGTCAACAACTCCCGCCTGGGCCGTTTCAGCACCCAGATCACCGAGACCCTCTCGGCGGGCGACCTGGACGTGTTCCGCGGTCTCATCGACTCGTACGTGGCGGAGAACGACGTCAACGCCGAGGATGTCGCCGCCGCGCTCGCCAAGATGGCCCAGGGCGGCCGTCCGCTGCTGGCCGAGGAGCAGGACATGCCCCCGGCCAGGATGGAACGCGGTGGCCGGGAGGACCGTGGCGATCGTGACGGACGCGGCTCCCGCGGCCCGCAGCGTGGCCCGGCAGAGGGCAACGCCACGTACCGGATCGCGCTGGGCCGCCAGGACCGTGTGCAGCCGGGCAACATCGTGGGTGCCCTCGCCAACGAGGCCGGGCTGCGCTCCAACCAGATCGGTCACATCGACATCCGCTCCAACCACGCCCTCGTGGAGTTGCCGGCGGACCTGACCAGCCAGCAGTGGGATGCCCTCGGCAACACCACCATCAACGGCCGTCCGATCGAGATCCAGAAGGACACCGGCCGTCCGACGAACTCCGAGCGCGAGGCCAAGCCCTTCCGCTCCGGTGGCGGCGGCTACAAGGGTGGCGGCCACAAGGGCGGCTACGGCGGTCACAAGGGTGGCGGCAAGGGTGGATTCAAGGGCGGTCGGAAGTCCTTCGAGAAGCCCTCACGTGACCGGTACTGACGGATACTGACCGGTCAGCCGCCGGTGGAAACTGGCTGAACGAGCGTGGAACCGCCTCGATTTCATTCGTACGGAAATCGCTGGTAGAGTTTCACGTCGTTGCCCCGATAGCTCAGTGGTAGAGCGCAGTCTTGGTAAGACTGAGGTCCCGGGATCGATTCCCGGTCGGGGCTCTGAATGAGAGCCCGTGCGTTGCGAGATGTCGCGGCCACGGGCTGACTCATTCCATGGCGGCGTAGCTCAGCTGGTTAGAGCGCACGACTCATAATCGTGAGGTCGGGGGATCGAGTCCCCCCGCCGCTACGGAACAGGACCTGGACCCTCGGCGAGGATCCGGGTCCTCTTTCGTCTCACCCGTTTTCTCACCCCGTTCCCGGCACCGGGTGAGATACCTTTTCCCTCGCGGAAACCTCCCGGCGATGCTGACGGAAACACCCTCTTGGCAGGGTGGCGTCATGGCCACCACCAGCACAGCAGCCAGCACGGACACCACGACGAACAACACCACCACCAGCACCGCCGAGGCGCCGCCCACCGACCGGCTCGTCCTGGGGCCGGGCCGCTGGGTCAGCAACTGGCAGCCGGAGCACCCGGAGTTCTGGAATGGCCCCGGCCGGGCCGCCGCCCGGCGCAACCTGCACTGGTCTGTGTTCTGTGAGTTTCTCGGGTTCGCCGTCTGGCAACTCTGGTCCGTCACCGTCGTCTTCCTGCCGGCCGCCGGATTCGACCTGAGCACCTCCCAGCAGTTCTGGCTCGTCTCCCTGCCGCCGCTCGTCGGGGCGGTGCTGCGGGTGCCCTACAGCTTCACGGTGGCGCTGTTCGGCGGCCGCAACTGGACCGTCATCTCCGCACTGTTGCTCCTGATCCCGACGACGGCCCTCGCCCTCGCGCTCTCCACCCCCGAGACCCCGGTCTGGGTGCTGTACCTCGTGGCCGCCCTGGCCGGCTTCGGCGGCGGCAACTTCGCCAGCTCCATGGCCAACATCACCTTCTTCTTCCCGGCCCGCGAGAAGGGGGCCGCCCTCGGGCTCAACGCGGCCGGCGGCAACATCGGGGTGGCGGTGGCCCAGTTCCTCGTCCCCCTCGCCGTCACCCTGCTGGCCTTCGGGACCTTCGGCCCGAACCTGCCCCTGGCCGGGCTGATCTGGATCCCGTTCATCCTGCTCGCCGCCTGGGGCGCGCACCGCTACATGCACAACCTCTCCCACGCCCGCAACGATCTCAAAGGATCCCTGTCCACCCTGCGCGAGCCGCACCTGTGGCTGATCGCCGTGATCTACATCGGGACCTTCGGTTCGTTCATGGGTTTCGGCTCCGTGTTCCCCACCCTGATCTCCCTCATGTTCCCGGCGTTCACGAGCCTGGACCTGTGGGGCGCGGCCATCTCGATGGCGTTTCTGGGGCCGCTCGTCGGGTCCCTGGCCCGGCCCTTCGGCGGCCGGCTGGCCGACCGCCGCGGCGGGGCCCGCGTCACCCTGAGCTGTTTCATCGCGATGTCCGCCGTGACCGCCGCCGTGGTGCTCACCCTGCCGTGGCAGAACTTCTGGCTCTACCTGGGCCTGTTCCTGGCGCTGTTCACCCTCACCGGCATCGCCAACGGCTCCAGCTACCGGATGATCCCGCTGGTCTTCCGCCTGACCGTCCCCGCGGGGGATCCGGTCGGCCATGAACGCAAGGCCTCCGCCGCCCTGGGCCTGATCGGGGCCGTCGGGGGGTTCGGCGGCTTCCTGATCCCGCAGGTGCTCCGGGCCTCGCACAGCGCGAACGGCTCCTTCGACGCCGCCTTCTGGGTTCTCGCCGCCCTGTACCTGGGCCTGGCCGTCTTCACCTACCTCGTCTACCGCCGCCCCGGCACGGCACTGGCCCGCGCCAATGTCTGAATCGGCCACCCGCACCTCGCCCCCCACCACCCGCACCTCGTCCCCCGCCACCCGCACCCACTGCCCCTACTGCGCACTCCAGTGCTCGATGACCCTGACCGTCGAGCCCACCACCAGCCCCACCACCAGCCCCACCACCGTCACCGGCGCCGAGTTCCCGACCAACCGCGGCCGGCTCTGCCGGAAGGGCGCCACCTCCGCCGTGCTGCTGGGGGACCGGCCGGACCGGCTCACCACCCCACTGATCCGGGACGGCGCGGGTCGAGACGGCGCGGACCGGGACGCGGCACCCCTGCGCGAAGCCACCTGGGACGAGGCCCTGGACCTGGTGGCCTCCCGGATCACGGCCCTCCAGCAGAGGCACGGCCGGGACGCCATCGGGGTCTTCGGCTCCGGGTCCCTGACCAACGAGAAGGCCTACACGCTGGGCAAGTTCGCCCGGACTGCGCTGCGCACCTCCCGGATCGACTACAACGGGCGGTTCTGCATGGCCTCCGCCGCCAAGGCGGCCACCGAGGTCCTCGGCCTGGACCGGGGCCTGCCGTTCCCGCTGACCGACCTGGACGCGGCCTGCACCGTGCTGCTCCTGGGCTCCAACGTGGCGGACACCATGCCGCCCTTCGTCCAGCACCTGGAGAAGGCCCGCAGTCATGGCGGCCTGATCGTGGTGGATCCGCGCCGCTCGGCCACCGCGCAGCTCACCGGGGACGACGCCGGGCACCAACTGGCCCCGGCTCCCGGCGGGGATCTGCCACTGTTGCTGTCCGTCGCCCACGTCCTCCTCGCCGAGGGGCTCGCCGACGAGGACTATCTCTCCCGCCGGACCACGGGACTGTCCTCCTTCCGCCGGTCCGTCGCCGACTGGTGGCCGGAACGGGGCCAGACCCTCTCCGGGATCTCGGCCGCGCGCATTCGCTGGCTGGCGCGGTCCCTGGCGGCGGCTGCCCGCGCGTCGAAGTCCGGCGGGGACCCGGTCTTCATCCTCACCGGCCGCGGTGTGGAGCAGCACCGGGACGGGACGGACACCGCCAAGGCGGCCATCAGCCTGGCTCTGCTCCTGGGTCTGCCGGGAACCCGGCACGGCGGCTACGGGACCCTCACAGGTCAGGGCAATGGCCAGGGCGGGCGGGAGATGGGCCAGAAGGCGGACCAGCTGCCCGGCCTGCGCTCCATCACCGACCCGGCGGACCGCGAGGTCACGGCCCGGCACTGGGGCATCCCCGCGGACGACCTGCCCGGACCCGGCCTGCCCGCCACCCAACTGCTCCACACCCTGGGGACGGAGCAGGGCGTGAAGGCCCTGCTGGTGCACGGGGCCAACGTGGTGGTCTCGGCCCCGGACGTCCAGCGCGTCCAGGAGGGGATCCGGGCCCTGGACCTGCTGGTGGTCTGTGACTTCTTCCGGTCCGAGACGGCCGAGTTCGCGGACGTCGTCCTGCCGGTCCTGCAGTGGGCGGAGGAGGACGGCACCCTGACCAACCTCGAGGGCCGCCTGCTGCGCCGCACCCGGGCCGTGGACGGACCGGAGGGGGCCCGTTCGGAGCTCTGGATCCTCGCAGAACTCGCCCGCCGCCTGGGCAGTGCCGCGCCGCTGGCCTCGGAGCCCGCCGAGGTCTTCGACGAGATCCGCCGGGTCACGGCCGGCGCCCGGGCCGACTACTCCGGCGTGGCCTGGGACCGTCTCGACGAGGTCGCCGCCTACTGGCCCCTGCCCCTGGACGAACATGCCCCCGGCCCACAGGAGGTCACCGTCAGCGGCGAACCGGTGGTCGGCACCCCCCGGGTCTTCACCAAGGCCTTCGGGCACCCAGACGGCAGAGCCCACCTCGGGCCGATCCACGTCCGGGACCCCCAGCCTCCCTCGGCCCAGGGGCTCACCCTGACCACCGGACGGCTGATGGAACACTACCAATCCGGGACCCAGACCCGCCGTGTGCCCGAGCTGCTCGGCGTGCACCCCGTGGCCACCGTCAGCGTCCACCCCGCCACGGCCGGCGGGCTCCGGCTCATCGAGGGCGCCCACGCCGAGCTGCGCAGTACGTCGGGGAGCATGCAGGCCCGCGTGGTGTTCGATTCCGGCCTGCGCACCGACACGGTGTTCGTCCCGTTCCACTTCGCCGGCCGGGGCGCCGCCAACCGGCTGACGGCCGGCCTGCTGGATCCACAGAGCCAGATGCCGGAGTTCAAGAACACCCCCGTGACCCTGCACCCGGCACCATCCCTGGACGGAGGCCGGTCATGAGCCGCGGGCCCCTGCGGATCGTGGTCGTGGGTGGCGGCCCGGTGGCGGCCCGGCTCGTCCAGGAGTTGGGACCGGCCCTGGAGGCGGGCGCGGCCCACGTGACCATCCTGGGGGAGGAGCCCGTCCCGGCCTACCAGCGGATCCGCCTGGGGGATGTGGCCAGCGGCCGGATCGACGGCGCCGCCCTGTCCCTCCTCGACGCGCAGGGCGACGCGCAGGATCCGGCGCCGGCCGGCGTCGTGATCCGGTGCGGGGTCACGGTGGTGGCCCTCGATCGGGAGCGCAAGACGGTGATGTTCGATGGCGCCTCGGTTCCCTATGACCGGCTCGTGCTGGCGACCGGCGCCCAGGCCGTCATCCCGGACTTCCCGGTTTCCGGCACCGTGGGCCGGGGCATCTCGGTCCCAGCCCGCGGCGCCGGAGACCGCCCGGTCGGCGTGATGGCGCTGCGGGACCTGGCCGAGGCCCGGCGCCTGCACCAGGCGGTGCGGGACGCCGAGCCGGTGGTGGTGCTCGGCGGCGGCGTCCTCGGCGTGGAGGCGGCGCTGACGCTCGCCGAGGTCGGTGCCGCGGTCACCCTGTTGCACCGGGGCCACGTGCCCCTGGGGCGTCAGCTCGATCCCGATTCCGGCCGGCTGCTGCTGCGCCAGCTCCGCGCCACCGGCATCCAGGTCCGGCCGGACTGCGGCGTACAGGAACTCGTGGTCGCCGCCCGCGCCCAGGACCGGGCCACAGCGCACGACGGCGTCCCCCACCTCACCGCGATCCGCACCACCCAGGGGCGGCGGATCCCGGCCACCCTGCTCGTGGCCTGCACCGGGGTGCGCCCCCGTGACGAGCTCGCCGCGGCCGCGGGACTGGACACCCTGCCCCGCGGCGGAATCGTGGTGGACCGGGACGGACGCTGTCCGGACGATCCGTCCGTCTTCGCGGTGGGTGACTGCGCCGCCGTCCTGGGCTCCCGGCCGAGCGGGCTCATCGGGCCGGGCTGGGACCAGGCACGTGCCACCGCCGGCGCCCTGCTGATGGAGGCCGGCGTCCCGGTGGCGGTGGATCGCGATGCCGCCGGCCGTCCCGTGGCCACGCCCACTCCAACCCCCACCCCGACCGGCCGCCTGGACCCCATCGTGGTGAAGTCCCACACGCTGTCCGTGGCCTGCGCGGGTGATCTCACCGCAGACCCGTGGGACCCGAACGGCCCCAGCGTGACCACCTGGGCGGACCCGGGAGCCGGGCAGTACCTGCGCCTCGTCACGCAGGGGTCCCGGTTGCTGGGGTTCGTGGCCATCGGCCTGCCCCGCTCCGCGGCGGAACTGTCCCGGCACGCCCTGACCGGCACCCTGCCCGTGGCGGAACGCTCCGCGTTGCTGGCGATGGAGCATGCCGCCGCGGACCGGGAGCTGGGACCGGAGGACGTCCTGTGCCGGTGTTCGGGGGCCACCGCCGGACAGGTCCACGAGGCGGCCCAGGAGTGCACCACCGTGGACGAGGTCGGTGGCCGGTGTGGCGCGGGGACCGGCTGCGGGACGTGCCGGGACCGGATCGAGCAGCTGCTGGCGGGGCCGCCCGCTAGACAGCCAGCCGGTAGCCCCGCTTGACCACCGTGGCCACCAACTCGGGCACCGGGAGCAACTGACGCAGCCGCCACACCAGCATCTCCAGGGCGTGCTCGGATTCGCACTGGCGCAGGGTCTCCAGCAGGTGCCCGCGGGACAGCACGGCTCCCTGGGCGTCCACCAGTTCACGCAGCAGCGCCAGCGGCCCCGGGGGCAGCCGCACAGGATCGGCCGCGTGATCCACCAGCTGCACCTGCGCACCGCGGATCTCCACGGGCCCCCACCGGGTCCGGATGCGCAGGACCTGCTGCTGCTCGAGGTGTTCGCAGACCAACCGGATCATCGCGCCGAGGCGCCAACGCGAGGGAATGAGCGGTTGCAGCCCCGCCTCATGCAGCGGCCCGGCGGTGACCTTCCCGACGACGGCCGTCGCCACCTCCGTCCGCAGCGCCTCGAGGAGGGGGTCCAGCCGGCCGTATTGCTGGGCCACGGCGAGGAAGGCCTCCACCGCCGGGGCCGCCGTGAAGGTGAGCACGTCGAGCTGGCGGTCGATGGCGGCATCGATCATCCGCAGCAGCGCCGAGTCCTCCGCGGGCCGGGCCCACGTGTAGGGCATCACCGTCAGCACCCGGGCGCCGGCCCTCTCCAGCCGCCCGATCTGCCGGTGGTCCAGCATCCCGTGCAGCTGGAACGCCACCGTGCGCCCGGACAGGTTCCGGGCCAGAAGCAGGTCCACCACGGACGCCGTCCGCTCGTCCTCGGGTGAGCCGACGTCGTCCAGGCCGGCGGCCCGGACGGCGCCGCGGGCCTTGGACCCCCGGACGAGGATGGCAGCCGCTGCGAGGACCCCGTGCAGGTCCGGGCCGAGCCCGTAGGCGTCCGCGGCCTCCATCCATCGGCGCATCCCGTAGGCCGTGGTGATGACGGCGAAGTCCGGCAGGGCCCCGATGACACGGCGGGTGTCCCGGTGCAGGGTCACGGACTCGGTCAGCGGGGCGATCCGCAGGGCCGGGGCGTGCATCACCTCGGCGCCGCGGCGTTCGAAGGCGCTGATGAGTTCCTCGCTGCGCCGGTCCGAGGTGACGCCGATCCGGAAACCGGCGAGCGTCTGGGGCAGGACCTGCGCCACGGAGGTCACGGAGGTCACGGTGGCCGGCCCGCTCATGCGTTGTCCACGAGATCGGTGAGCTGATTTCCTGCCGGCCCCGTCAGCCCCGTCAGTCCCGTCAGCCCGGACCAAGGCAGTTCGGCGCCGGGGGCCAGGCGCACCACCTCGCCGATGACCAGCACGGCCGGTGAGGCGATGCCCTGCACCGCGGAGGCCAGCAGGATCGTCTCGAGCGGAGCCAGGCAGACCCGCTGCTCAGGGGTGCAGCCACGTTCCACCAGACCTGTCGGCGTCCGGGCGTCCAACCCGTGCCGCATCAGGCCGGCGGCGGTGTGGCCCAGGGTGCCGATGCCCATGAGCACCACCACCGTGCCGCCCTGCCCGCCCAGCTGGGCCAGCCCGGCCAGCTCCTCCTCGCTGAGGGGATCGTGGCCGGAGACGACCGTGAATGACTTGCTGATCCCGCGGGCGGTGACGGGGATCCCGGCCGCGGCCGGGACGGACACGGCCGAGGTGATGCCGGGGACCACGGTCACGGGCACGCCGGCGTCCTCGCAGGCGGCGGCCTCCTCACTGCCGCGGCCGAACACGAAGGGGTCCCCGCCCTTGAGGCGGACCACGCGCAGTCCGGCCAGCGCGGAGGCCACGAGCAGTCGGTTGATCTCGGATTGCGGCACCTTGTGGTGCCCGGGCCGCTTGCCGACGTCCTCCAGCCGGGCGCGGGGGGCCCACACGGCCAGGTCCTCGGTCGGGGCCAGCCGGTCGAAGTACACGACGTCGGCCTGCCGCAGCAGGCGCATCGCCCGCACCGTCAGCAGGTCGGCCGCACCCGGGCCGCCGCCGACGAGGGCCACGCTGCCGGGGGCGAACTCTGCGTCGGTCGTCCGGTCCGTGGCCGGGCTCATCGCTGGCCTCCCCGCACCGGGATCCGCGGGCCGGCGACCACGGGAAGACCGCCGTCCGGCGCGTTGACGAAGCCGCGGAACCGGCGCAGCCGCTCGGGGTCCTCGAGGGTCGCCGCCCACTCGTCCCGGTAGGTCTCCAGGTGCTCGGCCACGACCTGTTCCAGATCGGCCGCGATCCCGAGGGTGTCCTTGACCACCACGTCGTGGACATGGTCGAGGCCGCCCTCCAGCTCCTCCATCCACCGGGCGGTGCGCTGGAGCCGTTCGGCGGTGCGGATGTAGTAGACCACGTACCTGTCGATGTACCGCAGCAGCGTCTCGTCGTCGAGGTCCTTGGCCAGCAGCTGGGCGTGGGCCGGGGTGGCACCGCCGTTGCCGCCCACGTACATGTTCCAGCCCTCACTCGTGGCGATGACGCCGACGTCCTTGCCGCGGGCCTCGGCACACTCGCGGGCGCAGCCGGAGACCCCGAACTTCATCTTGTGCGGGGAGCGCAGGCCCCGGTACCGCTCCTCGAGGGTGATGGCCATGGCCACGGAATCCTGCACGCCGAAGCGGCACCACGTGGAGCCCACGCAGGACTTCACGTTGCGCAGCGCCTTGCCGTAGGCCTGGCCGGACTCGAAACCGGCCGCCACCAGTCGCTCCCAGATGCCCGGTAACTGATCCAGGCGAGCCCCGAACAGGTCGATCCGCTGTGCCCCGGTGATCTTGGTATAGAGCCCATAGGCCTCGGCGACCTCGGCGATCACGGCGAGCTTGGCGGGAGTGATCTCACCGGCCGGGATGCGGGGCACCACCGAATAGGTGCCGTCCTTCTGCATGTTCGCCAGCGCGCGGTCGTTGGTGTCCTGCAGGCCGCCGCGGTCCGCACCGAGGATGTACTCCCCGTGGAGCGTGGCCAGCACCGAGGCCGCCACGGGCTTGCAGAGATCGCAGCCGAGGTTCACGGACGGGTCCGCCGGGGTGCCGAAACGGGCCACGATCTCGCTGAACGTGGTCAGCCGCGTGGTGCGGACGGCCTCGAACATCTCGGACCGGGACAGGGCGAAGTGCTCACACAGCGCCGTGGAGACCTCCATCCCCAGCTCGGCCATCTGCTGCTCCATGACTTTCTGGGCCGCCGGCAGGCAGGAACCGCACTGGGTCCCGACGCCGGTGCACGCCTTGAGTGCGCCGAGGTCCGGGCATCCGCCACACACGGCGGCCCGCAGGTCACCGGCACTGACGTCCCGGCAGGAGCAGATCTGGGCATCGTCCGGCATCTGCAGGTCCACGGGTGCCCCGTGGCCGGCGGCGGACAGGAACGCCCCGGCCTCCCCGGGCAGCTCCCGGCCCAGCAGCGGCCGCAGGGACGCGTAGGGGGCGGCGTCGCCCACGAAGATCCCGCCGAGCAGTGTGCGGGCATCCTCGGACACCACGAGCTTCTGGTAGAGACCGCCGGTGGGGTCCGCGTAGACGACCTCGAGGGCGCCGGGGGCTGAGGCGAAGCCGTCGCCGAAGCTGGCCACGTCCAGCCCGGAGAGCTTGAGCTTGGCCGCGGTGTCGAAACCGGGGAACGTGCCGGTCCCGCCGCACAGCCGGTCGGCGACCACCTCGGCCATCGTGTTGGCCGGGGCCACCAGGCCCATGCACTCGCCCTCGAAGCTGGCGGCCTCGCCGATGGCCCACACGTGCGGTGCCGAGGTGGCGCACCGCTCGTCGATGGCGAACCCGCCCCGGGGGCCGAGCTCAAGGATCCCCGCCCCGAGCTCGTCCCGCGCCGTGATGCCGGTGGCCGCCACCACCAGGTCCACCTCGAGGTCCTCACCGGAGGGAAAACAGAGCCTCCCACCCCGCAGGGCGCTGGGCCGCTCCCCGAGCCTCAGGACGTATCCCTGACCGCGCAGCAGCCGGTTCAGCGTCCGTCCGCCGAACTCGTCCAGCTGGGCGTTCATGACCCAGGGCCGGGAGTGGACCACGGTGACGTCCGTGCCCAGCCCCCGCAGCCCGCCGGCGGCCTCCAGACCCAACAGGCCGCCGCCGATCACGGCCGCGCGCGGCGTGCGCCCGAGCCGTTGGGACAGGGCCGTCACGTGCTCCCGCAACCGGTCCACATCATCGATGGTCCGGTAGACGGTCATGTCCCCGGCACCGGGGATCGCCGGCCGGGCGGCGTCGCTGCCGGTGGCCAGGACCGCCTCATCCCAGGTGACGGTGGAACCGTTCCCGGTGCTGTCCTCCACGGTGAGGGACCGCGCGTCGGGATCCAGGACGGTGACCCGGCAGCCGGTGTGCAGGCGGACCCGGGAGTCCTCCCAGAGCGGGGGGACCGAGCCGCCGGAACCACCAGAAGTCAGCGGCAGGTCGTCGGCGGGGTCTGTGAACCGGCGGGACAGCGCCACCCGGTCGTAGGGGGCCCAGGGCTCCTCGGCGAAGACATCGATCCGGAGGTCGTCGCCGCTGCGGGCCAGCAGGGCCTCGACCAGCCGATGTGCGGCCGGGCCACCGCCGACGACGGCGATCGTCCTGACGTCCGGCCGGTCGGTGGTGCGCCCTGCGGGCTGCTGGTCGGGTTGCACGGTCATGAGTCCATCCCCTTGCGTCGTAGGCCACTCACGCTAGGAGGCGGCGGTTTCCCGGCCGTGTCCCTCGTGTAACGGCTGCATGACGTGGGCCTCACACGCACGACCGGAGGGCGGGAGAGCACAACGTTGCACGCTCGAAACATCCCGCGAGACTGACGGAAACAACGGGTTCCTACGGTGGGTGCATGACACTCACCGCTGTGCACCCCGCAACCCACCCCGCCACCCACCCCGCCACCCACCCCGCCACCGACTGGCAGCCGGTCTGCCCGCTCGAGGCCCTCGAGCCCCTGTGGGCGGAGGCGGCCCTCGTGGACCGCGAACAGGTCGCCGTGGTGCGGTTGCCCTCGGACGAGGTGGTCGCCGTCTCACATTGGGACCCGTACGCGAAGGCGCACGTGATGGCCCGCGGGATCGTCGGCTCCCGGGGCGGGCGCCCCACCCTGACCTCGCCCCTGCACAAGCAGGTCTATGACTTGGCCACGGGGAAGTGCCTCACCGATCCGGCGCTGAGCCTGGCCACCTTCCCGGTGCGGGTGCGGGACGGGATCGTCGCCGTCGGACGGCATGAGCGGGCCGCATGATGAAAAAACCCCGCACCCTCGTCGCCGTCTCGCACGGCACCGCGGACCCGGTGGGGCAGGCGCGGATCACCGCCCTCGCCCGGGTCGTGGAGCAGCGGGCCACACCCGAGGTCGAGGTCCTGCTGACGCACGTGGACGTCCAGACGCCGCAGGTGGGGCAGGTCCTGGCGGGCCTGCCGGCGGACCGGAGCGCCGTCGTCGTGCCCGTGCTGTTGTCCGGTGGCTACCACGTCAAGGTGGACCTCCGGGAGGCCGCCCAGGGCATCCCCGTGGCCCCCGCGCTGGGTCCGGACGAGCTCCTCGTCGACCTGCTCGCGCGCCGGGCCATGGCCGCCGGCTTCGTGCGCGGGCACCACCAGGTGGTCCTCGGCGCGGCGGGATCCACCGACGCCGGCGCCGTCGCCGACTGCCGCGCCGTCGCGTACCGCTTGGCCGAACGGCTCGGCACGCCCGTGGCCGAGGCCTACCTCTCGGCCGCACAGCCCCGGGTCGCGGCCGCCGTCGAGAACCTGTGTGCTCGGGATCCCCGACGGCCGGTCCTGGTGCTCAGCTATCTCCTGGCGCCCGGATACTTCCAGTCGCTGCTCGTCTCCGAGGCTACGGCGGCTGGGGCCGGGACCATCACGCTCCCACTGCTGGGGCAGGCCGGCCCGGTGCCCCGGGAGCTCGTCGATCTCGTGCTGCGGCGATTCCGGGATACGGTAGAGCGGTGTTCAACCCCTGGGACAACGGCTCGAAGGCCTATCGCATCACCCTGCTGACCGGCACGGGTCTCCTTCTGCTCGGCATCGTGGTCGCGCTGATCGGCGGCGGCGTGCAGATCCGGCCCCTCCAGTGGGCCGCGATCGGACTCATCGGCCTCGGACTCGTCACCTACCTCGTGGCGCAGGTGCTGCGGGCGCGGGACGCCCAGCGCCGTCACCGGCAGTCGCGGCAGGCCGGACGCTAGGCCCGGCACCGTCCGCTGGCCCAGCGTTCACCCGGTGGACTCCTGGTGGCCACGGAAGGAGGGGGTGCGGGGGCTTGGATGGTGAGGTCCCCTCCCGTCCCCCGAAAGGGTATCCCCGACATGAGTACTCACCCTCGCCTGTCCGGTGCCGTGGCACTCGGCCTCTCCGCCGTGCTGACCGGCGCCTTTGCCGCCCCGACCTTCGCCGCGCCTGCCGTGGCACCGGCTGCCCCCGCGGACGCCCCCGTTCCCGCCGAGACTGCTGCGGAAACCGCAGTGCCCGTGGGTGAAGCCGCCGAGGGCCAGTCCTTCCACCGCTTGGCCACCCTGCCGGCCTTCGAGAACCAGTTGGCCGCGGACCCCGAGGCGGACCCGTCCGCCCCTACGGTCGCCGAGATCTCCACCGTCACCGCGGATGGCAACACCGTGATCCACACCGACGCCGAGGCCGGGGGCATCGGCTTCGTGGATATCACCGACCCGGAGAACCCGCAGGCGGCCGGGTTCAAGGCCACCGATGGTTCCCCGACCTCCGTGTACGCCACCGAGGCCTTCATCATCGTGGTCACGGACACTTCCGAGGACTTCACCCACCCGACCGGCAAGGTCGAGTTCTGGGACCCGGAGACCCTCGAGCTGATCCACGGGGTGGACCTGAAGGGCCAGCCTGACTCGATCGACGTCTCGCCCGACGGCACCACCGCGATGATCGCCATGGAGAACCAGCGCGACGAGGACCGCGAGGACGTGGACGGAGGTCTGCCGCAGCTGCCCGCCGGCGAACTGGCCGTGATCGATCTGTCCGCCGAGGACATCACCGCGCTGACCGCCGAGTCGATCCGGTACACGGACCTGACCGGGTTGGCCGGCCTGGACACCCCCGAGGATCCGGAGCCGGAGTACATCAAGTTCTCCCCGGACGGCACCAAGGCCGCCCTGACGCTGCAGGAGAACAACGGCGTCGTCATCCTCGATGCGGCCACGGGCAAGGTCATCGACCACTTCAGTGCCGGCGCCGTCTCCGTGGAGGGCATCGACACCGCCGAGGACGGCAACCTGTCCCTGGACGGCTCGATCACCGACGCCGTGCGCGAGCCGGATGCCATCGGCTGGATCGGCAACGACCACGTGGCCACCGCCAACGAGGGCGACTGGAAGGGCGGCAGCCGTGGCTGGACCGTCTTCAACGCCGATCCGGAGTCCGCGGAGTTCGGCAACGTGGTCTGGGACGCCGGCAACTCCTTCGAGAACCTCGCCCACCGCTACGGCCAGTTCCCCGAGCATCGGTCTGAGAACAAGGGCGCGGAGCCCGAGGGCCTGACCGTGGAGACGTACGGCGACACCACCTACGCGTTCGTCGGCTCCGAGCGCGGCAACTTCGTGGCCGTGTACAACGTCGACGATCCGGCCAATCCGGTCTTCACCCAGCTGATGCCGTCCACCAACGGCCCCGAGGGCCTGCTGGCCATCCCGGAGCGCAACCTCATGGTGGTCTCCTCCGAGGAGGACGACGCCGAGGTGGGCGTCCGCGCCACCGTCCAGGTCTTCGAACTCGGAGACGGGCCCGCGGCGGTACCGACCCTGAAGTCCGCGGACGCGGCCGGACCGGCTTCAACGGAGGGCCAGCCCATCACCTGGTCCGCCCTGGGCGCCCTGTCCGCCGTGCCGGGCGAAGACGACAAGCTCTATGCGGCGCCGGACGACTTCCTGTCCCCGTCCCGGATCTACACGGTGGACACCACCACCGCTGACGACGGCGGCCCGGCCACCATCGAGTCCGAGCTCGCCCTGGAGCACGGGTACGACATCGAAGGCCTGTGGGCCGATGCGGACGGCACCTTCTGGCTGGCCGTCGAGGGCACCGCGATCACCGACGGTGAGATCGGCTCCGAGGGCAACCGGCTGGTCCACGTGGATGCCGAGGGCCAGGAGCTCGCCTCGGTCGACCTGCCCGCCGAAGTGGCCGCAGGATTGAAGGGCCAGGGCCTCGAGGGTGTCACCGGCGCGGGCTCCGGCCAGGATGCGGTGCTCTACACCGCTGTGCAACGCGAGGCCGCCGGCGAGGACTTCGCCCGTATCGGCCGCTTCACGGTGGCCACCGGTGAGTGGGAGTGGTTCGGCTACGCGCTGGAGTCCACCGACGTCGAGGGCGACTGGATCGGCCTGAGCGAGATCACCGCCGTGGACGCGGACACCCTCGCGGTCATCGAGCGGGACAAGCTCAACGGCCCGGACGCAGCCCTGAAGAAGGTCTTCACGGTCGAGGTTCCGGAGGCCGGAGCCACCACCGGCGCCGGTGGCGGAGCGGCGGCCGAGGAGGTTCCGGTGCTCGAGAAGACCGAGGCCATCGACGTGCTGCCCCAACTGCAGGACCTCAACGGCTGGACCCAGGAGAAGCTGGAAGGGCTGGCGATCGCCGGCAACGGGAACGTCTACGCCGTCACGGACAATGACGGGGTGGAAGACGCGACCGGCGAGACGGTGTTCCTGAACCTCGGCCCGGCCGCCGAGCACTTCCCGAGCGATCCGACTGATCCGGAGCCGGTGGAGGACTTCTCGGACAATCAGCCCGGTTCGGTGTACTACGCGCCGGTGCGGTGGATGCAGACCGCCGGGGTGACCACCGGCTACACCGATGGCACCTACCGCAAGGCGGCCGAGATCACCCGTGGCGAGTCCGTGGCGTTCCTGCAGCGCTATCTGGCCCCGGACTACACCACCGACCCGGCCGACCCGACGGACCCTGACGCCCCAGTGTTCCCGGACGTGCCAGCAGGGGCCCCGCACTTCACCCCGATCGCCTGGGCCGCCGAGGGTCCCGAGGGTCCCGAGGGCTCCGACGGCGCTACCCCCGTCTCCGAGGGCTACGCCGACGGCACGTTCCGGCCCGGCCAGGACGTGACCCGTGCGGAGTTCGTGACCTTCCTCTACCGGGCCGTGGATCCTGAAGGCTTCACCGCCCCCGAGGTCTCGGTGTTCCCGGACGTGCCGTCCTCCGGCTCGTACTACGAGGCGATCTCCTGGGCCGCCGCCGAGGGCCTGGTCAACGGCTACCACGGCGGCGAGTACCGCCCGTACGACCCGATCAGCCGCGGCGAGGTCGCCAAGGTCATGTACCAGTACGGCGTCGCGCAGGAGGGCTGAGGGGTCGGAGTGGGGGCCAGGGTGAGGGGCGCCGGGCGGTAGGCTGTAAGCCGATGTCACCGGACCTGAGGAGTACCGCAGTGGGCGTGAACCCGGACCTGCAGGGGCGAACCTATCCGCCCACCGAGCCCTACGTCGTCGGGCGGGAGAAGATCCGCGAGTTCGCCGCGGCCGTGCAGGCCACGCACCCCGCGCACACGGACCTCGCCGCCGCCCGGGGTCTCGGCTACGCCGACCTGGTGGCCCCGCCCACCTTCCTGGTGACCCTCGCGCAGCGGGCCGAGGCCGCCGTCGTCGCCGATCCGGACGCCGGCATCGACTTCTCGCGGGTGGTCCACGCGGACGAGCGCTTCACCCACCGGCGCCCGGCCGTGGCCGGCGACGAGCTCATCGGGGCCACCACGGTCGAATCCGTCAAGACGCTCGGCGGCCACACCATGGTCACCACCGCCACCGAGATCACCACCACCGGCGGCGAGGCCGTCTCCACCGTGCGGTCCACCCTGCTGGTCCGCGGAGAGGAAGCATGATGCAGAAGGGCGACTCGATCGGCTCCACCACCGTCACCCTCACCCGTGCCGACCTCGTGCGCTACGCGGGCGCCTCGGGCGACTTCAACCCGATCCACTGGTCCGAGTCCACGGCCCGCTCCGTGCAGCTGCCCGGGGTGATCGCCCACGGCATGCTGACCATGGGCGCCGCCGTCCAGCTCGTCACCGACTGGTGCGGGGACCCCGGGGCCGTCCTGGACTACCAGACCCGCTTCTCCGCCACGGTCCCCGTGGACGAGGTGGCGGGCGCCACCCTCGAGGTGTCCGGCAAGGTCGCGAAAATTGATGACGACGCCGGCACGGTCCGGATCGACCTGACCGTCACCGACCCGGGGCACGGGGACGCGAAGATCCTGACCAAGGCGCAGGCGGTCGTGCGCCTGGGCCACTGACGGCTGAGCCCCTGACATCCGCTGACACGCCACGTTCGAGGAGGTCCCATGCCGAAGAAGAAGAGAAAGTCCACGAAGCGTCACCTGCACGCCGTGGACTCACCACCCCGGCCGTCCTTGGCGGCGCTCCGGAACGGGAAGATGCTCGATTCCCTGACCCCGGACTTCGTGGAGTGGTTCGGGGAACCGGAGGGCGATCCCACGGAAGCCCTGGCCTGCCTCAACCTGGTCCGTAGCCAGCTGATCGCCTGTGCTGACGTGGATCCCGAGACGACCGCTACGAGTTTCCCACCGTGGGCAGTCGAGGACACGCTCCAGATCCTCGAGATCGCCGCCGCACAGGAGGGTGGGGACCCGACGTCCGTCATCGAGGCCTGGCACGAGTACCTGCACTACCTCGGCGAACGGGGCCGCTGGACGGGCACGGAGGCGGCCTTCGCCGAATGCCACGAGATCCTCTCCAGCCTCGATGGTCTCGATGAGGCGGTCCTGCCGGAGATCGAGGTCCCCGGACTCAGTGTGGCGGAACAGGCCCGCGGTTTCGCTGACATCGTTCTGGTCCGGCACGCGAGGAGCCTGCTGGAATGGATCGGTGACGGGAGACAGGCGACCGGGACAGGTGCCCTGCGCCTGAAGGACGTGCCGGCCGCGGCCGCGGTGGTGGGCGTGACGGTCCGTGTACCGGCGTCGCGGAAACGCGCCTCCGAGGCACTCCCAGGGCTCGCGGAACCGGACACCGCCGATGCGCAGGCCCCGCTCGTCAGGTCGATGCACGATGTCCCGCTGCTCAGCCCCCTGTGGAGGGTGCTCGAGGATGCGGAGTTGATCTCCGTGATGGCGGGCTCCGTGCGCAGGACAGAGCGCGCCGAGTTGCTGATCCAGGGCGTCACCGCCGAACAGGTCGGCGTCTCCAGGGACCTCGTTCTGGACTTCCTGCGCGCGCAGATGCAGCTGGAGCCCACGTTCATGGGCTTCGAGGAGGAGATCGCCACCGTGGTGCTGACCGTCCTGGTGGCCGGGACCACGCAACAGGCCGTTCAGAAGGCACAACTGGCCGAGGTGGCCACCGCCCCGCCGGCCGGTGAGCTATTCGGTGACCACTATCCGGATCTCTACCGGGCCGCGATCGGCCAGTCCGTGCAGACTACCCTGGACCGCCTTGTCGGGCTCGGGCTGCTGGTGCCGGGTCCGGACTATGTGGTGGCGCCGGTCGCCGTCCAGTGCGTCGCCGCTTTGGCGGAGGAGATCTTGGGCGCCGCCGACGACGACGAGGGACAGGACGGGGAGGGCGGACTGCTGGAGATCGCCCCACGGGGTGCGGCTGTGCCGACGAGGGCGCCGGAGGGCACCACGGACCGGCGCATCTACCAGCTGAAGATCGGTCTGCAGGGTGCCCAGCCGCCCATCTGGCGCCGTGTCCTGGTGCCGTCGACCCTCCGTCTGGACGAGCTCCACCAGGTGATCCAACAGTGTTTCGACTGGCGGGATGCGCACCTTCACGCCTTCGAGGTCGTGCGCGGCCGAAACTCCATGTTCTATGAGCCGGCCGGCCCGTTCGGTCCGGTGGAGGGCTTCGGGGAGGATCCAGAGGGGCCGGACGAGGCCGGTGCGGTGCTTGGAGAGGTTCTGAGGGGGTCCGGGACGAAGCTGAACTACACCTATGACTTCGGCGATTCCTGGGAACACCGGATCGAACTGGAGAAGATCCTGGACGACGACGGCCGGAACCTGCCGGTCTGCACCGGCGGCCGGCGTGCCGCCCCCGTGGAGGACTCCGGCGGGGTGTGGGGATGGGCGCAGCTCCTCCAGACCGTCGCAGACCCCGCGGACGAGGACTACGAACAGATGCGGGAGTGGCTGGCTCTGGAACCGGGGGAGGTCCTCGACGGGCAGACCTTCGACCAGGCATCGGTGAACCGGCGTCTGGCCGATCTGCGCCGGTAAGCTGGACGAGCCCATCCGCGACCACCCAGGAGGACTGTCCGTGAGTGAACCCGTGAGGCTGGCGGAGTACACCACCAGCCGCGTCGGCGGGCCGGCCGCCGACTGGATCGAGGCCACCTCGGCCACCGAGGCCGTCGAGGCCATCCGGGCGCTGGACTCCTCCGGGACCCCCCTGCTGGTCCTCGGCGGCGGGTCGAACACCCTGATGGCCGACGTCGGCTTCCCCGGCACCGTGGTCCGGCTCGCCTTCTCCGGGGCGCAGGTGGTCCAGGAGGAGGCCGGCGGGACCACGCTGGTGCGCCTGGCCGCCGGGCAGGACTGGGACGAGGCCGTGGCCTGGACGGTGCAGCAGGGCCTGACCGGCCTCGAGGCGCTCTCCGGCATCCCGGGCTCCGCGGGGGCGACCCCGGTGCAGAACGTCGGCGCCTACGGGGCGGACGTCTCCCAGTCGCTGGTCTCCGTGCAGGCCTGGGATCGGGTGGCGGGAGAGCTTGTGACCCTGACGAACGAGGACCTGCGGTTCGGCTACCGCGACTCCGTGATCAAGCGCAGCCTGCTGGCCTCCGATGACACCACCCCGCGCTGGGTGGTGTTGTCCGTGGACTTCCGCCTGCACCACACCGGCCGGACCGCGCCCGTGCGCTTCGCCCAGCTGGCCCGCGCCCTGGGCGTGGAGGAGGGGGAGTGGGCCCCTTTGGAGACGGTCCGCCACCACGTGCTGCACCTGCGCGCGGCAAAGGGCATGGTCCTGGACGCCCAGGACCAGGACACCTGGTCCACGGGCTCCTTCTTCACCAATCCCATCCTCCCCGCGTCCGTCCGGGCGCACCTGCCCGCGGATACCCCGGCTTATGGCGCCGGACAGGACGAGGACGGCGAGAAGCTGGTCAAGCTCTCCGCCGCGTGGCTCATCGACCGCGCCGGCTTCGGCAAGGGCTTCGGGCTGGGACCGGACGAGCAGGCCATCGCCGGCGCCCGCGCGTCGTTGTCCACGAAGCACACGCTCGCCGTGACCAACCGGGGCAATGCGAGCACGGCGGACCTGCTGGCGATCGCCCGCACGGTGCGGGACGGCGTCGAGGCTCAATGGGGTGTGCGCCTGCACCCCGAGCCGGTGCTCGTGGGGTGCTTGCTCTGACGGATTCCATTAGGCCAGGCTTTGCGTGGCCGTCACCGGCCGGACACCGTCCTGAACGGTGGCTCCTCTAGCGTCGTCCCCCATGGGCGGATTGTTTGTGGCCATCGGAGACTCCTTCACCGAGGGGGTGGGGGACTGGGACACCCGGCACCCCAACGGGGTACGCGGCTGGGCGGACCGGGTGGCCAAACAGCTCTCCAAGGCGGACCCGGACAGCCGCTACGCCAATCTGGCGATCCGCAGCCGGCGCCTCGCGGGGGTCGTGGCGGAGCAGATCGAGCCAGCCCTGGACCTGAAGCCGGACCTCATCAGCTTCTATGCGGGCGGCAACGACCTGCTCGAGCTGCGCAAGGACCTGGGTCCCGTCCTTCAGACGTACACCCAGGCTGTGGAACGCCTCGTGTCCTCCGGGGCGCGCGTGCTCCTCTTCACGGGGTTCGACATCCCGCTGCACCCCGTGCTGGAACCGTTCAAGCGCCGGAACTGGGCGTTCAACGACCACGTGCGCACCCTCGCCCGACGGCACCCGGACACCGTGACCCTGGTGGATTACTGGACGTGGGACGCCTACCGCGACCGCCGCATGTGGGACATCGACAAGCTCCACATGAACCGCGCCGGACACCGCTACATGGCCATCCAGATCCTCAACATCCTGGGGGTCCGGCACCAGCTGGAGTTCGAGCCTTTCGGGCCCACCGAGCGGGTCGGACCAGTCCAATCCGTCAGCCGGGACGTGGAATGGCTGCGCCAGTGGGTGCTGCCCATGTTCGGCCGCCGGTTCCGGGGGATCACGCTGGGCGATGAGCTGCAGCCCAAATGGCCCGAGCCCATCCTGCCCGCCGACGGCATGAAGAAGATGTACCGTAAGCGGCGCCGGCTGCTCGGCGCCGACTGACCGGCGTCCCGAGGACAATTTTGCTGTTCGGCAAGAAGGTTTGCCAATTGAAGGTCTTGCCTGCACGATGAGTGGCATGATCTCAACACACGACACCTCAGCAGCCCCTGAACTCGACGTCCTCGTGGCCGGCGGTGGCGCCGCCGGACTCGCCGCGGCGGTGACCCTCGCGCGGTCGCGGCGCACCGTCACCGTGGTGGATTCCGGCAGTCCCCGCAACGCCACGGCCGAGGGCGTCCACGCCCTGTTGGGCCGCGAGGGCATCAGCCCCGCCGAACTGCTCGCCGCCGGCCGCCGCGAGGTCGCCGGCTACGGGGGAGAGATCCTGGACGGCGAGATCACGGCGGTCCGCCGCCTGGAGGACGGACGTTTCGAGGCGACGCTGGCGGGTTCAGCGGGGGCGGTCCTCACGGCCAAGAACCTGCTCATCGCCACGGGCCTGACGGACGAGCTGCCGGAGATCCCCGGCCTGGCCGAGCACTGGGGCCGGGACGTGATCCACTGCCCCTACTGCCACGGCTGGGAGGTCCGGGACCGTTCGATTCTGGTGCTGGGGACCTCCCCGAACTCCGTGCACCAGGCCATGCTGTTCAGCCAGCTCAGTGACGACGTGACGTTCCTGGCCCACTCCGGCCCCGTGGACGCGGAGGGCGCTCGGACGCTGCAGACCCTGGGCATCGAGGTCGTGGAGGGACAGGCCGCCGGAGTCGAGGCCGGGTCCGGTGCCGACGTCGAAGCCCAGGAGGGACGGGTGGCCGGGATCCGGCTGACGGATGGCACTGTGGTCCCGGCCGAGGTGATCGTGGTGGCACCGCGGATGCTGGCCCGGGCCGAGGTCTTCGAGGACCTGGGGCTTCAGATGGAGGAGAACCCGATGGGCCGCTTCATCGCGGTGGACGCCGCTGGCGGGACGGGTGTTCCCGGCGTCTGGGCCGCCGGCAACGTCGCGGACCTCTCGGCCCAGGTCGGCGCCGCGGCGGCCGCCGGGACCATGGCCGCCGCCCGGCTCAACGCGGAACTGGTGATGGAACGGCTCTAGTGTCCCGCTTGACCCGCTTGACCCGCTTGACCCGCATGTCCCGTCAGGGTCCGGGCCGTCGACTCCGACGGTGACGTGCCGTTGAGCAGGTAGTCGCCGACCACACGCTGCCGGAGGATCGCCGGATTGTGGGAGCTGATGGTGCGGGCATTGCGCCAATGGCGGTCCAGGGCTCGCGAGGTGGAGGTGGCCGAGGCTCCGCCGACCTCGAAGACGCGGCTCACGGTGTGCAGGGCCAGCTCGATGACGGTACCCTGCACGGCGAACAGGTGGGCGTCACCCGCGGCATGGTCGGCCTGCTCACCGGAGGCCAGGGCGCGGTCCAGGGAGGCGGCCGCAGCGAGTACGGAGGCCTCGATGGTCTTCGCCGCGCCGTAGGTCTCCCCGACGACCTGCTGCACCATGGTGTCCTCGGTGAGGACGACCGTGGGGTTGAACAGGTTGCGGGTCCGCGAGGTGATGAAGGCCGTGATGTCCCGGTGCGCGGCCTGGACGATGCCGGCCAGCGCAGACAGGTGGGTGAGCTGGTAGACGGCGTGCTGGACGGAAGGCCCTGCGGATTCGTCCACTCGCGGGTTGATCAGCTGTGGGTCGGCCGGCACGGCGGTGAACGTGGCCGTCCCCGAACCGGTCAGGCGCTGGCCGAAGCCGTCCCAGTCGTCCTGGATGTCCACGCCGGGTGGTCGCGGCGGACCTGGGCGGAGACCAGCGGCGGCTGCGCGGCGTCGGTTCCCGGGCCGGTTCCGGAACCGCAGCCCCGCCGGTCGGCGGCGCTGACGAAGATCCAGTCCGCGTAGATGGACCCGGTGGAATAGTACTTGGTGCCGGTGAGCTCCGCCCCGTCCGGAACCTCCTGGGCATCGTGGATATGGGTGGCCGGCGTCGCGAAATGGCCGGTTCGCTCACTCTCGGCATTGCCGACCATGACTCCGGTGGCCAGCTCGGCGAGCCAGAACGTCCGGTAGTCCTCGTTGGCGTGGCTCAGCACGAACTCCACGAAGCCGATGTGGCCGCGCCAGGCCTGCACGAGGTTGGAGTCCGCGGCGCCCAGGTCGATCAGCAGCACGGCCAACTGCTCCAGGGAGGCACCGAAGCCGCCGTGTTCGCGGGGAATCCGCACTCGGCCGAAGCCGGCCTCCTTCAGCCAGCCGACCTGCTCGTACGGCAGCACTCGCTGCTCCTCACGCGCCAGCACCCCCTCGGAGATGCGGTCGAACACCCGTGCGAAGTGGCTGCGGAGTTCGGCGGTCGGGGGGTCGGTGTGGCCCAGGGTGGACAGGATGGTGGTGCTCATGCGGTGGCCTCTTCCCAGGTGCGTGGTCCGTTGCTGAAGGCCCCGCGGTACGCCGCGGCCGGGTGCCGATCGTTGAGGCGGTCCTCGCCGAACAGTTTCCTGCGGTAGGTCCCCTCCCCGTACGCGGTCTTGGCCAGGCCGCGCTCGCGGAGCACGGGGATGACCTTGTCGGCGAACTCAGCGTAGTCGCCTAGCACGTAGCTCATGACATTGATCCCGTCGACGCCGGCGTCGTGCCATTCCTCGAGGGCGTCGGCGATCTGCTCCGGCGTGCCGACCAGCGGATTGCTGCGCAATTCGTGGGCCAGGTCCTCGACGATGGGCTCGCGATCGGTGATCCGTGATCGGGCGCCTTCCACGGCGCCCTGCATGGCCTGGGTCCGTACCTGGGACAGCGGGGTGTCCAGGGGGTAGGCCTGGCCGTCGTCGTCGACCACGGCCATGTGGGCCAGCAGGCCGGCCACGCTGACATAGGAGTGCACGAGCTCGGCCTTGTCCTGCGCCTCCTCCTCGGTGTCCCCGACGATGAAGGACAGGCCGGGGAAGAACTTCAGGTCCTCGGGACGGCGGCCGGCCTCGACGGCCAGGGCCCGGGTCTGGGAGATCTGCTCCGCGGCGCTGGCCGGGGAGTCAGCCAGCAGGAAGACCCCCTCGGCATGTCGGGCCGCGAAGGCCCGCCCGGCCGCCGAGGATCCGGCCTGGTAGAGCAGGGGCGTGCGCTGGGGGCTGGGGGAGGGCAGGTGCGGGCCCTCGACCCGGTAGCGCGGCCCCTCGTGGAAGATCTTGTGGACCTTTGCCGGGTCCGAGAACCGGCTGTTCGCCTTGTCCTTGAGCAGTGCCCCCTCGTCCCAGGAACCCTCCCACAGCTTGTAGGCGACCTCCACATACTCCTCGGCCCACTGGTAGCGGCTGTCATGCTCGGGCAGGGATCTCAGCCCGAAGTTGCGGGCACCGTTATTCTGCCAGCCGGTGACGATGTTCCAGGAGGCCCGGCCGCCGGAGAGGTGGTCGAGCGTGGAGACTTGGCGCGCGAAGGTGAACGGGTGGGACTGCAGGATGTTCGAGGTGAAGGCCAGGCCGATGTGCTCGGTGTGGGTGGCCAGGGCCGCCAACAGCAGCAGCGGATCGTTGGAGGGCAGTTGGAGGCCTTCCTCCACGATCGTGTCGAAGGGGACGTCCACGGGGCCGTGGTGACCGGAGACGTCCGGGAAGAAGATCCCGTCGAAGGTGGCCTCCTCCAGCTTCTGCGCCAGCTCGATCCAGAGCCGCACGTCGTTGAACTCCGAGTCGATGGCGTCCGGTCGGCGCCACTGCCCGTGGTGGGCGTGGGAGGCCGTGAACATCGGGGCGGCGTTGAATAGCAGTGGCTTCGTCGGTGAGGTCATGGCGGCCAGTGAAGCAGCGCGGCTACCGTCGCCGGCCATCGGGCGTCATCCGCCGACCACTGATCGACATCCGGCGCAACAGTCTCCGGGTAGGACGGGCGACAGGGCCCGGCCCCGTCGCAGATGACGGAACCGGGCCCTGTGAGGGGTCTGTGTGATAGGCGGGCGGTCGGTGAGCCCTTAGAGGTTGCCGGTGGCGATGGCCAGCATGCGGCGCACCGGCTCGGCGGCGCCCCAGAGCAGCTGGTCGCCCACGGTGAAGGCGGAGAGGTACTCGGGGCCCATCTCCATCTTGCGCAAACGGCCCACCGGGATGGTCATGGCGCCGGAGGCGGCGATCGGGGTCAAACCCGCCATCGAGGCCTCCTTGGTGTTCGGCACCAGGGAGACCCACTCGTTGTCCGCGGCGATGATCTGCTCGATCTCGTCCAGCGGCACGTCCCGCGTCAGTTTCAGGGTCAGCGCCTGGGAGTGTGAGCGCAAGGTCCCGATCCGCACGCACAGGGAGTCGAACGGCACCCGCTGGGCTGCCGAGTGACCGAGGATCTTGTTCGTCTCGTCCCCGGCCTTCTTCTCCTCCTTGGACATGCCGTTGCCGAGGTCCGCGTCGATCCAGGGGATGAGCGATCCGGCCAGCGGCATGCCGAACTGGGAGGCGTCCAGGGAGCCATCGCGCTGGGCGGCGGTGACCCGGCGGTCGATCTCGAGGATGGCGGAGGCGGGGTCGGCCAGCTCGTTCGCCACCACGCCGTGGAGGTCGCCGAACTGGGTGAGCAGCTCGCGCATATGGCGGGCGCCGCCGCCGGAGGCCGCCTGGTAGGTCATGGCGGTGCCCCACTCCACAAGCCCCGCCTTGAACAGCCCGCCCAGGCCCATGAGCATGCAGGAGACGGTGCAGTTGCCGCCCACGAAGTCCTTGACGCCCGCGGCCAGGCCGGCGTCGATGACGTTCCGGTTCACCGGGTCGAGCACGATGATGGAGGAGTCGTCCATGCGCAGGGTGGAGGCGGCGTCGATCCAGATCCCGTTCCAGCCGGCGGCACGCAGCTTCGGGTAGACCTCCGAGGTGTAGCCACCGCCCTGGGTGGTGAGGATGACGGGTAGCTTGGCCAGCGTCTCGATGTCATAGGCGTCCTGCAGGGTGCCCGCGTCTCCCGTCAGCCCTTCGATGGCAGGCGCCGGCTGGCCCGCAGCGGAGGTGGAGAAGAACACCGGGTTCAGGCGGTCGAAGTCCCCCTCCTCGGCCATCCGCTGCAGGAGCACGGAACCAACCATGCCGCGCCAGCCGATGAGGCCGACCGTGGGGTGGGCGGCGGGGTCGGAAGCGGTCTGGAGTGCTGAATCTGGGGAAAGCATGCCCCCCAGTCTACTGGCCGGAGCTGTCCTCGGTCAGTGACTTGCGTTTCAGGGTGGCCCACAGCCCGCCGAAGATGAACACCTGGGTGAGCACCACGAGGAAGACGACGCCGGCCACCACGTTGTCCGTGAAGATCATGACCAGGCCCATCACGGCGGTCACCAGGCCGAGGATCGGGCACGCCACGAAGGCGATGAACGTCAGGGTGGTCTTGTTCAGCAGCTCGCTCATGCGTGGTCCTCATGGTCGTCGTGGGCGCGTTCCCAGCGTTCGAAGCGATACCCGGTGCCAGAGCCGGAACGGTGCGCCTCGAGAGAGGTCCGCGTCCATTGACCGTCCAGGGCGGGGGCGTGCGTGTCACCGGCTGCGTCGCTCTCGATCACGGTGATCTCGGCCAGGGTCGCCACATCGAGCGCCTGCTCGTACAGCGTGGCCCCGCCGATCACCCAGATCAGGTCCAGTCCGTCCGCCTCGCTCGCGGCCTCGAGGGCCTCCTGGAACCCGGGGACGACGACGGCGCCCGCGGCCCGCATGGCGTCCGCCGACTGCTGGCGCCGGGAGACGACGATGTTCGTCCGTCCCGGCAGGGGCCGGAATTTCTCGGGGAACGAGTCCCAGGTGCGCCGGCCCATGATGACCGGGTGGCCGTGGGTGAGGTCCTTGAAGTGGGCGAGGTCCTCGGGCAGGTGCCACGGCATGGAGCCGTCGGCGCCGATGACGCGATCCGGGGTCTGGGCCCAGATCATGCCGATGCGGGTGGGGGTACTGTCAGACGGCAATGGGGGCCTTGATCGTCGGGTGGTGCTGGTAGTCGACCAGCTCGAAGTCCTCGAGGGCGTAGCTGAAGATGTCCTCCGGGGTCCGGCGGAGCCTCAGCTGCGGGTAGGGGAACGGCTCCCGGGCGAGCTGCTCGGTGACCTGGTCCACGTGGTTGTCATAGATGTGGCAGTCGCCGCCGGTCCAGACGAACTCGCCC
The DNA here is from genome assembly GCF_040702545.1 of Citricoccus sp. NPDC079358. Lineage (NCBI taxonomy): Bacteria > Bacillati > Actinomycetota > Actinomycetes > Micrococcales > Micrococcaceae > Citricoccus > Citricoccus sp. NPDC079358. The sequence goes on from NZ_JBFBLI010000001.1 coordinate 91,628, forward strand.
GGTTCCAGCCCGGTCTGCTGCGCCATCATGACGGTGAGCAGGGCGTAGGAGGCGATGTTGAACGGCACGCCGAGGAACAGGTCCGCCGAGCGCTGGTACAGCTGGCAGGAGAGCTTGCCCGGGCCGTTGTCCTGCGGGGCCACGTAGAACTGGAACATCGCGTGGCAGGGGGGCAGGGCCATCTGGTCCACCTCGGCCGGATTCCACGCGGTGACCAGGTGGCGGCGCGAGTCCGGGGTGGTCTTGAGGGAGTCCACGACCTTCGCGATCTGGTCGATCTGCCCGCCGTCCGGGGTGGGCCAGGAGCGCCACTGGACGCCGTAGACCGGGCCGAGCTCGCCGTCCTCGTCCGCCCACTCGTCCCAGATGCGGACTCCGCGCTCCTGCAGCCAGCGGACGTTGGAGTCGCCGCGGAGGAACCACAGCAGCTCCAGCGCCACGGACTTGAAGTGCACGCGCTTGGTGGTGATCAGCGGGAACGATGCGCCGAGGTCGTACCGCAGCTGCCGGCCGAACACGCTGCGCGTCCCCGTGCCGGTGCGGTCTGACTTGGCGGTGCCGGTGGCCATGACTTCGGCCAGCAGGTCCTCATACGGGGTGGAAATGCTCACCCGTGCATTCTACGGGCGACTGCCGTCAGCAGTTCCACGGTCTCCTCAGGGCTGAAACCCGCCGCCTCCGACCGGCGCGCGAGGTCCTCGGCGGCCTGCACGACGCCGGCCGGCCAGTCCCGCGCGGGTCCTGCCTCCCTGACGTCCCTTCGCGGCGTCGGCCCCGGGGGTGATGCCGCCACGGTCGTGCCGTGCCGGCGCCGGGACACCACGTACCCGGCCGCCTCCAGCTCCCGGTAGGCCCGGGCCACCGTTCCGACGGCGATCCCCAGGTCCGCGGCCAGTGCCCGGACGGAGGGAAGTCGGGAGCCGGGTGTCCGGGAGCCGTCGTCGACCAGGGTGGTGATGCGCGCCCGCAGCTGCTCGAACGGCGGCACCGGCGAGGACAGATCGAGAACGATCTCGGCGCTCATGAGACGGACGTCTCCCGTTGACGTTCGGCGTCCCGTTCTGCCTGGCGGGGACGGAGCCGGACCCCGGGCACGCCGGGGGCCGGGGCGATCACGCAGACCACGATGAGGCCGAACACGGCGAAGACCGTCAGGGTTCGGATCAGGAGCAGGCCGTCCGGCAGGTCATGGATGGCGAGGTTGACGATGCTGGTGCTGATGAAGCCGTGCCAGACCTGAACGCCGGCGAGAAGGGCGGCGCCGGTGACGGACAGGACGCCCGCGGCGCCGACAGCCAGGAGGCGGTTGGCCCCACCGGCACGGATCGCGGCATCCTGCTCGGCGGTGGCGTGGCCGAGGGGCGGGCGGTGCAGGGCCAGGCGGGCGAGGGCGAGGGCGGCCAGCGTGAAAACGGCGGTCGTCATGGCCAGGGCGATGGCCAGTTCGGTCTGCTGCCACGTGGTGGTCAGGCAGAGCACGCACCACACCGCGGCCAGCAGTACGGACACACTGAGGGCGTAGACCGGCCAGCGGGACGGCCGGCCGGCGGTGTTCGGCTCCCCGGCCGGGCTGTGCCCCCGGCGGACGCCGAACTCGGTGAAGCCCAGGATGACCAGGGCCGCGGCGCAGGGCAGCGCCGACCACAGCAGTGCAATCCATGGAGAGAAGACCGGGCCGCCTTCGCCCATGGCATTCGTGGTGGGAAGTGTCCATTGGAAGAACGCGACCAGTACTCCGATCGGCACCGCGACCATCCACGCCAGGGTCGCCCCATCCAGGCGCAGGCGCAGCACGGCGCGGGCGGTACCCGGAGGGGACGGTGCGCGAGCGGACCGAGGCGCCGGGCCGGCGTCGTACGCCTCCGGATGCTGCACCGTGTGGGAGCCGAGCTCGGCGAGGTGCGGGGACCGCCAGAAGAGCAGGACCAGCCACACGAGAATCCCGGTGATGCCGAGCCAGGGCATGAGGGGGGTCGAGTAGGGATCCGCAGAACGGAGGGCCAGCGCTGCATCGGCATTCGCCCAGGCATTGAACCCCGCGGCGCCGATGCCCAGCATCATGACCGCCACCGTGCGCAGGGCGCGGTTGACGGCGATGCGCCGCACGAGGTCATCATCCCGGGGGTGCAGGCCGGTCAGCGTGGGGCGCCGGGCGATGATCCGCAGCACGATCACGAAGCCGACGGCGGCCAGGACCAGTGCCAGCAGCAGCCAGGGCGCGATGTCCTCACCGCCGCGGGATCCCGGCTCGAACCAACTGCTCTCCGAGCCGCCGTTCTCATCACTCCACGACTCCGTGATCTCACGCGCCTGAATCGCCGGGGTCTGCCAGGCCAGCACGACCAGCCCAGCGGCGGCCAGCATGATGGCGCCGGTGGCGCCGGTCAGGTAGCGGGGGAGGAGTCCGGTGGCGCGGCGATCGCTCAGGCGGGCCATGCGCACGGCTCCGGTCTGCCGGGGCCACGTGTACTGTGCCACGGCGTACACCAGGACGAAGGCCATGACGGGGCCCAGGGCGATCCCGACCGCCTCGTACCACGGCAGGGGCGGGATCGGTGCGCTGCTGATGCTCCGGACAAGGTCCCCATCGGTCTCGGTGGTGACCGGGAAGAAGCCGGTGCTGAAGCCGGTGCTGAAGACATCGGCCTGTTCCGGAGTGGCCAGGGCAGCCAACCCGGAGGTGCCGGAGGCGAAGAGGGCGATCAATGCCGCGATCATCGCGTGGGTGCGCACGGCCCGCACGGGATCGCCGCGGCGGGGACTCCAGGCGGTGCCGCGCAGAACGAGGTACAACAGTCCCAGCCCGAGCGCCAGTCCGAGCGCGGCGGAACCGGCCCATCCGGCCAGGCTGACCCACTGGCCGTCGTCGCTCGTGTATCCCATGTGCCCCCCGGTCTTTGTGTCAATGTATCAAGTCATTGACACATTGACCAGAGGTGGCGCTGGGAGAGGTTGCTACTCCGGCAGCTCGCCCTCGAACACCAACGGCTCGTACTCGGGGTAACGCCGCAGGTAGTCCTGGACGTAGGAGCACTCCGGGACGATCAGGAACCCCTCGGCCTTCAGCCGCTCGAGCACGATCGTCACCAGCGCCCGGGCGTAGCCGCGGCGTCCGAAGGCCTCATCGATGATGGTGTGCTGGAGGACTACCACGGTCTCCTCGCCCACGGTCCGCTCCGTGTAGCCGAGGAAGCCGATGAACTGCTTCTTCTGCCACAGTTCGATCCGGCCGCGGTCCGGGTCGCGCTCCACATGCAGGTCGTCATGGACGATCTTGGGGGTCTCGGTGTTGCTGCCCTGGGTGCTCATGCGATGAGGCTACTTCAGTCGTCCCAGACGTCGTAGACCTCGATCGACACGATCTTCCCACCGGCGTCCAGGGCCTGGTGCGCCACGATGACCGCACCGGGCTTGAGGTAGGGATCCTTGCGTGGCAGGGCGGCCAGGACGGCGTCCCGGGTTTCCGGTGTCCCGTCCGCCAGCACCTCGTCCTTGAGCACCTCAAGGATCTCCGGCAACACCGGTCGATGGGTGCACAGCAGGGTCGAGCGCTGCTTGCCCAAGCGGGCTGCCATCTCCTTGCGCGACTTCTTGGGCTTGTTCTTCGCCGTCTTCTCGGTGAAGGCCCCGACCTCCTTGAACCCGCGCTTGGTGTCCTTCACGTAGGGCGTCACGGTCTCCACGCAGCGCAGGTACGGGGACGTGATGACCTTGTCCGGGTTCCAGGCCCCTAACAGGCGACGCACGGACATCGCCTGCCGCTGTCCCGTGGCCGCGAGCGGCCGCTGGTCCTCCGCGCGGGACCAGGAGGAGCGCGGCTTCGCCTTCGCATGACGCAGGATGATGAACGGGGCGGTGCGCAGGGTCTTGGTGCGGTGCGCTGCGACCAGGGCCTCCAGCGGTTCCCGGTCGGTGGCGTTGGTCAGGGCGGCGCGGGCCTTCTTGACACTCATCCACTCGGTGCGGTCCACCTCCCGGCCGTCCGGGACCGGGGCGGTCCGGGAGGCCTCGGCGGCCCAGTACCAGACCTCCTTGGGGGTCTTGGCGGCACCGATGGTGTACCGGGTCGTCGGCAGCGGCAGCCCCAGGTCGACCACCAGCCCGATCTCCTCGCGGACTTCCCGCACGGCGCACTCCGGCAGGGTCTCGCCGTCGTCCAGCTTGCCCTTGGGCCAGGACCAGTCGTCGTACTGGGGGCGGTGTATCACCAGCACCTCGAGCTCCTGGCCTGACGCGCGCCAGGGCACCACGCCGGCAGCGAGCACCGGGGCGGTGGGTGCGTCGTCGTGGAAGCCGGCGGTCGAGCGGGCTGCAGTCTGGGGCATGCGGGATCCACTTTCCGAAAAAGGGGCGTGACGCCCCATCGTATCGGGCGCTGAAGGGCCGGTGGCCTAGCGGTGGCCTAGCGGTGGACTACCCGCGCGGGGTGTACATCACATCGGTGTCCCAGCGGACGAAGCCGAGCTTGCGGTAGAGCTCCACGGCCGCGGTGTTGTCCGCATCCACGTAAAGCATCACCGCCTCCACGCCCTGCTGTTGCAGGTAACGGATGCCCGCCACCGTCAGCACCCGGCCCAGGCCGCGGCCCTGGGCCTGCGGGCCGACGCCGACCACGTACACCTCGCCGAGCGGGGGATGCCCGTCCGCACCGGGGTGGATCTTCGTCCAGTGGAAGCCCAGCAGCGTTCCATCGGCATCCTCGGCCAGGATGAACCCGGCCGGATCGAACCACGGCTCGGCCTTCCGGGCATCTAGGTCGGTCTGGTCCAGCGACCCCTGCTCGGGGTGGTCGGCGAAGGCCGCGGCGTTCGTCTCCAGGAACGCGGCGTCGTCCGCGCCGGGAACGTAGGAGCGCAGGGTGATGCCCTCGGGCGCCGTGCCGTCCCACACGCTGGTGCGGTGGGATCCGTTCTCCGCGTCGTCCTGGGCGACCTGGTGGGTCAGGCGCAACCGCAGCAGCTCGCGGACCGGCGTGTAGCCGAACTGCTCGGCCAGCCGGGCCGCCGCGGCATGGTTGCCGTGCGCCCACGCGTTGTACTTCTCGGTCAGGCCGGCATCCAGCTCCCGGGCCAGGGCGGTTGCCACACCCTGGGAGCGGCAGCTGGGGTGCACCACCAGTTCGAGGGTGCCGGGCCCGGCGCCCGGGCCCGCGGAGACGGCGACGGCGGCGCCCGCCAGCTCGCCGTCACGGCCGTCCTGGTGGTCCAGCCACGCCGTGACGGTCCGGACCCGGTCCGGGTCGTCCGTGGTGCGCAGCTCGACCCAGGTCTGGTCGGAGAACGGGGGGTTGCCGTCGGCGGACTCGGCCGCCTCGGCCAGGGCCGTCAGGTCGCGCAGCAGCCCGGAATCCAGGCGGCCGGCACTGGTGGACAAGGACGGGGATTCGTGCGGGTGGTCCATGAGGCAACCCTAGTCGTTGCGCGGGTTATTCTCCCGGGGCGTCGCGCGGGACAAAGCGGTACCCGACGTTCCGCACGGTGCCGATCAGCTGCTCCTGGTCCGGGCCCAGCTTGGCGCGCAGTCGGCGCACGTGGACGTCCACCGTGCGCGTGCCGCCGAAGTAGTCGTAGCCCCAGACCTCGTGGAGCAGCTGCTCGCGCGTGAAGACTCGGCCCGGGTGCTGCACGAGGTGCTTGAGCAGCTCGAACTCCTTGAAGGTGAGGTTCATCGGCACGCCGTTGACCTGGGCCGTGTACGTGGTGGCATCCACGAAGATCCCGGAGGCGCGGATCGGCTGGTCGGAACCCGGGCCCTCCCCGGGCGCGGGGAGCGTGGCCAACCGCAGCCGGGCCGTCACCTCGGCCGGTCCCGCCGTGTCCAACAGGAAATCACGGGCGCCCCACGCGGGGGAGAAACCGGCCAGGCCGCCCTCGGTCAGCACCGGGAGCAGCGGCAGCCCGGGGGAGGCGGTCGAGAGCGCCCGGCATAGGTTGCGGGCACCGGTCAGGTCGCGGCGGGCGTCGACCAGGACGACGTCGGCTTCGGGGTGGCGGAGCAACACCTCGGCCCGCGGTGGGCCAGCCACGGTGCGGTGGTCCAGGAAGGCGAGAGCCTCGAGAATCGATTCGGGTTCGGCGGACGCTCCGGAGAGCAACAGCAACAGGGCCAAGGTGGACTCCTCTCCGGGTCAGGACGATTATACGGACCTGGACAATGGCAGGATGGACGCGTGAAGCATCCACTGTTGGCCGCCGCGGCCGCGATCACCGCCGTGCTCGTGGGAGCAGCCTGCCTCGGCGGCCCGTGGTTCTCGGTCGCGATCGCCGCGGTTCTGGTCATCGCGGCCGCCCTGGGCTGGCCCCAACTGCTCGGGGCGCCGGCCCGGAAATCCCTCACGGCCGTCCTCGGCGTGTCCGGGTTGGCAGCCGTCGGGGCCGTGTCGCTGTGGCCCGGCCAGAGCTCCGGGGAGGGCCCCACCGCCTTCGGCGCGTCGTTGATCGAACCCATCGCCGTCTGTGTGGCGCTGGGCGTGGTGGCGGCCTTCATGGTCCAGCTCTTCCGCGGCTCCGGCAGCCCCCAACGGCTGGAGTCCACGGCCGGCACCATCACCGGTGTGGCCGTGGTCTGTGCCGGCGCCGGGTGGGTCGCCCTCGCCCGGTACGACGCCGGCCCGCTCGCCGTCTCCGTCGGTCTCTCGCTGGCGCTCGCGGCCCTCGCCGGACTGGTCCCGTTCCCCGGCCGTAGCGGCCGCGGCCTGGCCGCTGGGCTCTCCCTGGTGCTGGCCGGCGTCGTCCCCGTGGTGTTGGAGCCGCTGTGGCCGGCACCCTGGGGTGCGCTGCCCCTGCCCACTGCCGTGGTGGCCGGGCTGTTGGGCGGGCTGGTGCTCGTCCTGACCGGACGTACCGCCCCGGACCGCGGGCTCGGCCGGCCGCTGGGGCGCCGTGCCGCGGTGGCCCTGGGGGTGGCGCCCGTGGCGGTCGTGGGACTGCTGACTTATTTTGTGTTCAGGATCATGCCGGTCTGACCGGCGGGAGGAGAAATCATGTCTGAGGAAATGGCAGCCGCAAACTACACGGTGGCTCTGGAAGAGGGCGGTGACGACGCCTTCGAACGGGTCTTCCGCTTCGTCGGCGGCGTGCTGACCCAGGTCCTGGGAGGCTCCGGGGCCGACGTCGTCGGAGTCTCCGTGGTGGTGCGCCGGCGCAGCGACGAGGAGGAGGTCCTGCGGATCGACGCCGTGGACCAGCAGGACGGGGATCAGATTCTGCAGGCGATCCAGCGGGACCTGGACACCTATCCCTCGGACGAGTTCGTCACCTTCTGGCTCGAGCAGGTCCAGCACGGACGCCATGTGGCAGGCCGGGACGCGGACGGCACGCGGCTCGAGTAATCCCGCACGGGGGACCTGCGGTCTGGAGTAGGATCAGGGCATGTCCCTTCTTGCACTCGAGGTCTTCTTCACCGTTCTTCTCGTCATCGCCGGTCTGGCCATGGCCGCGTTTGCCGTGCTCGTGGTCTCCGGCCTGTACAAGGGCCAGCGCTGAGCCTTCGTGCCCACTGAACTGCCTTTTGACCTGACCCCGGAGCTCGCTCCGCTGTCCTGGCTCATCGGCGCGTGGGAGGGGCAGGGCCGTCTCGGTTCCGGCGAGGACGGGACCGAGATCTTCTACCAGCGGGTCGATTTCACCGACCACCGCCTGCCGTTCATCGAATACCGTGCCGAGTCCTGGCTGAGCGAGGCGGACGGCACCCTGATCCGCCCGCTGACCGTGGAGAACGGCTTCTGGTCCCTGGACCGAGACCGCCGCGACGGTGACGTCGGGCCCGGAATGAGCCCCGGGGACGTGGTTCCGGTCCTCCGGTCCGCAGAGGACGTGGAGACCTTCCGCCGTGAGGACGGGTCCTACCCGATCACCGCGCAGATCTCCCATCCGGGTTCCCTGACTGAGCTGTACTACGGCGTCATCAAGGGGCCGCAACTGCAGTTGAAGACCGACTCCGTGTTGCGTGGTTCGGCGGCCGGTCCCTACGAAGGTGGCTCCCGGATCATGGGCCTGGTCAACGGCCAGATGTTCTGGCGCTGGGACGCCACCCATCACGCTGGTGCCGGTGAAGAGCCGCACGCCTCGGCCATCCTGGACCGGATGCCCGATCCCACCCAGGGGCGCCTGGCCCCCGGTGCGCCCCGCACCTCGAACTGAGATTGAGGCACCGCATGTTGTCTGTTCCTGGAGCAGTGGCCGGCAACGGCCCTGACGCCCCCGTGGCCGCCCACTACGGCCAGCCCACCGCTGAGCAGCGGGCCCTGGAGGCCGGCACCGCCGTCGTCGATCTCTCCCACCGTGGCGTCGTGACCGTCTCCGGGCCGGACCGTCTGACCTGGTTGCACGTGCTGACCAGCCAGAAGCTCGACCGGCTGGCGCCCGGCGTCTCCACCGAGACCCTCTTCCTGGACGTCCAGGGCCGCATCGAGTTCGACTGCCACCTGGTGGATGACGGCGCGACCACCTGGCTCACCGTCGAGCCCGAGGAGAATGCCGGTCTGGCCGACTGGCTGCAGAAGATGAAGTTCGCCTCCCGCGTGGAGATCGCGGACCGCACCGGCGAGATCGCCGTGGTGGGGTCCACGGCCGCGGTCCCCGGGTGGGACGAGCGCGAGGACATCGCCCGCTGGGAGGATCCGTGGCCGCAGATCGGCGAGGGCGGCTTCCCCTATACCGATGACCCGGACCCTGCCCAGCATCCCGCCGCGGACTGGTCCTGGAACGAGTACCTGATGCCGATCGCGGTGCTGGAGCACCTGGCTGATCCATCGAGTCGTGCAACGCCGAGCGAGGACAGTGCACTGCCCGAGGATACTGCCCTGCCCGAGGGCTGGACTCTCGCCGGGACGATGGCCTCCGAGGCGTTGCGCATCGCCGCTCTGCGGCCGCGTCACGGCATGGACACCGATGAACGCACGATTCCCCATGAGATCGACCTGGTCCGTACCGCCGTGCACCTGGAGAAGGGGTGCTACAAGGGTCAGGAGACCATTGCCCGCGTCCACAACCTGGGGCGCCCTCCCCGTCGGCTGACCTTCCTGCAACTCGATGGGTCCGGTCATACGCTGCCCGTCCCCGGGGCCGACGTCATCGTGCGTCCCGAGTCCGAGGCGGAGGCGGCCACCGCCCGCTCGGTCGGCACCGTCACCTCGGTGGCCCAGCACCATGAGATGGGCCCTATCGCTTTGGCCATCCTCAAGCGCAACACCGACCCCGCCGCCGAGCTGCTGCTCCGCGACGGTAATGCCGAGGACGGATGGTCCTTCACCGCGGCGACCCAGGAGACCGTGGTCTCCCCGCAGGCCGGCCAGGTCGTCGGGCGGCAGTCCGGGTTCATCCGCAAGGGTGCCCGCTGAGCCGGTCCAGCCCCGGCATGTCCACTTAGGCAGGCCTGGCATACTCCACCCGTGTTCCGGTCCGGATCCGCGGCCTCATGTGGTCAACGGTTCTGGTTTGCTCATGGGTTCTGAGGCCGTCACCGGTTCTGACGAAGGCACGGGTTCTGACGAAGGCACGGGTTCTGAAGCCCTCGAGATCGCTGTGTCGGCCCCCTGCGAGGAGCGGCCTGAATGCCGTCAATCTCACCGTCACGGGGGAATCTGTGGCGCAAGCCGGATCCCTGGAGCGCCGCGGACGTTCAGCCATGCCGGCGCCAGTGCTCGCGCCAATGTCAAGGACGGGGCTGGGCGCCGGGTTGGGGGCTGGGTTGGGTTTTGGGATGGGTTCTGGGATGGGGACCGCGGTGGAGGCAGATGCGGATGCGTCGAGTGGTGCGGGCGAATCGCATGCCGACGCAGGGGGCAGTGCGGGCGAATCACGTTCGGCGGCATGGGACGGTGCGGAGAGCGGCCGGGACCGACTGGAATAGCGGTGTCCCGTCGGGGTCGTGACCTCCAGTTCGTCCGGTGTAGCCCGATGAGACCAGCCGGGGTGTTCCTTGGTGTAATTGCAGCGGGCACAGAGGCCAGAACCGTTGCTGAAGCTGGTGGGACCGCCCTGGCGATGAGGTGTCGCGTGGTCGATATGGCGGATGGGCGCCCCGCAGTACGGGGTGCGGCAGATATTGTCCCGCAGAACAATCATGCGACGTAGTTGTCCGGAGAACTCACGGCGCTGCGAGTCCATGGCCACGAGTTGTCCGGTCTCGGGAGACGTGTAGAGCCGGCGCAGGAACACCCGGGCCTCAGCGGCCTCAGCGGTCTCAGCGGTCTCGTGGATCTCAGCGGTCTCAGCGACCTCGGGATATCCGGATGACGGGGCGGCTTGACCGACCTCAGGCGAGCCCTCGGTCGCCGTCTCGACTGAAGCCCGGTCTGAAGCCCTGTCTGTGGCGCTGTCTGTAGCCCCGCCTGTAGCCCCGGGTGAAGGTATGTCTGAAGAACCGACCTGAGACCCGCTAGAAGCGGCAGTGCCGGCGAGGAGCTTCCGGGCGACGGCGGCCGGGAGAGGACCGTGGCCGGGGATCCAGGCGGGTTCGTTGTCACCGGCGAACAGCGCGGCGTCCGTCATGATGAGCTGGACTTCCACCGGGGAGGGCTCGTGCCTGCTGCGGCCGGTGAGCCGTTCGACCATGACGTCGGTGAGGACCTGTTGCGGACTGCGCCCCTGGGCTTCGCCAAAGGCCACCGCCGTCCCCGCCTCGTCGGTCAGGGCCTGGTAGCAGGCAGCAGCTTCCAGAGCGGGCAGCAAGGCCGTCAAGTACGCCATGCCGTTCTCAGCGGGCTTGAGGTTCACATGCCGGGTAGCTACGGCCTGGTCGTACTGCTCCGCTGCCGCCTCGGGATCCGCGCGATGGGCCACGGCCTGGGTCTCCAGAAGGAGGTCGCGGATCCCCAGCTCGGGGAGTCGGCCCGCCAGCGTGGAATCGACGCTCCGGCGGGCCTGTTCGGGGAGCCAATGGGTGTGCCGTTCCACCGTAGCGGCATGTTCCTCGCTGATCTGGCCGCGTTGGAGAGCGGAGAGGGTGTTCGGCAGGTCGTTGGTGAGGTGGAGGGCCTGTCGCAGCTGGACACTGCCGCGCTGTTGACTCACGCGGCGGGCCAGCGCAATCTCAGAACCCAGTCCCCGTCCGCGCTGGGACGCCGGGATACCGCGAGCCGCTTCATCACGGTGCCGGTGCTGGTGGAGGGCCGCCGTCTCGCGGGCTTGGGCCGCAGCGCAGGCGGCCTTGAGGTCCTCCAACGCGCGGATCCGGGTGATGGCCTCGGCCTCGCGTGCCACGGCAGCCAGGTCCTCCTCGCTCGGGCCGAAGCGAGGGACGAGAGTCCGTGCTGCATTCCGGGGCGCAGGGGCGGCGGGAATGGTGGCGTTGGATCCGTGCGCGAAGGAGCCAGGACTGCCGACGTCACGACTGCCGACCGCAGGGTTGGCGATGTTGGGGCTGGTGGATATCGTCGCGGCCGGAATCATGTCCGCGAGGGATGCTCGAAGGGTGATCAGTGCCCGGGCGTCCTCCAGGGTGGGAACCGCCGGCATCCCGGCTGACCGGAGGGCATCGGCGCGCCCGGAGGTGTCTCCTGGGATGGGTGCGCGCTTCGCCGATTCGAACATGTGTACTACTCTACGAGTGGGGGCGGACACGGTAAAGACCTGCTGGCCCGGCTGGGGAAAACTCGGCCCCTGGCCTCCTGGCCCCTGGCCTCCGGCCCCTGGCCCCCCGGCCCTCGGCACCCAGCCCCGGCACCTATGGACGGACGGGCTCTGCTCATCGCGGAGGGTCTGTTGCCGCGGGTCAGCTACTCCTCCCGGGCGGACAGCACGCAGAACTCATTGCCGTCCGGATCAGCGAGGACGGTCCAGGTGGCGTCCTCCGGTTCGCCGACGTCGATGAGGGTGGCCCCCAGCACCACCAGGCGGCGGATCTCCGCGTCCCGGTCGTCCGAGGTGTGGGGCGCAAAATCCCAGTGCAGGCGGTTCTTGCCGGACTTCCGGTGCTCCACCGGAACGAAGACCATGCCGGGCGGAACGCGGTGAAACGGCAACGAGTTCGAGAGCTCGGCCGACCAGCGGGGGATCACCACGGACTCGAGATCGGATTCATAGACGATCTCCCAGTCGAGTGCGGTCGTCCACCAGCGCGCCAGGGCCCGGTGATCCGTGGATTCCACCACTGTTGAATACCATCTCAGTGACATGCCAACAGGGTAGGGCGGACGTCGACTGAGTGGACAGCACCGGACGGCCGGCTAGCACCGGACGGCTGGCCAGTACCGACGGCTGGCCAGCACCGACGGCCCTGTGAGCCGCTACTGGTTGAACAGCACCGTGGTCTGTGAGCCCGCGAGTTCGAATCCCAGCGACGCCGCCACCCGCTGTGCGCCGGTGTTGCCCAGGGCGGCCCGCCACTGGGGGATGAGCCCCTCGGTGAAGGCCTCCTCCATGGCGATCGCCCCCGCGTAGGCGCCGAGGCCGTTGAGACGGACGTCGGGCCGGACCAACACGCCGAGGTGGCCGATGAGGCCCTGCCATTCCTCGTACCCGGCACCCGCCACCGGCTGACCGGTCGGGGTGCCCGCGCCGTCGTCGGGAATGAGGGTGAAGGTGGAGTCCAAGCCGGACAGGCCCACCTCGGTGACGTCGTCCGCGGGGCATTGGGCCTCGAGTTCCCGGGCATCGGAGGCCTCGTAGGACACGGAGACGGAGGAGGAGCGGGCGATGTCCGGGATGTCCTCCGCGTAGTAGAGCACCCACTCGCCGAGGGAACGGGCGGAGTGACCGGCACCCAAGCGGATCATGGTGGACTCGAGGGCGAGTTCCTCGTCGTGCAGGCCACGGGCGGCGTCCAAGAGCCAGGCCGGACCGTACAGCACGGAGGACCCGTACAGGCGGACGAAGGTGGCGATCTGGTCGTCCTCGCCCGACTGCGAGTCGGCATCGGTCGGCACCTCGATCCGGCGACCGCCGGAGGAAGAAGTAGCAGCGAAGGCACCGTCGTCCAGCCCCAGGATCCGGGACCAGGCCAACTCGATAATCTGGCGGGTGTGGGCGTTGACGGGCATGCCCTCCACGCTACCCCGGGCACGACGCCGGCCCACCGGCTACCGGCCGAACAGCACCTTGGCCTCGTCGTAGCGGTGCGCGGGGACCTCCTTGAGGCCGTCCAGGGCGGCGCCCAGGGACACCTGGACGATCTCGGTCCCGTTGAGGGCCACCATCTGGCCGAACCGGCCCTGGGCCACCAGGTCGATGGCCCCCATCCCGAAGCGGGTGGCCAGGACGCGGTCGAAGCCGGTGGGGGCCCCGCCGCGCTGGATGTGGCCGAGGACGGTGCTGCGGGTCTCGATGCCGGACATCTCCTCGATCTGCTGCGTCACCCACTCGCCGATCCCGCCCAGCCGGGCGCGCCCCGAGGCGTCCGCGCCGGCCTCGGCCAGGGGATCGTCGTGGCCCTCGGGGATGAAGCCCTCGGCCACCACCACGAGCGGCGACCGCCCCCGGTCGTGCACCTGCTTCACCCACTCGCACACCTGCTCCATGGAGGTGCGCTGCTCCGGGATGAGGATCGCGTGCGCGCCGGCGGACATGCCCGAGTGCAGGGCGATCCAGCCGACGTGGCGGCCCATGACCTCGGCGACCATGCAGCGGTGATGGGACTCGCCCGTGGTGCGCAACCGGTCCATGGCATCGGTGGCGATGGAGACCGCGGTGTCGAAACCGAAGGTGTAGTCCGTGGCCTTGAGGTCGTTGTCGATGGTCTTCGGCACGCCGACCAGGGGCACGCCGTCGTCGGACAACCGCTTCGCGCCGGCCAGCGTGCCCTCGCCGCCGATGGCGACCACGGCGTCCAGGCCCAGCTCTGCCATCCGCGCCTTGATGTTCTCCGGCCCGCCGCCCGGATGGTCGTACGGGTGGGTGCGGGAGGTTCCGAGGATGGTGCCGCCTGTCCGGGCCAGGCCGCGGACCCGCTGGCGGGGCAGGTCCTCCACATTCCCCTCGATCAGACCGCGCCAGCCGTCCCGGATGCCGATCAGTTCGTAGTCATAGGACTTGATCCCGTGCAGGACCGCGGAACGGATGACGGCGTTGAGACCGGGGCAGTCCCCGCCGCTGGTGAGGAGGCCGACGCGCATGTGGTGCCTTTCTGGAGAGGACGCTGGAGGGGACGAGAGCGAGCTACAGGGGGCGCTGCGTTCCGGGGAACACGCGCTCCAGCGGAATCGTGTTGTCCTGCCACGGCAGCAGCAGCCATGCCACCAGGTACGTGGCAACGCCGATGAACGGCAGGATGAAGCTGAGCAGAATAACAATCCTGACCAGCGTAGGGTCCCAGCCGAATTTTGCCGAGAGTCCGCCGGCAATGCCGCCGACCCACCGCTTCGGTCCGCGGCGGAACGGAATGCTCCTCAGGGAACGGTAGAAGGTGTCCATGATGCTCCTCGGTGTTGGTTCGGGTCAGTTCGGGTCAGGAGGACTTGCTGCGGGCGGCACCGGCGATGCCGCCGGCCACCAGGGCCACGCCGCCGACCACGGCCAGGCCGATCATCACCAGAACCGGGTCGAGGTTCCAGTCAAGCACGGTCACGGACAGGGACCACAGGGCCAGCAGCAGGGCCAGCACACCCCAGACCAGGGTTCCGGTGCGGAGGGCGGATTTCTCCGGTCCGACGTCGGCCGGCTGGGTCTCGCTGTCCGTGCGGTGGGCGGCGTGGTCCCGGTCGTAGACCGTGCCGCGCGTGATCTCGTCCTCGAGGGCCTGATCCTCGTCGTGGGTGGGATGGTGGGAGTAGTCGTGGGGTTGGGTGCTCATGTTCATTCACTCCTGGGCAGTCTTGGCTCATCGAGGTCAGTTCTGGGTGGTGCTCGTCGTGGTCGGGGCCTCGGCGCGCACGTTCAGGGTGGAGAAGGAGACGTCCGCCTCCACCACGATCTGCTCGTCACCGGGGGCGTCCACCACCTGGAGGCGGCCGGCGTCGTCGGTCCCGACGGAGGGGGAGTTGACGCTGCCGAAGGAACTGTCCGCCTCCAGGAAGACGTCCACATTGTTCGGGACCACGAGGTCGGCCGTGGAGAAGCTCAGGTTCAGTTCCACCGGGGTGGCCTCGGCGGCGCTGGATCCCGTGAGCTGCCGCAGGTCGATGGTGCCCTCGCCGAAGCTCAGCTCGTATCCCTCGGAGACGTTGCCGGTGACCACGCCGCCGTCCCAGTTGCCGGTGTCCGTCCAGTTCGAGCCCCAGGGGCCGTCCTGGACGTAGGCGCTGGCGGTCGCGCCCACCACGGGGATCGCGAGGATCGCGGTGGTGACGGTCAGGCCACCACCGCCGCGGCCGGCGATGGCCCCGGCGATGACGCCGATCGCCATGACGGCCAGCACCGTGGCCAGGCTGGCAGCCCAGATGACGGGCCAGGACGCCGTGAAGACGTCGAGATAGCGCAGCAGCGAGACCGCTGCGCCGGCCAGCACCGCCAGCCCGACGACGACCAGCTGGGTCGCGCCGGACAGTGAGGGCGGGGTGCGGTCGACCGGGGGCGTGCTGGGAGCACGCTCGGCACGTCGGTAGTCGGGCTGGTGGGGGTACGAGGCGGTGGCGCTCATGGGTTCGGGTCCTTCCGCGGACTGGTGGGTTGTGCTGGCAGGGGTTGAGTACCAACCGGTATCCGTGGGAGCCACGTAGAGGGGCTGGGTGGCCTGGGCACCGGGCTGGCTTTCGGGCTGGGCGGGGTCCGTGCCTGCGGCCGAGTCCGTGCCGGACGGAAGTTCCCGGGGCCGGCCGCGACCGCCGTTCTGGGACAGGACCAGCCAGACGAAGAAGCCGATGATGCCCAGGCCGATCACGCTGCCGAAGCTCCAGAAGCCGTCGCTGCCGCCGAGGAAGCCGGGCCAGTTGAAGAGGTTGCCAACCCCGAGCACGGTGAAGACGAGCGCGCCGCTCATGCCGGCGGTCCACCGTCCTCGGCCCGCCTCCCGGGAGTGGACCCGGCCGTCCGGCTCGGGCAGGAACATCCAGGCCAGCCCGTAAACCAACACAGTCAGTCCGGAGGTGAGCAGGGTCAGGACCACGAACAGGGCGCGGCCCAGGGTGCGGTCCATGCCGATACGGTCGGCCAGGCCGGCGACGACGCCACCCATCCAGCGGTGGGGGGAGCGCACGGTGTGCAGCGAGTCGATCCAGGTGTAGAAGCCGCTGGTGCTGCCGGGGGCGGGGTTCTCGTTCATGTCTCCATCGTCCCGTCTGCAGGTCCCGAGCGGTATCCGGGGAGCCCCTGATTGGACCCGGAGAACCCCCGGATCCGAGTCCGTAGCGACCCCCGGACGCCGCCGACTGAGGCAGGATGGAGCCATGACCACCGTCCTCACCCGCCCCCGGGAGCACCGGGCCATCGCCGGCGTCTGCGCCGGCCTGGCCCGTCATCTCGGCCTGCCCGTGGCCTGGGTGCGGTTCGGCGTCGTGGCCCTGGCGCTACTCAGCGGGGTCGGTGTGGTGTTCTACGCCTGGTTGTGGATCTTCGTCCCGGATGAGCAGGAGGCGGTCGTCGGGGCCGCAGAACCCGTGCGCGGGGCCGCAGAGCAGACCCGGACGTGGGCCATCGGAGATCGGCTGAGCAGTTCCGCCGGCCGCGGCTGGCAGGTCATCGTCGGCATCGTGCTCCTCGTGCTGGCCGCGGCCCTCGCCCTGCAGATGACCGGGATCCGGCTGAACTGGGGCCTGATCGGACCGGCCGCCGTCGTGCTCCTCGGGGTGGCGCTGGCCTGGCTGCAACTCGACTCCCTCCGGGGCGATGCCACCGACCGGGCCGGGAAGACCCACCGCGTCACCTCCCTCGTGCTCGGCCTGTTGCTGGTCATGGCCGGCATCCTGGCGCTCGCCGCCGGGGTCGTCGGTGCCCAGGACATGTGGCTGGGTCTCGTCGTCGCCATCGTCATCCTGGCCGGCGTCGTGCTCGTGGCCGCACCGTGGGTGATCAAGCTGTGGCGGGACGCCGCCGCGAAGTCGTCCGCGCTCGCCGTCCAGACCGAACGCGCGGAGATCGCCGCGCACCTGCACGATTCCGTGCTCCAGACCTTGGCGCTGATCCAGAAGAACGCGGACAACTCCGCCATGGTCGCCCGCCTGGCCCGTGCCCAGGAGCGCGACCTGCGCCAGTACCTCTACGCCGACCCGACCCGCCCCGACGGCAGCCTGACGGACCGGCTGCAGGACCTGGCGGCCGCCATCGAGGACAACCACGGCCAGCCGATCGAGGTCGTGACGGTCGGCGTGGCCACCGGGCCCTGGCTCGACCCGCTGCTGCAGGCCTCCCGTGAGGCCATGCTCAACGCCGTGCGCCATGCGGGGCCGGCGCGCGTCTACGCCGAAGCCGGCCCGGCCGCCGTCGAGGTCTTCGTCAAGGACCGGGGCGACGGCTTCGACCTGGACACCATCCCGCAGGACCGGCTCGGCATCCGCGAATCCGTGATCGGCCGCATGGAGCGTGCCGGCGGGACGGCCAGCATCTCCACCGGCACGGGCGGCACGGAGGTCCGACTGCACCTGCCGGTACCCGAGCACGCAGCAGAGGCCACAGAAGGGGCAACACCATGACCACACGCGTTGTCATCGTCGACGACCACGCCATCTTCCGCACCGGTCTGAAGGCCGATCTGGATCCGGCGGACATCGCGGTGGTGGGGGAGGCTGGTGACGTCGACTCGGCCATCCGGATCATCCACGAGCTCGAGCCGGAGGTGGTGCTGCTGGACGTGCACCTGCCCGGCGGCAAGGGCGGCGGCGGGGCCGAGGTCGCGGCGTCCTGCCAGGATCTGGCCCCCGAGGTCAGATTCCTGGCGATCTCCGTGTCCGATTCCGCCGAGGACGTGGTCTCCGTCATCCGTGCCGGCGCCCGCGGCTACGTCACCAAGACCATCTCCGGGGCCGAGGTCTCCGAGGCCGTGCAGCGGGTGGCCGGCGGCGACGCCGTGTTCTCGCCCCGGCTGGCCGGCTTCGTCCTGGACGCCTTCGGCACCGCGGACGTGGCCGTGCGGGACGAAGAGCTCGATTTGCTCTCCGCCCGCGAACTCGAGGTCATGCGGCTGATCGCCCGCGGCTACACCTACCGCGAGGCCGCGAAGGACCTGTTCATCTCCGTGCGCACCATCGAGACCCATGTGTCCAACGTGCTGCGCAAGCTCCAGCTCTCCAACCGCCACGAGCTCACGCGCTGGGCGGGGGAGCGGGGACTGCTTTAGATCCGGCTCTTGATCTGGAATTCCGCATCCGCCAGCGCCACCACATCCGCCTCGTGGTGCGTGACGAGCACCGTGGTGCGCCCGGTCAGGACCTCGGCCAGCAGCTCGCGGATCTGCGGGACCACCTGGGCGTCCAGGGCGGCGAGCGGTTCGTCGAGCAGCACCAGCTCCGGCCCGGAGGCCAGCACTCGCGCGATCGCGGTGCGCTGGGCCTGGCCGCCGGACATCTCCCCGGGCCGGCGAGAGGCCAGGTGCCCCACGCCCACCCGCCCGAGCCAGTCCCGGGCCGTCTCCCGCCGCTCCCTCCGGCCCACGACGCCGGCCCGGGCCAGTCCGAACGCGACGTTCGCCTCGGCCGTGAGGTGGGGGAAGAGCAGCGGGTCCTGCGTCAGGTAGCCGACGTTCCGGCGTCGTGCCGGAAGCCAGGTGTGCTCGTCGAAAAGGGTGCGGTCCCCGAGGCGGGCGTGCCCGGACTCCGGCCGGAGCCAGCCGGCCACGGCGGAGAGCGCCGTCGACTTGCCGGAACCGTTGGGCCCGGTCAGGGCCAGGGTCTGTCCCGGCGCCACGGTGAAGGACACGTCCACGCCGCGTTCGGGCACGACGACTCGGCAGTCCAGGCTCGTCATGCGTGGCTCCTGTCCCGGCGACCGTAGGCCACGGTGATGACCACGAGGGCCACCACCACGAGGACGAGGGAGAGCGCGACGGCGGCCTCGGGATCGGTCTCGCGCTCGAGGTAGACCTGCAGCGGCAGGGTGCGCGTGGTGCCCTGCAGGGAGCCGGCGAACGTGATCGTCGCGCCGAACTCGCCGAGAGCCCGGGCGAAGGTCAGCACCAGTCCGGCGACGAGTCCGGGCACCAGGAGCGGCAGCGTCACGGTCAGGAAGGTGCGCAGGGGGGAGGCTCCCAGGGACAGCGCGGTGCGCTCATGGGCCTCACCGCGGGTCAGCAGGGCACCCTCCAGGGCCACCACGAGGAACGGCAGGGACACGAAGGCCTGCGCCATGACCACGGCCGCTGACGTGAAGGCGACCTCGATCCCCAGCAGCTGCAGGTGCTCGCCGATCAGGCCGCGCCGCCCGAAGGCCTCCGTCAGCGCGATCCCGCCGACCACGGGCGGGACCACCAGCGGCAGCAGCACCAGGGACCGGGCCAGGCTGCGGCCCGGGAAGTCCAGGCGGGTCAGCACGAGCGCCAGCGGGGTGCCGATCACCAGGCAGATCGCGGTGGCCGTCAAGGCGGTCCGCAGGGAGAGCCCGAGGGCGTCCAGGGCGGAGGGAGTCGTGAGCAGTTCGGGCAGCCGGGTGAGGTCCACGCCGGCCACCAGGGCGACGAACGGCACCAAGAGCGCGGCGCCGCCCAGGATCCCGACGACGGCCAGCCCGGCCGGCGGACGGACCCGCACCTCTCTGCCCCGCACCTCTCTGCCCCGTGCCGCGCGCCTCGGGCGAGCCGTCACGGGGCGCCGAATCCGTCGTCCCTCAGGACGGATTGGCCGTCCTCGGAAAGCACGTAGTCGACGAAGCGCTGGGCCAGGTCCTGGTGCTGGGAGCTGTTCTCTGCGGCAGCGGCCAGCACGATGATGGGGTAGGTGTTCACGGCGGAGTCGGCGTTGCCGAGCTCGATGGCGTTCACGGAGTCACTCGCTGCAACACCGACTGCATCAGCGGTACCGGCACCGGCGCCCGCACCGATCGCATCCGTGACGTAGACCAAACCGGCGTCGGCCTCGCCCGAGGCCACCTTGCCGAGCACGTCGGTGACGCTGGCTTCCTCGCTGACGGGGGAGAGTTCCACGCCGGCGTCCTCTGCCAGCGCGAGGGCGGCGCGGCCGCACGGGACCTGGGGAGCGCAGACCACGAGCTTCACGCCCTCGGCCGCCGCGTCCTTGAGGGACCTGATGTCGGCTGAGTTGTCAGCTGAGTTGTCGGTGGGATCGTCGGCCGGGGTGACGAGGGTCAGGACGTTGGTGGCGAACGGCGCGGGCTCCCCGGAGTTCTCCCCTGCCGCCACGATCAGGTCCATGGTCGACTCGTCGGCTGAGGCGAACACGTCGGCGGGGGCGCCGGCCAGGATCTGCTCCGCGAGGGAGGACGAGCCGGCAATGTTATAGACGACCTCGACCCCCGGATTCTCCTGTTCGAAGCCGTCCGCCAGCTCCTCGAAGGAGTCACTCAGGGAGGCTGCCGCAAAGACGGTGAGGGTGGTGCCGGGGCCATCGCCACGGGAGGGCCCGCTGCAGCCGGTCAGGACAACACCGGAAACCAGGATCAGGCCGAGCGCGGCCCCCGCGACTGCCCGGTGGCGTCCGGCACGACGCCGCCTCAACCGACGCCCTGTTCAGTGCGTTCAGCTCGTTCAGTGCGTTCCACGATGACGGTCGTGGCCTTCACGACGGCCGTGGCGGGCATCCCGGGCTCCAAGCCGAGGTCCCGGGCCGCCTCTGCGCTCATGAGGGAGACCACCCGGAACGGGCCGCACTGCAGCTCTACCTGCGCCATGACGGTGTCCATGACCACATCCGTCACCAGCCCGCGGAAGCGGTTGCGCGCCGATGAGGGGACGCCGTCCTCCCCGGAGCCCTGGAGGGTGCTGGTGCCGTCCTTGACCAGTTGCGCCACCTCCACGCCGTCCACGGCCGCGCGCCCGGCGCCGTCCGTGTGGGCGTTCAGCCGGCCCGAGGCGACCCAGCGGCGGACGGAGTCGTCACTCACGCCGAGGAAGCGGGCGGCCTCAGAGATTCGCAGAAGCGTCATGAAGACCACCCTAGGCGACGCAACTGCGGATCAGTACCCCGAATCGGCCCGCATTTGCGCGGTCCGGTGGGGCTGGGGTGTCAGCGGGCGAGGAGCTGCTGGATCCGGCCGATGCCCTCGGCGAGGTCGTCGTCGCCCAGGGCGTAAGACAGGCGCAGGAAGCCAGAGGGGCCGAAGGCCTCACCGGGCACGACGGCGACCTCGGCCTTCTCGAGGATGTAGCCGGCCAGCTCGGCGGAGGTCTGGTGCTTCTCGCCCAGCGCGCCGCGGACGTCCACGTACGCGTAGAAGGCCCCGGCCGGCGTCGGGCAGGAGAATCCGGGTACCGCGTTGAGGCCTTCGACGATGGCCTTGCGGCGGCGGTTGAAGGCCGTCTTCATCTCCTCGACGGCGTCCAGCGGACCGGCGACGGCAGCGAGGGCCGCGCGCTGGGAGACGTTCGCGACGTTCGAGGTGGCATGCGACTGCAGGTTGGTGGCCGCCTTGATGATGTCCACCGGGCCGGCCATCCACCCCACGCGCCAGCCGGTCATGGCGTAGGTCTTGGCCACGCCGTTGAGGATGATGACCTGATCGGCCATCTCCGGCACGGCGGCGGCGATCGACGTGAAGGGGACGCCGTCATAGGTGAGATGTTCGTAGATCTCGTCCGTGACCACCCAGAGGCCCCGGGACACGGCCCACTGGCCGATCGAGGCGGTCTCCTCCGGGTCGTACACGGCCCCGGTGGGGTTGGAGGGCGAGTTGAACAACAGCACCTTGGTCCGCTCGGTGACCGCGGCCTCCAGCTGGTCCACGGTGACCTTGTAGCCGGTCTCCGGGCCGGCGAACACCTCGACCGGCACGCCGCCGGCCAGGCGGATGGACTCGGGGTAGGTGGTCCAGAACGGGGTGGGGACGATGACCTCGTCGCCCGGATCCAGCAGGGTCGCGAAGGTGTTGTAGACGGCCTGCTTGCCGCCGTTGGTCACCAGGACCTGCTGGGGCTCGATCTCGAAGCCGGAGTCACGCAGCGTCTTCTCCGCGATGGCCTGCTTCAGCTCGGGCAGGCCGCCGGCGGGGGAGTAGCGGTGGTTCTTGGGGTCCTGGGCTGCGTTCACGGCGGCCTCGACGATGTACCCCGGGGTGGGGAAATCGGGTTCACCGGCGCCGAAGCCGATCACCGGTCGCCCGGCGGCCTTGAGGGCCTTGGCCTTGGCATCGACGGCGAGGGTGGCGGATTCGGCGATCGAGCCGATGCGCTCGGAGACGCGGCTGCGGGGCGGGGTGGGCTGCGAGGTGGACAGCGAGCTAGACATGGGGTCCTTCCGGCGGGCGGTTTCCGGGGGTCGTCGCGATCCAGCCTAGTGGTACGCGGCACAGCTGTGGCTGTGTGTGCTCATGTGTGCCCATATGTGCCCGACCGAGCACCCTGGAGAAGCGGCCGGTTCGACTCACTGCCCCCGATGGCGTAAAGTTGATCCCCGGTGTTGAAAAGCACCAGGCTGGGCCGTGCCGTGGGAAACCACATCCGGCACCTAGGGTAGTGGCGCAATTGGTAGCGCAGCGGTCTCCAAAACCGCAGGTTGCAGGTTCGAGTCCTGTCTACCCTGCGCAGGGTGGTCTTTCGGTGATCCGAAAAGCCCCCGGCAGGACAGTTTCAGTGTCGACCTAGCAAGTGAGGCCACGTGACCGAGGCAGTTGCGAATAGCACCGGGGACCAGAACCCCGGCACGCCGCGGAAGCGAGGCCTCTTCGGCAGAATCGCCCTGTTCCTGCGGCAGGTGGTGGACGAGCTCAAGAAGGTCGTCACCCCCACCCGTGAGGAGCTGGTGAAGCTCACCGGAGTCGTGCTCGCCTTCGTGATCTTCATGATCTTGCTGGTGACCTTGTTGGACTTCTTGTTCGGCATGGGCGCCTCCTTCGTCTTCGGCGACGGCAGCGTCTGACGCTTCCCGCCGGTGGACGCATGCCCTGCCGGAAGTACGTTGAACGCGTGAAGAAAGCAGGAACCAGTGTCCGAGCAGGAACTCGAACCGCAGGCCGACGCCCTCGCTGAGGCTGACGCCCTCGAAGAGGAGCAGTCCCAGCCGTCTCAGGACCCCCAGACTGCTGAGGATGCCGCCGTCGCCGGTGAACCCGTCGTGCCGGCTGAGCCGGCCGAATCCGGGGAGCCGGAGGCCGACGTCGACCCGCAGGCCGCCGTGGACCCGGCGATCGAGGCCGACGGCATCGACGAGAGCTACGACGAGGCCGCCGAGCCGGAGGTCGATCCCCAGGCCGAGACCCGCGAGGTCGCCGCTGAGGAATCCGCTGAGGACCAGGGTCAGATGACCCTGCAGGAGGAAGACCTGGCACAGAGCGGCGCTGAGTCCGCCGACCGGCCCGACGCCGACCTGGTGGGCGAGGATTCCCTGGACGTGGAGCCGGTCGAAGCCCAGCCGGCAGCCGCCGTGGTCAACGAGGTGGATCCCTCCGAGGAGCTCCGCACCCGCCTGCGCCGCCAGCCGGGCGACTGGTACGTCATCCACACCTACGCGGGCTACGAGAAGCGTGTGAAGACCAACCTGGAGACGCGCGTCCAGACCCAGGAGATGGAGGACTACGTCTATGAGATCGAAGTCCCCATGGAAGAGGTCGTGGAGATCCGCAACACCACGCGCAAGCTCGTCAACCGGGTGCGCATCCCCGGTTACGTGCTGGTCCGCATGGACCTGACGGACGCCTCGTGGGGCGTGGTCCGCCACACTCCGGGCGTCACCGGATTCGTGGGCAACGCCCATGACCCGTTCCCGCTCTCCCTCGACGAGATCCACTCCATGCTGGCCCCCTCGGTCATGCAGGAGGCCACCAAGGCCGCTCAGGCCGAGGGCCGTCCCGCCCCGGCCGGCGCCGAGTCGTCCGCCCCGGCCATCGAGGTCGACTTCGAGGTCGGCGAGTCCGTCACCGTCAACGACGGCCCGTTCGAGACGCTCCCGGCCACGATCTCCGAGGTCAAGGTCGAGTCCCAGCAGCTCGTGGTCCTCGTGACCATCTTCGAGCGCGAGACGCCGGTCACCCTGTCCTTCAACCAGGTCACCAAGATCCGGTAGGAGGCACCACCAGACTTCGCCCCTCCGGTTGCTTCGGCTGCTTTGGCCGGACGGTGGCGGACCGGTCACCGCGCCACGGTGGCCACCAGCTCCGGAACACGCTCCTGTGCTTCGGGGAACACGCAAGAAGTTACAGAAGAAGGACCCGATTATGGCCCCCAAGAAGAAGGTCGCAGGCCTGATCAAGCTGCAGATCCAGGCAGGAGCCGCCAACCCGGCCCCTCCGATCGGCCCTGCGCTCGGTCAGCACGGCGTGAACATCATGGAGTTCTGCAAGGCGTACAACGCCGCGACGGAATCACAGCGTGGCAACGTCGTCCCCGTCGAGATCACCGTGTACGAAGACCGTTCGTTCACCTTCGTCACCAAGACCCCGCCGGCCGCCGAGCTGATCAAGAAGGCTGCCAAGGTCGCCAAGGGCTCCTCCACCCCGCACACGGACAAGGTCGGCAAGCTGACCCAGGCCCAGTGCGAGGAGATCGCCCAGACCAAGATGGAAGACCTCAACGCCAACGATGTCCAGGCCGCGGCCAAGATCATCGCCGGCACCGCCCGCTCCATGGGCATCACCGTCGAAGGCTGACGGAAGCAACACTTTTCAGCACTTCAGCAACACAGCTCATTCCAGTGGCAGGGTCGCGCGCGACCCGCAGACCACGACTGCATAAGGAGAACAAGCAGATGGCACAGCGCAGCAAAGCATACAAGGCGGCTCAGGAGAAGATCGGCGAGGACATCTACGGTCCCGTCGAGGCCATCGCCTTGGCCAAGGAGACCAACCCGTCCAAGTCGGACGCCACCGTGGAGGTCGCCTTCCGCCTGAGCGTCGATCCCCGCAAGGCCGATCAGATGGTGCGCGGCACCGTCAACCTGCCGAACGGCACCGGCAAGACCGCCCGCGTGGTCGTCTTCGCCACCGGTGACAAGGCCGCAGCGGCCGAGGCCGCCGGCGCCGACTTCGTGGGCTCTGACGATCTGATCGCCAAGGTCCAGGGCGGCTGGACCGACTTCGACGCCGCCGTGGCGTCCCCGGACATGATGGGCAAGGTCGGCCGTCTCGGCAAGGTCCTCGGCCCGCGCAACCTGATGCCGAACCCGAAGACCGGCACGGTGACGCCGGACGTGGCCAAGGCCGTGACCGACATCAAGGGCGGCAAGATCGACTTCCGCGTCGACAAGCACTCGAATCTGCACTTCATCATCGGCAAGACCAGCTTCGATGCTGACAAGCTGACCGAGAACTACGCCGCTGCCCTGGAGGAGGTGCTGCGCCTGAAGCCGTCCGCGTCCAAGGGCCGGTACATCTCCAAGGCCACCATCTCGACGACCTTCGGCCCCGGCATCCGGGTGGACCCGAACGTGGTCAAGATCGAGACTGCGGCGACCGCCCAGGCCTGATCACCAGCTTCACCATCAGGGCCGGAACCAGCGAGAGATCGCGGTTCCGGCCCTGATGCGTTAAGCACACGGTCACCCAGCCGGGTGCGGCATCATGAACACCATGAGGATCGAATGGCTGGACCTTCCCGACGCACTGGACCAGACGCGGTTGCCGATGCCGCCCACCACGGCGGACTTCTTGCAGGTGACCCAATTGGCCAACCTGGTGACGTCCCTGTTCTGGGGCAACAACGACTTCTACGTCTCCCCGGAGAACCACTTGGCCGACGCCACGGCCCGCGAGGACGTGCGCACCTCCTACGCCGTCGCCCGCGAGCCCCTGACCGGGGACCGGCCCGACCGCATCATCGGGTATGCCGCGTTGAGCCTGCCCTCGGAGCCGGGCGCCTCGGCGGATGATCAGCCCACCATCGCGGAAGCCTCCGTCTCCGTGCACCCCGACTTCCGGCGCCGTGGGGTGGGGTCCGCCCTGCTGCGGGAGGCCGAGGCCGAGGCAGCGCGGCGGGGACGCACCGTGCTGCAGTCCTGGACGGACAACGCCCTGGTGGAACCGGCCGCCGTCGGGTCCGGCCCGGTGTTCGTCTCCGGCACGTCGCTGGAGACCGGCCTGACCCCGGTGGTCCGGACGCCCTCGGCATCGGTGCCCGACGCCGGCCGGGACCGGATTCGCTGGCAGGCGCCGGATGCGGCGTTCGCCGCCGCCCACGGCTACGAACTGGCCCAAGTGGAGTGGACATCCGTGCTGGACCTGCGGGAGGCGGCCGGTGCCGCCCTGGTGGCTGAATCCGGCTCCGGGGCCGCCGAGGAGCACGGCTACGAGCTGCTCAGCTGGGAGGGGGACTGCCCGGAGCAGCACGCGGCATCGATGGCCGGGTTGCTCGGCCGGATGGCGGCCGAGGCGCCGGCCGGTGCCCTGGAGCGGGTGGCCGAGCACTGGGATGTGCCCCGGCTGCGGGCCGAGGAGCGGGCCCGCCGGGAGATCGGCCTGTCCATCGTCACGACGGCGGTACGGGACCGGTCGACCGGTCAGCTCGTCGGGCATTCGGACATCGAGACCTTCGCCGACCTGCCCCAGGCGGCCTACCAGGGCAACACCCTGGTCCGGCCGGAGCACCGGGGCCGGGGTCTCGCCGTGCTCCTGAAGGCCGTCAACGTCTCGCAATTGCTGCGGTTGAAGCCCGCGACCGAACGTCTCTACACCTGGAACGCCGCCGAGAACGGGGCGATCCTGCGCGCGAACAAGGAGTTGGGGTTCGTGCCGGTGGCCACGCACCCCGCCTGGCAGAAGAGGGTCTGACTGATCCTCCCAATTTTCCTATTGAATGGGAACCGGCCTCCCGGCCGCGGTGCACGTGAGTGACGATGGAGCGTGAGCCGGGTCACGGGCTGCGGTGCCCTGTCCCGGGGCGACGCAGCCCTCGCCGGGCCCAGCAGACTCCAGCAGACCCCAGCAGAACAAGGCAGGCCGATGACCGAGAACCCTCCCACATCGACGCTTCCGACGCTTCCGACACTCGCCCCGTGGGACCGCGAGGTGGACCTTCTGGTGCTGGGCACCGGTGCCGCCGGTCTCGCCGCCGCCCTGACGGGCGCCCAGGAGGGGCTGTCGGTGCTGGTTCTGGAGAAGACCGACTACATCGGAGGCACGACGGCCTACTCGGCCGGGACCTGCTGGATCCCCAACAACCACTTCCAGCGTGAGGACGGCATCACGGACGACGCCGAGAAGGCCGAGCGCTACCTCGACCGGTTGGTGGGGGACGCATCGGACAAGGCGCTGCGCCAGGCGTACCTGGACAACGGTCCCGCGATGCTGCGCTACATGGAGGACCTGGGGGTGACATTCCGGCGGTCGCCCGCCGTGGTGGACTACCACTCGGAGCTGCCGGAGACGGGCCAGACGGGACGCGCGCTGGAGCCGGAGCCCTTCGACGGCCGGACGCTGGGCCGGAACCGCTTCCGCCACATCCGGCCCCCGGTGCCCGAGTTCGCCCTCATGGGCGGGACCATGATGCTGCGCCGGGCCGAGGTCGGCACCCTGCTGGGCCTGTTCTCCCGGAAGGCCGGCACGATGGCGAAGGCCGGAGCCACGGCTCTGGGCCTGGGCGCACGCTGGGCCGTGGACATGGTCCGGAATCCGCGCGGCACCCGGTTGGTAATGGGCAATGCCCTCGTGGCCCGCATGTACGCCGAGGTGCTCGCGCGGGGAGGGGAAGTGTGGCGCAACGCCTCCACCACGGAGCTGCTGCGGGACCAGGATCGCGTGACGGGCGCCGTCGTCGGCTATCAGGGCCGCGAGCTGCGGATCCGGGCGCGGCGTGGCGTGGTGCTGGCCGCCGGCGGATTCGCCCAGAGCCCCGAACTGCGGAAGAAGTTCCTCCCGGAGCCCACGCCCCAGTTCTCCCGTGCCGGGGAGGGCTCCACGGGTGACACCCTGCGCCTGAGCGAGGCCGTCGGCGCCGCGGCCGGGACGGACAACGGTGAGAACGCCCTGTGGTTCCCGTCCTCGATCGGGACCCGGGCGGACGGCTCCACCGTGGTGTTCCCGCACATCTGGGACCGGGCGAAGCCGGGGCTGATCGCCGTCAACTCCGCCGGCCGGCGTTTCGTGGACGAATCGCACTCCTACCACCGCTTCGTCCGGGCCATGTATGCCTCGCACCAGACGGTGCCGACCATCCCCGCCTGGCTGGTGGTGGACGCGCGCACCCTGGCGAAGTATGGGCTGGGCATGATCACCATGCCGCACCTGCCCGCCGCGATGCTGCAGAAGTACATCGACGACGGCTACCTCCACCGCGGGTCCACCCTGCGGGAGCTGGCCGAGGGGATCGGCGTGGACCCTTCCGGCCTCGAGGAGACCGTCCGCCGGTACAACGGCTTCGCCGAGACCGGGGTGGACGAGGACTTCCGGAAGGGCGAGCTGATGTTCGGGCGGGTGGCCGGGGACCCGGACCACACACCGAACCCGAACATCGGGCCGATCCGGCAGGGGCCGTTCTACGCCGTGGCGGTGGTGCCGACCCCCCTGGCCACCGCCTATGGGATCCAGATCAATGCCCACGCCCAAGTGGTGGGCCGGGACGGCGAGGTGCTCGGCGGCCTGTACGCTGCCGGCAATGACGCCGCCTCCGTCATGGGCAGCGAGTATCCCGGGGCCGGCTCCCAGGTCGGTGCCGGGATGACCTTCGGCTGGGTGGCGGCTCGCCACGCGGCCGGAATCGCCTGAACTCCTGACGCACTGAACGACTGCTGGACCGACGCCGAAGGAGACACACGCATGGGAAGGACCCTGTCGCTGCTCCTGGCGTTGGCCGGCGGCGTGGCGATCGCGGTCCAGGCCCGGATCACCGGCGCCCTCAGGACCGAGCTCGGGGACGCGTCCCTGGCCGCCACGGTGACCTTCGGCTCCGGACTGGTGCTGATGCTGCTCGTCAACGGCCTGGTGCGCGCCAACCGTCGCGGCGTGGTCCGGCTGGTCCGGGGTGCGGTCACGGGACGATTTCCGTGGGTCTTCGCCTTCTCCGGGCTCCTCGGCGCCTTCGCCGTGTACGGGCAGGCCGTCACCGTGGACCTCGTGGGCGTCGCGCTGTTCTCCCTCGTCTTCATCTCCGGCCAGATGCTCTCCTCGACGGTGATGGACACCGTCGGGTGGGTGCCCTCGGGGCGCCATCGCCTCAGCCTGCGGAGGTCGGTGGGGGTGCTCGCGGGACTGGCCGGCGTCGGGCTGGCGCTCTCCCCGCGCCTGCTCGGGGGCGGGTTCGGGAGTGGGTTCGGGAGCGGGTTGGGTGGCGGGAGCGGAAGCGGGTCCGGCGGAGATGCCGCAGGTCCGGAGATGTTCCTGGCCCTGGGACTGCCCCTGTTGCTCGTTCTGGCCGGCGGGCTGCTCCAGCCGCCCCAGATGGCGATGAACGCGGTGATGGGTGCGGCCGTGAGCCGTGTGGAGCCGCTCGTGCTGTTCAACTACCTGGTCGGGACGCTGGCCCTGCTGGTGGTGGCCGCACCGCAGATCGCGGCCGGTGGCCTGGCGCGGCTGCCGTGGGGCCCGGGGGACTGGTGGTACTACACCGGTGGCCTGCTGGGTTCCGTGGTGGTGATCGGCGGGGCCCTGCTGACGCGGACCATCGGCTCGTTGCTGTTCACCCTCGGGCTCGTCGCCGGCCAGTTGGCCGGGTCGCTGGTGGTGGACGCGGTGTGGCCCACCCGCGGCGCGGAGGTGACCTGGCAGGTCATGACCGGGGCGATCGTCACGCTGCTGGCCCTCGTGCTCGCCTCGTCCAGCACACTGCGGTCGTCTCTCCAGAACACGCGGCAGGACCCGCCGCAGAACACGCGGCAGGACCCGGTGCAGCCCACCCGGAGCGAGACGACACCCTAATGGCCAATTCACGGTCCGGCGAATCACTGATCCAGCGCCTGGTGCGGGTCCTGCACGCCTTCGACGCCGACCACCCGGAACTCACGGCCTCCGAACTGGCCCTGCGCGCTGGCCTGTCCACCTCCACCGCCCACCGCCTGGCGGGGGACATGGCCGAGGAGGGCTTGCTGCGGCGCACCCCGGACGGCCGCTTCCGGATCGGCCTGGTGCTGTGGGAACTGGGCCAGCGCAGCTCCACCTATCAGGAGTTCGGCCAGGCAGCACTGCCGTTCATGGAGGCCGTGCACGTGACGCAACGGCAGAACACCTCGCTGGCCATCATGGACCACGACGACGGCACGATCATCTACCTGGAGCGGCTGATCAGCAAGGACGTGCCCACGGACCTGACCAAGGTCGCCGGTCGGCTGCCGGTGCTCTCCACGGCTCCGGGACTGGCCATCCTGGCGCACTCACCGCGCCGGCTCCAGGAGCGGTACCTCACCTCGACCTGGGATCCGGCCACGCGCGATTCCGGCATCACGGAGGTGGGACTGCGCCGCCGCCTCGCGCAGGCCCGCGCCGACGGCTATGCCCACCTGCGCGGGGTCACCGTGGCCGGTTCCTCGGGGACGGCCGCACCCGTCTTCGGACCGGGAGGCCGGGTGCTGGGCGCCATCTCGATCGTGGCCGAGGTGGACCAGATCAACCTCCAGATCCAGGCCCCGGTTCTGTTGGCCGCGGCGCGCGGACTGTCCCGGCAGATGGGGTCGCGGGGAAAATCCGGGGGATGGGAGCACACCTGAGGGCCGAGCTGGCGACCCCTTCTCGTGACCATTCAATGGGAACGTGGACGCGGAGTGCGGCCACCTCCCGGCACGATGGCTGTAACGCCGGTCACCAGGCCGGCGTGTGCCCATCTGAGGAGTTCTACCCATGACCGCCTATGCCGTCACCTACGCCTACGTCCCCGAGACCGAGGCGATGGTCGCCACCCGACCGTCCCACGTGGAGTTCCTCAAGGGCCTGAACGAGCAGGGCACCCTGCTGGTCTCCGGCCGCCTGACCGAGGCGGATCCGCTGGGCGCCCTGCTGATCATCAAGGGCGGGTCCGTGGACGAGGTCACCGAGATCATGAACGGGGACCCCTTCCACCAGGGCGGCTTCATCGCCGAACGCACGGTGCGCCGCTGGAACATCGCCTTCGGCTCGATCGAGGGCGCCGAGTAATCAGATGACCTCGACAACCTCCGCCCCGACCACCGCCGCCGGCTCGGACCGCACAGCCACCGCCGCCGTCACCTCGAGCCGGCGCACGATCGACTTCCGCAGCGTTCCCGCTCCGGTCCCGGCACCCGGCACTGCGGTGATCCGGATGGCCTCCGTGACCCTCTGCGGCACGGATGCCCACATCTGGGATGACGACTACGCCACCGAGCTGCCGATCATCCAGGGCCATGAGGCCGCCGGAACCATCCTCGCGCTGGACGCCGCTGACACGACGGGCGCCGCCGGTGGCTGGGCCGTGGGCGACCGGGTGGCGATCTCCCCGATGTTCTACTGCGGCACGTGCCACGCCTGCTCGATCGGGCGCGTCAACGCCTGTCGGCACATGAGCGTCTACGGCTGCTACGAGGATGGCTCGCTCGTCACTGAGCAGGCCGTCCCGCTGGAGAAGCTCTACCGCGTTCCGGAGTCGGTGTCCCTGGACCTGGCCCCGATGTCCGAGCCGATCTCCATCGCTATGCAGGCCGTGAACCGCGGCCGCGCCACGGCGGGGGAGAAGGTCCTGGTCTCCGGCGCCGGCCCGATCGGTCTGCTGGCCACGGTCTACCTCAAGGACCTGGGCTGCGATGTCACGGTCTCGGACATGAACCCGGACCGTCTCGAGCTGGCCCGGGCCATGGGCGCGGACCGCACCCTCACCGTGGGGCGCGAGGAGTTCCCGACGCCGGCCCAGAAGGCCGAGCTGGACGAGCTCACCGACGGCGACGGACCCTCGCTGGTCATCGACGCCACCGGCGCCCCGTCCTCCGTGGCCACCGGGGTGGACCTGGTGGCCACCGCCGGCCGAGTGGTGTGCGTGGGCATCTCCGACCAGGAGCTGCGACTGACCCTGCGCACCCTGCCGGTCAAGGAGATCGACCTGCTCGGTTCGCGCAATTCCCAGAATCTCAGCGGTGAGGCCCTGGACCTGCTGGACCGCCACCAGGACACCATCGGGCGGTTGCTGACCCACCGGTTCGCGTTCGAGGACCTGGACGCCGCCTTCGAGACCCTCGTGGACCCCTCGGCCGGCGTCGGCAAAATCGCGATCGATTTCACCGCGGAAGACCCCGCTGAAGGAGACACCAGGCCATGACCGAGACCCGCCCCGCCGCAGACCGCCTGCTCCAGACCCCCCTTCTGACCCCCCCTTCTGACCCCCGTCCCGGAACTCGCCGACCGCTACGACCTCTTGGTCATCGGCTCCGGCTGTGCCGGGCTGACCTCGGCCCTGGTGGCCCGCCAGGCCGGAGCGTCCGTCCTGGTGCTGGAGAAGGCGGACCGGTTGGGCGGGACCACGGCGGCCGGCGGCGGGGTGATGTGGGCGCCGAACAACCATCTGATGGGCGCCCGTGACTTCTCGGACAGCGATGAGGACGCCGCCTCCTACGTGCGGGCGGCCACGGCCGGGAAGCTCTCCGAGGAGGAGATCTCCTGGTACGTCTCCACCGCCGCCGAGGCCGTCCGCTTTCTGGACGAGAACACCAGGGTGGACTATTCGCCCCTGTCCCGTCCCGATTACCACATGGAGTGGCCGGGAGCCACGCCGGGTGGGCGAGGCCTGGACCACCGGGAGTTCGACCCCGCGGTGGTGCCCGGACTGGCCGAGGCCCTGCGCCCGCCCACGTACCTGCCGCTGATCACCATGGACGAGCGCGACCAACTGCACGGCGCCGCCCCTGACCCATCGCTGCTCGCCGAGCGAGCGGAGCGCGGGGTGCGCACCATGGGCGGGGCGCTGGCCGGTGCCCTGACCGCCTCGGCCTGGGAGGCCGGCGTCGTCATGGCGGCCTCCGCCCCGGCCACGGGGCTCCGTCGTGATGGTGCTGCTGATGTGGGCACTGACAGCGCGACTCGCACTGGCGACTGGCACGTCACCGTGGCTGGCGAGAAGGACATCACGGCCGCGTCCGTGGTCCTCGCCTCCGGCGGCTTCGAATGGTCGCCCGAGCTGACCGGCACCCTGCTGAAATTCCCCGTCACCCCGATCTCCGCACCGTCCAACGCCGGCGACGGGCTGAAGCTGGGGATGGCCGTGGGCGGCTCCTTCACAGAGACCACGGACATCTGGGGCGTGCCGGTGATCACCGCCCACGGTGCCAGCTACGACGGCAGGCCCTCCGGACGGATGGGCAACGTGGAGGCCACCCTGCCCGGCGGGATCGTGGTCAACTCCGCCGGCCGCCGCTTCGTCAACGAGGCCCTGAACTACCACGACTTCTCCCGGGTCTTCGCGAACATCGACCCCGCGACCTCCCAGTACGCCAACATCCCGGCCTACCTGGTGATGGACTCGCGGTTCGTGTCCCGGTACCCGGTCGCCGGCAGCCCGGTGTTCTCCGGGCCGGACGAGGCGCCGGACTGGATGGACCGGGCGGACTCGCTGGCTGAGCTGGCACGGATCATCGGCGTGGATGCGGCGGGCCTCGAGGAGACCGTGGCCCGCTTCAACCCGGCGGCGGAGCGCGGTGAGGATCCTGAGTTCGGCCGGGGAGCCTCCGCGCAGGACCGGCACCTGGGGGATCCGCAGAACCTGCCCAACCCCTGCCTGGCACCGCTCACGGCCCCACCGTTCTACGCCGTGCAGCTGCATCCCGGCGTGCTGGGGACCTCGGGCGGCCTGCGTGCCGACCTGGACGGACGGGTCCTGGACTGGGACGGGGTTCCCCTGCCCGGACTGTATGCCGCCGGCAACTGCTCGGCGACCGTCTTCAAGGACGCCTACCCCGGAGGTGGTGCCACGATCGGCTCCGCCATCACGCGCGCCTACGCCGCGGGCCGGCATCTCTCCCGGGTCCAGCCCCCACACACCGCCACGGAGGACGTCCACGCATGAGCACCACCGGACCTGAAGCCCCGGGCCACGCCCCGAACCGAACACTCCGCGTCGGCATCGCCGGAGGTGGGGCGATCTTCCGCAACCACCTGGAGGCCTACCGGGCCCTGCAGGACGTCGAGGTGGTGGCCCTGTGTGACATCGACGCCGAGCGGGCCGGTGCGGTCGCCGCGGCTCACGGGATCCAGCAAGCCTTCGGCTCCGTCACGGACCTGCTGGCCTGGCGGGGTGCCGATGGACGCGGGATCGATCTGATCTCGGTGTGCACCCCGCACCCCACGCACGAGGCCGTGGTGACGGAGGCCGCCGCCGCCGGCGTGCACGTGCTGTGCGAGAAGCCGATCGCGATCGACCTCGCGGCCGCCGAGCGGATGGTGGCCGTTTGCCGTGAGGCCGCCGTGACCTTCGGCGTGCTCTTCCAGCGCCGATTCTGGCCCGCGGCCCAACGGATCCGTGCCGCCATCGACGACGGGACGCTGGGCACCCCGATCCTCGGCCACTGCTCCGTGCTGCTGCACCGTGAACCCGAGTACTACTCCGCCACCGACTGGAGGGGCACCTGGTCCTCGGACGGCGGCGGGGTGCTGATGACCCAGGGCATCCACTACATCGACCTGCTCCAGTGGTTCATGGGTGAGGTGGTCGAGGTGCACGGACACATCGGAACCTTCGTGCATGGCGAGCACATCGAGGTCGAGGACTCGGCCGTGGCGACCCTGAGATTCGCCTCCGGGGCCATCGCGACGGTGCAGGCCTCGACCGCCGTCACCCCGTCACTCGGCGTCCAGGTCCGGGTCACCGGGTCCACGGGCGCCACCGCGCAGGTCACCGAGTTCCCGGAGGGGACCGACGGCCGGGTGGACATCTGGGCGGCGGGAAACAGCGTGGGTGCCGAGGAGACCTGGCCGTCTGCGCTGCAGCCCAACGTGGACCTGGCCACCATCAACGGCGCCCTGATCCCGTGGCATCGGGCCCAGGTGGCCGACTTCGTGGACGCCGTCCGCACCGGCGGAACCCCCGCCGTCACGGGTGAGGAGGCCACCCAGTCCCTGCGCATCCTACTGGCGGTATACGAGTCCTCCCGCACCGGCCAGCCGGTGGTGTTCTGAGCCGTTCGGCTCACTGAGCCGACGACAGGCAACGGCGCCCCCTTCCATCCGGAAGGGGGCGCCGTCGTCGTTGGTGGTGATGTTGGTGGGAAAGCCTGATCAGGGGATCAGGACGGACAGCCCCTCGTCCTTGCCCTTCAGGGCCTGCTTGCGGCGCAGCCGCATCTGGCGCAGCGGGGGCAGCAGGAGTGCTGCGGCCGAGATGGCGAAGAGCACCAGGGCGATGGGGCTGGTGAGGAATCCGGTCCAACCGTCACCGATCAGGGTGCGCCGCAGGTTGGATTCCGCGAGGGGACCGAGGATCAGACCGAGAACGGCGGGGCCGGCGGGGAAGCCGAAGCGGAGCATGAACAGCCCGATCACTCCCATGATCAGCATGACGAAGACGTCGAAGACCGAGTTGCTGATGGAGTAGGTGCCGACCATGCAGAACACCAGGATGATGATCCAGAGGTACTGGTTCTTCAGCTCCAGCAGTTTCACCATCGACTTCATGCGGACCAGGGAGAGGCCCAGGGAGAGCACGGTGGCCACCAGCAGGATCGTTGCCAGGGTGTAGACCAGCGACGGGTCGTTGGTGAACAGTGCCGGGCCCGGCTGGATGCCCCAGATCATCATGGAGCCGATCAGGACGGCCATCACGGAGTCGCCGGGCACACCCAGGGCCATGGTGGTGGTGACGGAGCCGCCGAGCGTGGCGGTGGACGAGGTGTCGGCGGAGGTGAGGCCCTCGATGGAGCCCTTGCCGAACTCCTCCTTGCGGCGGGAGAAGCGCTTGGCGTTGTCCCAGGCGATGATGCCGGCGATGTCCCCGCCGACGGCCGGGACCAGGCCGACCACGGATCCGGTGCCGGCGCCGATGCCCATGGGCTTGATCAGCCGACGAAACATCGCGCGGTCCGGCATCCACTGGCCCAGTTGGCTGATGGGCTTGTCCTGGATCGCAGTGCGCCGGTGGGTGACCATCTGGTTGAGGACCTCGGCCACACCGAACAGGCCGATGATCACGGGGATGAAGGGCACGCCGCCGTTGAGCTCCAGAATGCCCAGGGTGAAGCGCTGGTCACCGGTGATCGGATCACGGCCGACCGTGGCCAGCAGCAGGCCGAAGGCGCCGGCGACCAGACCCTTGAAGATGCGGCCGGAGGAGACTCCGATCATCATCGTCAGTCCGAAGACCACGAGGGCGAACAGCTCCGGTGGCCCGAACTGGCGGGCGAGGCCGGCCAGGGGGATGGCGAACAGCGAGAGCACGATGATGCCGATGACCATGCCGAACGCGGAGCCGAAGGCGGAGGCGGTCATCGCCAGGCCGGCCTTGCCCTGCTTGGCCAGGGGGTAGCCGTCGAAGGTGGTCGCGATGGAGGCCGGGGTGCCGGGGGTGTTGATGAGGATGGCCGGCACCCGGTCCCCGAACTGCGCTGCCACGTAGATCGTCAGCAGCACGGCCAGGCCCTGGATGGGGTCCATGGTCAGGGTGAAGCCGGAGGCCAGGGCCACGGCCATGGTGGCCGTGACGCCGGGGAACGCGCCGACCAGCATGCCCACGAGCATGCCCAGACCGATGTACAGCAGGGTGTCCCACTGCAGGACCACGCCGATGCCGTCGGTGACGGCATTCGCCGCGATGGGCAGGGGCAGCTGGAGAAGGAGTTCGGGGATCACAGGGGCACCTTCAAGAGGACGATGAACAACAGGTGCAGCAGGGCACCGATGATGATCGGGAGGAAGACGAGGACCTTCCAGTTCCGGATGCCGTAGAGCAAGAGCAGCACCACGGTGACGACCATGGTGATCAGCCAGAACTGCAGGACGTTGAACAGCAGCAGGTAGCCGATCAGCACGGCGAAGGTGGCGACCATCTGGCCGATCCCGGCCCAGTTCATGTCCTCGGGGATGTCTGAGGGGCGGACCCCGCGCAGGACGTTCGTGAACACCAGCAGTACACCGAGCCCGATCAGGGCCCAGGCGAGCATGGTCGGCCAGAACCGTGGGCCCAGGGCGTCCCCGCCCCGGTCGGTGATGCCACCGACCAGGACGAGGACCGTAATCCCCAGGCCCACCGACGCGGCAACGGGAATCAATTCCCGCAGTCGGTAGGGCAGGTTCGTCAGCAGGACCAGGTCCTCCGGATGGTCACCGGGACGCTCCGCGGTCCCGGCGGAAGTGCCGGTCGTGGAGCCGGTCGTCGAACCTGTCGTGGAACCAGACGTGTCAGGCGAGGACACGATTAGCCCTGCTTGGACTTCGCGAGCTCGATCCACGGGCCGTAGCGCTCTTCCTCGGCCTGGATGAACTCGGTGAACTCGCCGGCCGGAACGGAGACGGGAACCAAGTTGGACTGCTCGATGACGGACTGGTAGTCCTCGTCCTCCGTGGCCGCCACGATGGCGTCCGAGAGGGTCTGGACGACGTCGTCCGGGGTTCCGGCAGGAGCCATCAGGCCCGTGAAGGAGGCGTTCTGCAGGTCGACGCCCTGTTCGGCTGCGGTGGGCACGTCCGGGAAGTCCTCCACGCGATCCTCCGCCAAGACGGCCAGGTAGCGCAGCTCGCCGCCGTCCACCTGCGCCTTCTGGGATCCCATGGCGTCGATGGAGAAGTCCACGTCACCGGCCGCCGCGGCGGCGATCGAGGGGGCGGAGCCGTCATAGGGGACGTTGGTCAGCTCGATGCCGGCCATCTCCTGGAAGCCCTGGGCGGGGTTGTCCCACACGGATCCGACGCCGGGGGACGAGTAGGTGATCTCGCCCGGAGCCGCCTTCGCGGCATCGATCAGGTCCTGCAGGGTCTCGTAGGGGCTGTCCGCCTTGACGGCGATCGCGCCGGGGCCCTCGAGGATCTTGCCGAGGAAGGCGAAGTCAGCCGGCTTGATGTCGTAGTCCATGAACTGGAGGGTGGCCACCTCGGCGCCCAGCATGGAGAGGTTGTAGCCATCCGGCTCCTGCTCCTTGAGCCAGTTGTAGCCCACGGAGCCGTTGGCGCCGGGGCGGTTCTCCACGATGACGCTGACGCCGAGCTCGTCCTCGAGCAGCGGGGCCAGGGTGCGGGCGGAGAGGTCGCCGGAGCCGCCGGCGGCCCAGGGGACGACGAGGCGGACGTCCTCGGTCGGGAACTCCTCGCCGTCGCCTCCGCCTTCGGAGTTCGAGGCGCAACCGGACAGCAGCAGTCCGGCGGCGGCCAGGGTGGCCGCGGAAGTCATCAGGGTGCGTTGTTTCATGTCCGGCTCCTTGGGGGATAACTCGGGATCAGTCGAGATAAGACGGGTGCGGTGATGCGCCGTCGGCGTGGGCGGTGATGACGCTCACACCGGTGAAGGTGGACAGAACAATGGCATGAACCGAAAGTGATTGCCAGTCCATTGCCAAAAATTGCGGAAATGAGACGACAACGACGTGGCTAGGACGCCATGGCGCCCGTCATTTTGCGGATCGTCGAAAAACTCGTGCTGGACGAACCACGGCAAAGAGTGGAAAGATCCTGCATGTCCAGTCGGTGGCCTCCGCCCCGGGTGGGACGATGCCGGCACCCTCCACCTCACGCGAAAAGTTGACAACACCATGGATGTTGAACGGGACGACGCCGTTGCGGCGAGGGTTCGCCTGGAAGACGTGGCCCGGGCGGCCGGGGTGGCCGCGTCCACGGCGTCCCGCGCGTTCACACGGCCGGATCGGGTGAACTTCCAGACCGTGGAGCGGGTCATGGACGCGGCCGCCCGGCTGGGATACCGCCGTGAGCCACCGCGTGCGGCGGCCGTGGCCCCGACCCCTGCCTCGCGTGCGGTGAACCTCCTGGTGCAGGACCTGGCCAACCCCTTCTTCGCCGACCTGCTCAAGGGCGCCGTCAGTCAGGCGCGCTCGGCGGGTTTTCTGGTGACCCTGGGCGATGCCGAGGAGTCCGCCACCATGGAGCGGACGCACCTGGAGCGGTTGACCGGGGACGCGAACGGTGTGGTTGCCGCGGCCCGCTGGACCTCTGATGCCGAGCTGCGGGAGATGGCTCGGCGCCGGCCCCTGGTGCTGTTCAACCGGGAGGTGGCGGGCATCAGCTCCGTCGTGGCCGGGGATGCCGATTCCAGCCGGCATCTGATTGAACACCTGCATGCCCTGGGGCACCGGAAGATCGTGTACTGCGCGGGGCCGCACAATGCGTGGAGCAACGTCCTGCGCCAGACGGCCCAGGACGACGTGGCCCAGGCGCTGGGAATCGAGTTGATCACCACGGGCCCGTTCAAGCCGCTGATCGGCCAGGGCGCCGCCGCGGCCGCCCTGGCCTGGGCGCGGAGGCCGACCGCCATCATCGGCTACAACGACCAGCTGGCCGTCGGCATCCTCCGGCACCTGATCTCCAACGGCGTGGACGTCCCGGGGGATGTCTCCGTGGTCGGCTACGACAACACCTATGGTTCCGACTTCGTGCATTCTGGGCTGACGTGTGTGGACGCCCCGGTGGAGCAGGCCGGCCGCGCGGCCGTGGACCTGTTGCTCGCCCGCATGGCGGGCGAGCGGGCGGTGCACCAGCTTCGGCTGGCTTCGGGGCTGCAGGTCCGTGGTTCGACCGGCCCGGCGTCCACATCCTCCTCGGCCCCCGTCCTGTCGGCGGTGCCCCGGTGAGGGGCTGACCATCGGGGAACTGACCGCGCCCGATTTGGTGAATGGCCGGCGTCGGGTCTAGGATCTGTTGCACCAAAGACCGCCGGTCGGCAGGTACCCGGATGTTCCCTGAACCTCTGGATGCCCGTCCGTAAAGCTCTCCCGATGGAGGCGACCTGCGCAGGTGAACCGAGCAACGCTTGAAGGATGGTCGGACCCCGGTCCGCCGCGACGTCAACGCCACGCCCTGTGCACCTGCACGGGGCGTTTTTCATTGTCAGGGGGTACCGGCCCCACAGCAATGGAAGGAGTGCCATGGCGACGTCTGAAAAGAACGCTGTTGTGGCGGAGCTGGCGGAACTGTTCCGCTCCTCCACCGCAGCAGTATTGACGGAGTACCGTGGTCTCACCGTGGCCGAGCTCAAGCAGCTCCGCCGTGCACTCGGTGAGAATGCGACCTACGCCGTGGTGAAGAACACGCTGACCGAGATCGCGGCCGACCAGGCCGGCGTCGATGCCTTCAAGGGCAAGATGTCCGGCCCGTCCGCAATCGCCTTCGTCTCCGGTGATCCGGTGGACGCGGCCAAGGCCATGCGCGACTTCGCCAAGAATCATGAGGCCCTGGTTGTCAAGGGCGGCTACATGGAGGGCCAGTTCCTCGATGAGGCCGGCATGAAGAAGCTGGCGGACCTTGAGTCCCGCGAGGTTCTGCTGGCCAAGCTGGCAGGTGCCATGAAGGGCAACCTGCACAAGGCCGCTTACCTGTTCCAGGCCCCGCTCTCGCAGGCAGTCCGCACCGTGGATGCCCTGCGCGCGAAGGTCGAGGAGCAGGGTGGCGCTGCTGCGCCGGCCGCCGAGTAACACCACCCCGGTCGCTCTCGCGGCCACCCCACACCATCACATCCGTGAAAACTCATCCGTGATCACACGGAAGTAAAGGAGCCCACCATGGCTAAGCTGTCCACCGAAGAGCTGCTCGAGGCCTTCTCCGAGCTGTCCCTCATCGAGCTGTCCGAGTTCGTCAAGGCCTTCGAAGAGAAGTTCGAGGTGACCGCTGCCGCTCCGGTCGCCGCTGCCGGCGCCGCTCCGGCCGCCGCTGCCGCTGAGGCCGAGGAAGAGCAGACCGAGTTCGACGTGGTCCTCGAGGCCGCCGGCGACAAGAAGATCGGCGTCATCAAGGAGGTCCGCGCACTGACCTCGCTGGGTCTGAAGGAAGCCAAGGACCTCGTTGACTCCGCTCCGAAGGCCGTCCTGGAGGGCGTCAACAAGGAGACTGCCGACAAGGCCAAGGAGACCCTCGAGGGCGCCGGCGCCACCGTCACCCTCAAGTGATGACGGCGGCGTAGAGCCGCTGTTCGTCTCTTTCAGCCCGGCCCCATCCGACCCGCTTCTGCGGGGAGGATGGGGCCGTTCTGCTTTGACTCTGCTCAAACTCTGCTCTAACTCTGCTTTCACGGCGGTCTTCCGCCCGCTCTCATCGGATTCCCAGCGACCACCCAGACGGGCTTCGTAAGGTAACGAAATCATCAAGACGGGATGCAAGCACAGCCCGACGCGCGGGGGACGGGAACCAGAGCGCGGCGCGGCTCGGAACCTGAGGGAGGGCGCCGGCCCATGGTCGCGACGACGGAGCTGCCGCGGATCGAGGTAGATCAGCGGGTAGATCAGCAGGTAGATCAGCAGAGGGATCAGCAGGCAGATCAACTGGTTGGTCAGCCGACGGCAGATCGGCCACGGCCCCGCCTGGCCCTGCTCGACGGACTACGCCTGGTAGCCGCCCTGGCCGTGGTGCTCTTCCACTGGACCGCTTGGCACCACGGATACTGGGGCCGCCACGGGGAACCCGCCGCCGAGGCGTGGCCGTGGTTGAGCCAGTTCAGCTCCGTCGGGGCGCTCGGCGTCCAGCTCTTCTTCATCATCTCCGGCTTCGTGATCCTGCTCTCCTCCTACGGGAAGTCGCCGGCGCGATTCATCGGCTCCCGGGTGGGCCGGTTGTATCCGGCCTACTGGGTCGCCGTGCTGGCCGCCGCCACGCTGACCTTCGTCGTCTGGCCGGAGATGGGATCTCAGCGGTCGCCGATGGACATCCTGGCGAACTTGACGATGTTCCAGGGCGGCCTCGGCGTCGGGCATATCGACGGCGTCTACTGGACCTTGTGGGTGGAGATGAAGTTCTACCTCTGGATCCTCGCCTTCACCCTCATCGGCATGACGGTGGGCCGGGTGCTCGTGTTCGCCTTCGCGTGGCCGCTCGTCGGCAATGCGCTGTACTTCGGCCTGCATGCGGCCGGCCAGCCCATCGGCTGGGTGGAGCACGTGTTCTTCCCTCAGTACTCGGCCCTGTTCGCCGGTGGGATGGCCCTGTTCCTGCTGTTCAAGTTCGGCCACACGCCGCTGCGGTGGGCGGCCCTCGTGCTGAACGCGGGCGTCGGCAGCCTATGGTCCGCGCGTGTCCAGCAGGCCGAGACGGTCAAGCTCACCGGCTACGACTACCCCTTCTGGGTCTTCGCGGCCGTCGTCGCGGGGCTGTTCGTCCTGGTCGCCCTCATGGTGCTGACCCCCTTGGCCTCCCTCCGGGTGCCGGGCATGACCCTCGCCGGACAGCTGACCTATCCCGTCTACCTCCTGCACCAGCTGTGGGGGTGGTGGCTGATCTATCTGCTCTCGCCGTACCTGCCGCGTGAAGTGGTGCTGGTCCTCACCCTGGCGGCGATCCTGGGCGCCGCGTGGCTGCTGCACCGGTGGGTCGAACGCCCGCTGGGACCTGGCCTGCAGCGCGCGGTGACGGCCGGCGTCGGGACGTGGCCGGTGGTGGGAGCGCGGTTGGGGCGAGCCCGCGTGCCCGTTTCCTCAACTTCCTCAACGCCCGGTTCCTAGCATATTCACAGCCACGGGAACAGGACCGGCTGGACTTCGGGCGTGCCGAAAGTTAGTATGGTTCCTTACGTCTCCCCTGAAGTCCACTTTGTCATGCCACCGGTCGCGTCCGGGGGCATATCGGTGTGGCATTCGGTCTGGCCTTCAAATAGCGGTGGGCCCCGGTGCTGTGGACCTGCGGGGGAGTGCACGGAAGTAAAGACGGTCTGTGGAAGGATCCCTCTTGGTCGCCTCGAGCACCTCAAATACCGAAACCGCTAATTTCCCCGGGGGCGTCTCGCCCCGCTCCGGCGCCAGTGCCGGCCGAATCTCGTTCGCGAAGATTCATGAGCCGCTGGAGGTCCCGGACCTGCTGGCCCTGCAGACCGAGTCGTTCGATCGGCTCGTGGGCAACGAACGCTGGGCCGAACGGGTGGCCCACGCTCGCGAGATCAACGACGACTCCGTGGCGGTCACGTCCGGCTTCGCCGACATCTTCGAGGAGATCTCCCCGATCGAGGACTTCCAGGGCACCATGTCCCTGTCCTTCACCGATCCGGAGTTCTCGGACCCGAAGATGCCGGTCGACGAGTGCAAGGAGCGCGACACCACGTACGCCGCTCCGCTGTACGTCAAGGCCGAGTTCATGAACAACAACACCGGCGAGATCAAGCAGCAGACGGTGTTCATGGGCGACTTCCCGCTCATGACGGACAAGGGCACCTTCGTGATCAACGGCACCGAGCGTGTCGTCGTGTCCCAGCTCGTCCGCTCGCCCGGTGCGTACTTCGAGCGCACCCCGGACAAGACCAGTGACAAGGACATCTTCACCGCGAAGATCATCCCGTCCCGTGGTGCCTGGTTCGAGCTCGAGGTTGACAAGCGCGATCAGGTCGGCGTCCGCCTCGACCGCAAGCGCAAGCAGCCGGTCACCGTGCTGCTCAAGGCCATGGGCTGGTCCGAGTCCCGCATCCTCGAGGAGTTCGGCCAGTACGATTCCATCCGCGCCACCCTCGAGAAGGACCCCACCGAGGGCCAGAACGAGGCGTTGCTGGACATCTACCGCAAGCTCCGCCCGGGCGAGCCCGCCGCCGTGGACGCCGCGCAGAACCTGCTGAACAACCTGTACTTCACCCCGAAGCGCTATGACCTGGCGAAGGTGGGCCGTTACAAGCTCAACCGCAAGCTGGGCGTGGACATGCCGCTGTCCGATCCGCACGCCTCCGTGCTGACCCAGGACGACATCGTCCAGATGGTGCACTTCATCGTGGCCCTGCACGCCAACGAGAAGACGATCACCGGCAAGCGCGCCGGCGAGGACGTCGAGGTGCGCGTGGAGGTCGACGACATCGACCACTTCGGCAACCGTCGCATCCGCGCCGTGGGCGAGCTGATCGAGAACCAGATCCGCACCGGCCTGTCCCGCATGGAGCGCGTCGTGCGTGAGCGCATGACCACCCAGGACGTCGAGGCGATCACCCCGCAGACCCTGATCAACATCCGCCCCGTGGTGGCCTCGATCAAGGAGTTTTTCGGAACCTCCCAGCTGTCCCAGTTCATGGACCAGAACAACCCGCTGGCGGGCCTGACTCACAAGCGGCGCCTGTCCGCGCTGGGCCCGGGCGGCCTGTCCCGTGACCGTGCCGGCATGGAAGTCCGTGACGTGCACCCGTCCCACTACGGCCGCATGTGCCCCATCGAGACCCCCGAAGGCCCGAACATCGGCCTCATCGGCTCGCTGGCCACGTTCGGGCGCATCAACCCGTTCGGCTTCATCGAGACCCCGTACCGCAAGGTCGTGGACGGGATCGTCACCAAGCAGGTGGACTACCTCACCGCCGATGACGAGCTGGAAGCCCAGATCGCCCAGGCCAACGCCCCGCTGAACGACGACGGCTCCTTCGCCGAGGACCTCGTGCTCTGCCGCCAGCGCGGCGGCGGCGGCGAGCCGGTGCTGTCCACCGTGGACGACATCGACTACATGGACGTCTCCCCGCGCCAGATGGTCTCCGCCGCCACGGCGCTGATCCCGTTCCTCGAGCACGACGACGCCAACCGCGCCCTCATGGGTGCGAACATGCAGCGCCAGGCTGTGCCGCTGCTCCAGGCCGAGGCGCCCCTGGTGGGCACCGGCATGGAGAAGTACATCGCCGTCGACGCCGGCGACTCCATCACGGCCGACGCCCCCGGTGTCGTGACCGAGGTGGCTGCGGACATGGTGACCGTCATGAACGACGACGGCACGATGCGCCACTACCCGATCATGAAGTTCGCCCGCTCCAACCAGGGCAACGCGTACAACCAGCGTGTCCGGGTCACCGAGGGCGACCGCGTGGAGAAGCTGTCCATCATCGCCGACGGTCCCGCCACGGACCACGGCGAGCTGGCGCTCGGCA
The DNA here is from genome assembly GCF_040702545.1 of Citricoccus sp. NPDC079358. NCBI lineage: Bacteria > Bacillati > Actinomycetota > Actinomycetes > Micrococcales > Micrococcaceae > Citricoccus > Citricoccus sp. NPDC079358. Next base: position 136,412 of record NZ_JBFBLI010000001.1, read on the forward strand.
AGAACCTCCTCGTCGCGTTCATGCCCTGGGAGGGCCTGAACTACGAGGATGCCATCATCCTGTCCCAGCGCATGGTCTCCGACGACGTGCTGACCTCGATCCACATCGAGGAGCACGAGGTCGACGCCCGTGACACCAAGCTGGGCGCGGAAGAGGTCACCCGGGACATCCCGAACGTCTCCGACGAGGTCCTGGCGCAGCTCGACGAGCGCGGCATCATCCACATCGGTGCCGAGGTCGAGGCCGGGGACATCCTGGTCGGCCGCGTGACCCCGAAGGGCGAGACCGAGCTGACCCCGGAGGAGCGCCTGCTGCGCGCCATCTTCGGCGAGAAGTCCCGCGAAGTGCGTGACACCTCCCTGAAGGTGCCCCACGGCGAGTCCGGCACCGTCATCGGCGTGCGCATCTTCGACCGCGACGAGGACGACGATCTGCCCCCGGGCGTGAACCAGCTGGTCCGCGTGTACGTGGCCCAGAAGCGCAAGATCACCGACGGTGACAAGATGGCCGGCCGTCACGGCAACAAGGGCGTCATCTCCAAGATCCTGCCGATGGAGGACATGCCGTTCCTCGAGGACGGCACCCCGGTGGACATCATCCTGAACCCGCTGGGCGTTCCGGGCCGTATGAACCTGGGCCAGGTCATGGAGCTGCACCTGGGCTGGGCCGCCTCCCGCGGCTGGGACATCCAGGGCGAGCCGGAGTGGATCAAGGACCTGCCGAACTTCCCGCGGTCCTCCGGTCCGGTCAACGTCGCCACCCCGGTGTTCGACGGTGCCGAGGCCCACGAGATCGAGGGGCTGCTCGGCCACGTCAACGTCACCCGTGACGGCGACCGGCTGATGGGCACCAACGGCAAGGCCACCCTGTTCGACGGCCGCTCCGGCGAGCCGTTCCCGGACGCGGTCTCCGTGGGCTACATGTACATGCTGAAGCTGCACCACCTGGTGGACGACAAGATCCACGCACGCTCCACCGGTCCGTACTCCATGATCACGCAGCAGCCGCTGGGTGGTAAGGCGCAGTTCGGTGGCCAGCGCTTCGGTGAGATGGAGGTCTGGGCCCTGGAGGCGTACGGCGCCGCCTACACCCTGCAGGAACTGCTGACCATCAAGTCGGATGACATCCACGGTCGTGTGAAGGTCTACGAGGCCATCGTGAAGGGCGAGAACATCCCGGAGCCGGGCGTTCCCGAGTCCTTCAAGGTCCTCATCAAGGAAATGCAGTCGCTGTGCCTGAACGTGGAGGTTCTCTCCGCCGACGGCACCGCGATCGAAATGCGTGACTCGGAGGATGAAGTCTTCCGGGCCGCCGAGGAACTGGGCATCGACCTGTCCCACAACGAGCCCAGCTCGGTTGAAGAGGTCTGAGCAACACCCCGTTCCCCGTCCCACCCCAGACTTCATCCACGATTCGAAAACGCAAGGAATCAGGAGTTCAACGGACCATGTCCAACGACAACTCATCATTTGGCCTCATGCGCATTGGCCTCGCGACCGCGGACGAGATCCGCAATTGGTCTTACGGCGAGGTCAGGAAGCCCGAAACCATCAACTACCGCACCCTGAAGCCCGAGAAGGACGGACTCTTCTGCGAGAAGATCTTCGGCCCCACCCGGGACTGGGAGTGCTACTGCGGCAAGTACAAGCGCGTGCGCTTCAAGGGCATCATCTGTGAGCGCTGCGGCGTCGAGGTGACCCGTTCCAAGGTGCGCCGCGACCGGATGGGCCACATCGAGCTGGCCGCTCCGGTCACCCACATCTGGTACTTCAAGGGTGTGCCCTCCCGTCTGGGCTACCTGCTGGACCTGGCCCCGAAGGATCTCGAGAAGATCATCTACTTCGCGGCCTACATGATCACCTCGGTGGACGACGAGGCACGCCACGCCGACCTGCCGAACCTGCAGGCCGAGCATGACCAGGAGACTCGTCACCTGACTGACACCCGCGATGCCGATATCGCCGCCGTCGCCGGTGACCTGGAGAAGGACCTCGCCAAGCTCGAGTCCGAGGGGGCCAAGGCCGCCGAGAAGAAGAAGGCCCGTGACTCCGCGGACAAGACCATGGCGCAGATCCGCAAGCGGGCCGACGCCGAGCTGGACCGGATGGAGAAGATCTGGGACCGCTTCAAGAACCTCAAGGTCGCCGACCTCGAGGGCGACGAGGGCCTGTTCCGTGCGATGCGTGACAAGTACGGTCAGTACTTCGAGGGCTCCATGGGCGCCGAGTCCATCAAGAAGCGCCTGGAGACCTTCGACCTCGACGCCGAGGCCGAGTTCCTGCGCGAGGTCATCAAGACCGGCAAGGGCCAGCGCAAGACCCGTGCCCTGAAGCGGCTGAAGGTCGTCAACGCGTTCCTCACCACGGACAACTCCCCGCTGGGCATGGTCCTGGACGCCGTCCCGGTGATCCCGCCGGAGCTGCGCCCGATGGTGCAGCTGGACGGTGGCCGCTTCGCGACCTCCGACCTGAACGACCTGTACCGCCGCGTGATCAACCGCAACAACCGCCTGAAGCGCCTGCTGGACCTCGGTGCCCCCGAGATCATCGTGAACAACGAGAAGCGCATGCTCCAGGAAGCGGTGGACTCGCTGTTCGACAACGGCCGTCGCGGCCGTCCGGTCACCGGACCGGGCAACCGTCCGCTGAAGTCGCTCTCCGACATGCTCAAGGGCAAGCAGGGACGCTTCCGTCAGAACCTGCTCGGCAAGCGCGTGGACTACTCCGGCCGTTCCGTGATCGTGGTGGGCCCGCAGCTCAAGCTGCACCAGTGCGGCCTGCCGAAGCAGATGGCCCTGGAGCTCTTCAAGCCCTTCGTGATGAAGCGCCTGGTGGACCTCAACCACGCCCAGAACATCAAGTCGGCCAAGCGGATGGTGGAGCGTTTCCGCCCGCAGGTCTGGGACGTGCTGGAAGAGGTCATCACCGAGCACCCGGTGCTGCTGAACCGTGCACCCACCCTGCACCGCCTCGGCATCCAGGCTTTCGAGCCGATGCTGGTGGAGGGCAAGGCACTGCAGCTGCACCCGCTGGTCTGTGGCGCCTTCAACGCCGACTTCGACGGTGACCAGATGGCAGTGCACCTGCCGCTGAGCCCCGAGGCGCAGGCCGAGTCGCGACTGCTGATGCTGTCCTCCCACAACATCCTGAAGCCCTCCGACGGTCGCGCCGTGGCCGTTCCGGCCCAGGACATGATCATCGGCCTCAACCACCTCACCACCGTGCGTGAGGACGAGGTCGGCGCCGGGACGGAGTACTCGTCGGTCGCCGAGGCCATCATGGCCTTCGACGCCGGCCAGCTGCACCTGAACGCACCGGTCAAGATCACCGTGGACGGCTTCATCCCGTCCGCCCAGAGCCCGGCCCCCGAAGGCTGGGAAGAGGGCACCTCGGTCGTGCTGGACACGACCCTGGGCGTGGTGCTGTTCAACGAGCTGCTCCCGGCCGACTACCCGTGGCTGTCCACGCAGGCGACCAAGGGCACCCTCGGCGCGCTGGTCAACGACCTGGCCGAGCGGTACCCGATGGTGCAGACCGCCGCGACGCTGGACAACCTCAAGGATGCCGGCTTCCACTGGGGCACCTGGTCGGGCGTCACCGTGGCGATCTCGGACATCACCTCGGACTTCGACAAGGCGTCCATCATGACCGGGTACGAGGACCAGGCCCTCAAGGTCCAGGCCCAGTACGAGAAGGGTCTGATCGCTGACGAGGAGCGCCGTTCCGAGCTGATCGACATCTGGAACAAGGCCACCGACGAGGTTGCCGCCGCCATGCAGGCGGGTCTGCCGAAGCTCAACACCATCAACCGCATGGTGACCTCCGGTGCCCGTGGTAACTGGCTGCAGGTCCGGCAGATCGCCGGCATCCGTGGCCTCGTGGCCAACCCGCAGGGTGAGATCATCCCGCGTCCGATCAAGTCCTCCTACCGTGAGGGCCTGTCCGTGCTCGAGTACTTCATCGCCACCCACGGTGCCCGTAAGGGCCTCGCGGATACGGCGCTGAAGACCGCCAACTCGGGTTACCTGACCCGTCGATTGGTGGACGTGTCCCAGGACGTCATCGTCCGCGAGGAGGACTGCGGCACCGAGCGCGGCCTGACCGAGATCATCGGTGTGCCGAACGCCGACGGCGAGCTGGTGCGCCACGAGACCGTGGAGAACTCCTCGTTCGCCCGGACCCTCGCGGTCGACGTCACCTCCGAGGACGGCACGGTGCTGGGCCAGTCGGGCGAGGCCATCGGCGACGTGGCGATCGACGCCTACATCGCCGCCGGTGTCACCGAGATCAAGGTGCGCTCCGTGCTCACCTGCGAGTCCGCCGTCGGGACCTGCGCGAAGTGCTACGGCCGCTCCATGGCCACGGGTCAGCTCGTGGACATCGGCGAGGCCGTGGGCATCATCGCCGCACAGTCCATCGGTGAGCCGGGAACCCAGCTCACCATGCGTACCTTCCACACCGGTGGTGTCGCCTCCGCAGACGACATCACCCAGGGTCTGCCCCGTATTCAAGAGCTCTTCGAGGCCCGTACCCCGAAGGGTGTGGCCCCGATCTCCGAGGTCGCCGGCCGCGTGGTCATCGAGGATGGCGAGAAGCAGCTGCGGCTGGTGCTCACCCCGGACGACGGCTCCGAGGAGATCGCGTACCCGGTGCTGCGCCGTGCGCGTCTGCTGGTGTCCGATGGCGAGCATGTGGCCGTCGGTACCCAGTTGGTCGCCGGTGCCGTGGATCCGAAGCAGGTGCTGCGTGTGCTCGGTCCCCGGGCCGCCCAGAAGTTCTTGGTCCAGGAAGTCCAGGACGTGTACCAGTCCCAGGGTGTGGGCATCCACGACAAGCACGTGGAGGTCATCGTCCGCCAGATGCTGCGCCGCATCACCGTCATCGAGTCGGGCGAGACCGACCTGCTGCCGGGCGAGCTGACGGACCGCGCCCGCTTCACCGCCGCGAACCGCAAGGCCGTGGCGGAGGGTCGTCAGCCGGCCTCCGGTCGTGACGAGCTCATGGGCATCACCAAGGCCTCGCTCGCCACCGACTCGTGGCTGTCCGCCGCGTCCTTCCAGGAGACCACCCGCGTGCTGACGCAGGCGGCCATGGAGGGCAAGTCGGATCCGCTGCTGGGCCTGAAGGAGAACGTGATCATCGGCAAGCTGATCCCGGCCGGCACCGGCCTGGATCGCTACACCAAGGTCAATGTCGAGCCCACCGAGGAGGCCAAGGCCAACCTGTTCACCGGCCCGGCCGGCTTCGCGGACTTCGACTACCCGGGCCTGGATTCCTCGGCCACGCCGGAGTTCCACGCGATCTCGCTGGACGACTACGGCATGGGCGGCGACTTCCGCGGCTGATCGCTGAAACAGCGCATCGCTGATCCAGCACATTGCTGAGCTAGCGCATCGCTGAACCAGCACCACACAGAGTGGCCTGGCCCCGACTCATCAGTCGGGGCCAGGCCACTCTGTGCTTGAAGTGGGGTCTTCTGGAGTGCCCCCGGGGGCGCTTGACGAGACGGAGTGCTCACACTCGGTGGATCTTCCCGACGCCGGCGTGACAGGCTGGGTGCCATGGTCACCCAGAGATATGCTCCGCTGTCCGGCACCAATACCAACACCAACAGCAACACCAATACCGGCACCGGCACCGACTCGGCAGTCCAGATTCCCCTGATCGGGCTCGGCACCTGGCCGATGACCGGCGTCGAGTGCACCGAGGCCGTCACGAGGGCGCTCGAGGCAGGGTACCGGCACGTGGACACGGCGGAGAACTACCGGAACGAGGACGCGGTCGGGCGTGCCGTCGTCGGCTCCGGGACCAGCCGGGACGAGGTCTTCGTGACGTCCAAATTCAACCGGGAGTGGCATGGGCCCGTGGACACGGTGCGGGCCGGCCTCGAGGCGGGGCTGGAACGAGCCGGACTGGAGTACTTCGACTTGTACCTGGTGCATTGGCCGAACCCGCACCTGGACCGGTACGTGCAGGCGTGCGAGTCGCTGGCCGCGCTGACGGAGGCCGGACTCATCCGTTCCTGGGGGGTCTCCAACTTCAAGCCCGCACACCTGCAGCGCGTGCTGGAGGCGGGGCTGGTGCCGAGCGTCAACCAGATCCACTGCCAGCCGACCGATGCCCAGTGGGACGTGCAGGAGGCCAACACCGCGGCCGGCGTCCTGACGGCGGCCTACACGCCGATCGGGAGGGGCAGTGAGCTGCTCGACCGCCCGGAGATCACCTCAATCGCCGCGCGGCTGGGGCGGACGCCGGCCCAGGTGGTGCTGCGCTGGCACGTGCAGCAGGGGAGAATCGCCATCCCGAAGTCGGCGGACCCGCAGCGGCAGCGAGAGAACCTGGAGGTGTTCTCCTTCGAACTGACCCCGGAGGAGATGGCGGCGCTCGGCGGGCTCGACGCCGGCGTCCCGTCCGAGACCCGCCAGGACGCGGACGAGTTCGGGCACTGACCGGGGCGCGGCGAGGGTTCAGCCGTAGCGCCCGGCCGTGGCGACCGGCCGTTCCGTCGTGACCCTCAGCCCCGGCGGGACATGTACAGGTTGAAGCCCCGGGCCAGCCACCGATTCACGGGGTAATCCCACTCACCGAGGGTCTGGACCACATCGGCCCCCATGGTCGTCTTGAACCGGGTCAGCCCCGCCAGCTCGTACTCCGGATCCAGGGAGGGGCTCATCCCGCCGAGGTCGTACCAGGTGCACCCGGCGGCGAGAGAGTCCTGGATCTGGCGGAGCTGCAGGGCACGGGGGGCGTAGCGCTTCCGTTCCTCCGAGGACGAGGCTCCGTAGACGTACCACCCGAACTGGCCCTGGCGGACGTAGATGGCGGCGGCCAGCAGCTGGTCACCGAAGTGGGCCAGGTACAGGGTGCACTCGGTATCCACGGCCGCGTTCGCTGCTGTGGTGGGTGCGGTGTTGGGTGCGGTGTTGGGTGCTGGGTTGGGTGATGTGTTCGGTGCTGTGTCCCCGGCTGTGTTCGCTGCGGCGTCCCTGGAACCCGCCGAGTTCAACTCGGTGAACATGCGCTGGAAGTAGGCGAGGGGTCGCCCCGTGAATCCATCGCGCACCGCGGTCTCCTCGTAGAGGGCCTGCCACGCCGGCAGGTCCTCCACCGTGCCCACGGTCACCGTGAGCTCGGACCGTGTCGACTTGCGCGTCTGGCGGCGGGACGTCGAGTCCATCCGGTTCAGGGCCGCCTCCAAGGCGGGCGACTCACCGTTCTTGTTGGGCTCTGCGCGGGTGCCATCGGGGGCGGTGTCCAGTTCCGGGTGCAGCGGGATACGTGCCTGGAACTGGGGCTGCCCGGCTTCGAACTCCTCCGACGCGGACGGGGCCTGCCAGCCCAGGGTCCGGAGGCGGGCACGGACGTCCTCGGCGGCGGGGTCGGTGTGGAGGGGGGCGAGGTCGGTGACCGAGCGGTGCGTGCCGGCGGCCAGGGCCTTGCGGACCTCGGACCCGTCCCAGCGGTTCGCGACGCCCGGCAGGCCCACCCGGACGAGGAACGCGCCCCGGGACTTGAGGTACTGCACCAGCGGGACGAGGACGGATTCCAGCTGCACGGCCGAGGGGTCGAACACCGGTCCCTCGGCGATGTAGGCGAGGGAGCGTTTCTTCAGCACCGGCAGCGGGACGGGCAGCCGGCGGAACAGCACGAGGGCCGTGGCCTTGAGGGTCTGGCCGTCGAAAAAGCCCAGGGAATCCCCACGCCAGTCGATCTTCACTCCGGGCCACTGCGGGTTCTGGAGGAAGGAGGCCCCGGGGTGGTCCGCCAGGAACCGCCCATGGTCTGCGGGAGTGATCCGCCGGACGGTCAGGGGCCGAGAGTTCTGGCCGGAAGGAGAAGGGGAACCGAACGGGGAAGCTAGATCTGGCACGACCCCCACCCTAGCCGCCGGTAGCATCGAAGCCATGGAAGACCCCGCTGCCTCCTCCAGCTCCGCTGTGCCCACGCCCGCTGTGACTGGCTCCTCCGACACCGCTTCTGACACCGCTTCTGGCAAGCCTTCAGCCACCGCTGCTACCCACCCGTCAGCCATTCCCGCTGGGCAGGCCTTCGTGCCGGTGATCACCGGGGGCGACGTGGGTGCGTACTCCCTCGCCCGCGAGTTCCACGAGGCGTACGGCGTGATCTCCGCGGTGGTCCCGACGTCGCTGAACCGCAACCTGAAGCACTCCGGCATTCTGCAGGCATTCCCGGCCGGGCCCATGACGGAGGAGCAGCCCGTCATCGACGCCCTCGTGCGGGTCGCCGAACGCTTGCGCGGGGAGCCCCGCCGCCCGCTGTTGCTGCTGGCCAGCTATGACCACCTCGTGCGCTTCGCCGTCCGCCATCGCGAGGCCCTCGAGGCCGCCGGCTACACCGTTCCCTATCCGGATGAGGACGCCCTGGACGCAGCCGCCCTCAAGGAGAACTTCTACGCGCTGTGCGAGCGGCACGGGGTGCCGTACCCGAAGACCGCCACCTACGACGCCGGCTCCCACACCCCCGAAGCCGCGCGCCGGTTCGCTGCCGGGCTGGGCCTGACCTACCCCGTGATCCTCAAGGCCGGCGACGGCGGCGCGTGGGCGGACATCCGCTTCGAGGGCCGACGCAAGGTCCACATCATCGAGGAGGCCCTCAGCACCCACCCCGGGGCAGGGGGAGCCGCCGAGGTGGAGGCGCTTCTGGGCAAGGCCAGTGCCGCCGGCTATCGAGGAGCCCTGATCGTCCAGGAGATGGTGCCCGGGCCGGACTCTCAGCTGGGGATCGCCACGTTCTTCCGTGACCGCACCGGTTCCACCCGGCTCGTGTCCTACGGAGAGGTCATCGTCGAGGACCATGCCCCGGGACTGGAGGGCAATGCGCGAGCGGTGCTGGCCTCCGTGCACCCGGTGATCGCTGACCAGGGGATCACCCTGATGGAGGCGCTCGACTGGCACGGTTTCGCGATGTTCGACACCAAGATCGACCCCCGCACGGGCGTGGCCCAGTTCCTGGAGATGAACCCACGGCTGGGCCGGAACCACTACTACCTCACGGCCGCCGGGGCGAATCCGGCCCCGTACCTGGTGGAGGAGTACCTGAACCTGGACCTCAAGACGGACCTGCGGCCGGATGACGGACGGGTGTCCACCACCGGCCCCGCCCTCATCACCACCATCCCGCTCTCCTTGGTGGACCAGTACGCCACGGACACGCAACGGCAACGCATCCGTCAGGCGAAGCGGGCCGGCCGGGTCGTGCGCCCCTTCTCCTACCCCGCCGACCGTGACCTGCCGCGTGAGCTCTATCTTCGCGCCGTCGAGGTGAAGTCACGGCGGGTCTTCCGGAACCACCCGGCGCCCCGGGCCTAGCTGGCCCTCACCCTCGGTTTCACCGCCGCCCCCAGGGGGTGGTAGGCTGATCTCAATTGTTTTTGTGTGGCAATAGGGACACAGTCCGGGTTGCGGGGTTCTTGCGCAACGAATGCCACACTTTTGCACGCCTGCGGTCGTTCTCGCCGAACCCCCTCGGGTGCGAAGAAACGACCATCAGCAGTCCAGGTTGACGCGGGCCCGTCCTGTGCGCCCGCCGGGCTGGAAGCAGGACAGCTGTGAGAGCAGCCAACCTGGAACCGAACAACGGAGAGACCAAGAGTGCCTACGATTCAGCAGCTGGTCCGCAAGGGCCGCTCACCGAAGGTCGTCAAGACCAAGGCTCCTGCACTGCAGGGGAACCCCATGCGCCGTGGCGTGTGCACCCGTGTGTACACCACCACCCCGAAGAAGCCGAACTCCGCACTGCGCAAGGTGGCCCGTGTCCGCCTCAACGGCGGCATCGAAGTCACCGCGTACATTCCGGGCGAGGGCCACAACCTGCAGGAGCACTCGATCGTGCTCGTGCGCGGCGGTCGTGTGAAGGACCTCCCGGGCGTCCGCTACAAGATCGTCCGCGGCGCCTTGGACACCCAGGGTGTCAAGGGCCGCGGCCAGGCCCGCAGCCGCTACGGCGCGAAGAAGGAGAAGAAGTAATGCCACGTAAGGGTCCTGCGCCGAAGCGCCCCCTCGTCGTCGACCCGGTCTACGGGTCCCCGCTGGTCACCCAGCTGATCAACAAGGTGCTGGTGGACGGCAAGAAGTCCACCGCCGAGCACATCGTCTACGGGGCCCTCGAGGGTACTCGTGACAAGGGCGGCGACGATCCGGTGGCCACCCTCAAGAAGGCCATGGACAACGTCCGCCCGGCCCTCGAGGTCCGCTCCCGTCGCGTCGGCGGCGCCACCTACCAGGTGCCCGTCGAGGTCAAGCCGGGTCGTTCCACCGCGCTGGCCCTGCGCTGGCTCGTGGGCTACTCCAAGGCCCGCCGTGAGAAGACGATGACCGAGCGCCTCATGAACGAGATCCTCGACGCATCGAACGGTCTCGGTGCCGCGGTCAAGCGCCGCGAGGACACCCACAAGATGGCCGAGTCCAACAAGGCATTCGCCCACTACCGCTGGTGATTCTCGTGCGCCCGGAAACCGCTTCGGTGGTTTCCGGGCGCCGTGCCGCCTGCACTCGCTGCCGGCACCGGCTACCGGCATCACTACAGGACCCACCCACCAACCTTAGGGAGACACCGTGGCACAGGACGTGCTGACCGACCTCAAAAAGGTCCGCAACATCGGCATCATGGCGCATATCGATGCCGGCAAGACCACCACCACCGAGCGCATCCTCTTCTACACGGGCGTCAACCACAAGTTGGGCGAGACCCACGACGGCGCCTCCACCACGGACTGGATGGAGCAGGAAAAGGAACGCGGCATCACCATCACCTCCGCCGCGGTGACCTGCTTCTGGGACGACAACCAGATCAACATCATCGACACCCCGGGCCACGTCGACTTCACCGTCGAGGTGGAGCGCTCCCTGCGCGTGCTCGATGGCGCCGTTGCCGTGTTCGACGGCAAGGAAGGCGTGGAGCCGCAGTCCGAGACCGTGTGGCGCCAGGCTGACAAGTACAACGTGCCCCGTATCTGCTTCGTCAACAAGATGGACAAGCTGGGCGCTGACTTCTACTACACCGTCGACACCATCGTGTCCCGCCTCGGCGCCAAGCCGCTCGTGATGCAGCTGCCGATCGGCTCCGAGAACGACTTCGTCGGCGTGGTGGACCTGCTGACCATGAAGGCGCTCGTCTGGGAGGGCGACTCGAAGGGTGACGTCACCATGGGCGCCGCCTACGAGACCCGCGAGATCCCGGCCGACCTCCAGGAGAAGGCCGAGCAGTACCGCGCCCAGCTCATCGAGGCCGTCGCCGACACCTCCGAAGAGCTCATGATGAAGTACCTCGAGGGTGAGGAGATCTCCAATGAGGAGATCCAGGCCGGCGTGCGCCACCTGACCATCAACGCCGAGGCCTACCCGGTCTTCTGTGGTTCCGCCTTCAAGAACCGTGGTGTGCAGCCGATGCTGGACGCCGTGGTCTCCTACCTGCCGAACCCCATGGATGCCGGGGCCATCACCGGCCTCGACGTGAAGGACGAGGAGAAGGAGCTGACCCGCGAGCCCTCGAAGGACGGACCGTTCTCGGCGCTGGCCTTCAAGATCGCCGCGCACCCGTTCTTCGGTCAGCTGACCTTCATCCGCGTGTACTCCGGCCGTCTGAATCCCGGTGACCAGATCCTGAACTCCACCAAGGGGAAGAAGGAGCGCATCGGCAAGCTGTTCCAGATGCACGCGAACAAGGAGAACCCGGTCGAGGAGGTCGTGGCGGGCCACATCTACGCCGTGATCGGCCTCAAGGACACCACCACTGGTGACACCCTGTGCTCCATCAGCGACCCGATCATCCTCGAGTCCATGTCCTTCCCGGAGCCCGTGATCTCGGTGGCCATCGAGCCGAAGACCAAGGGCGACCAGGAGAAGCTCTCCACCGCCATCCAGAAGCTCGTCGCCGAGGACCCCACGTTCACCGTGAACCTCGACGATGAGACCGGCCAGACCGTCATCGGCGGCATGGGCGAGCTGCACCTGGACGTCTTCGTGGACCGCATGCGCCGCGAGTTCCGAGTCGAAGCCAACGTGGGCAAGCCCCAGGTGGCCTACCGCGAGACCATCAAGAAGAAGGTCGACAAGGTCGACTACACGCACAAGAAGCAGACCGGTGGTTCCGGCCAGTTCGCCAAGGTGCAGATGGCCTTCGAACCGATGGACACCTCCGAGGGCGAGTTCTACGAGTTCGTCAACGCCGTCACCGGTGGTCGCATCCCGCGCGAGTACATTCCCTCCGTGGACGCCGGCATCCAGGACGCCATGCAGTTCGGCATCCTGGCCGGCTACCCGATGGTCGGCGTGAAGGCCACCCTTCTCGACGGCGCCTACCACGATGTGGACTCCTCGGAAATGGCGTTCAAGCTCGCCGGCTCCATGGTCTACAAGGAGGGCATGCGCCGGGCGAACCCGGTCATCCTCGAGCCGCTGATGGCCGTGGAAGTCCGGACCCCCGAGGAGTACATGGGCGATGTCATCGGCGACTTGAACTCCCGCCGTGGCCAGATCCAGTCCATGGAGGACGCGCAGGGTGTCAAGGTCGTCAAGGCCAACGTCCCGCTGTCCGAGATGTTCGGCTACATCGGCGACCTGCGGTCCAAGACCCAGGGCCGTGCCGTGTACTCGATGACGTTCGACTCCTACGCCGAGGTCCCCAAGGCCGTGGCCGACGAGATCATCCAGAAGAACAGCGGCGAATAGTCAGCTGTCACAGAACGTGTTCGGAAGGGTGGCGGAACCCCTGGTACTCCCAGGGGATCCGCCACCGGACCGGACAGGTGGCCCGTCCGCACTCCGGAGGATGGAACCACCACAGGACGGAAGGTCGGTCCGCGGAAAAGGCGGTCCGAGTGGCCTGATCCAGGACCGGTCCTGACGCAATCCGGAGAATTATCACCAGCAGACAGATCGAAGTAGACTTTCCCAAGTTGTCAGCACGCCACCCGTGTCTGAGAAGTCTCTTCAGATGAACAGTTCTAGGAGGAACCTGTGTCGAAGGCAAAGTTCGAGCGGTCGAAGCCGCACGTTAACGTCGGTACCATCGGCCACGTTGACCACGGTAAGACCACGCTGACCGCCGCTATCTCGAAGGTCCTGTACGACAAGTACCCGGACCTCAACGAGGCACGCGACTTCGCGACGATTGACTCGGCGCCGGAAGAGCGTCAGCGCGGCATTACCATCAACATCTCCCACGTGGAGTACCAGACCGAGAAGCGCCACTACGCCCACGTGGACGCCCCGGGCCACGCGGACTACATCAAGAACATGATCACCGGCGCTGCCCAGATGGACGGTGCCATCCTCGTGGTCGCCGCCACTGACGGCCCGATGGCCCAGACCCGCGAGCACGTCCTCCTGGCCCGCCAGGTTGGCGTTCCCGCTCTGCTGGTCGCCTTGAACAAGTCCGACATGGTCGAGGACGAGGAGCTCCTGGAGCTCGTCGAGATGGAGGTCCGCGAACTGCTGTCCTCGCAGGAGTTCGACGGCGACGACGCCCCGGTCATCCGCACCTCTGGCCTGAAGGCTCTCGAGGGCGATGAGAAGTGGGTCAAGTCCATCGAGGAACTGATGGACGCCGTGGACAGCTTCATCCCGGATCCGGTCCGCGACAAGGACAAGCCGTTCCTGATGCCGATCGAGGACGTCTTCACCATCACCGGCCGCGGCACCGTCGTGACCGGCCGCGCCGAGCGTGGCACGCTGAAGATCAACTCCGAGGTCGAGATCGTGGGCATCCGCGACATGCAGAAGACCACGGTCACCGGCATCGAGATGTTCCACAAGCAGCTCGACGAGGCCTGGGCCGGCGAGAACTGTGGCCTGCTGCTTCGCGGTCTGAAGCGCGAGGACGTCGAGCGTGGCCAGGTTGTTGTGGCTCCGGGTTCCATCACCCCCCACACCAACTTCGAGGGCAACGTCTACATCCTGTCCAAGGACGAGGGCGGGCGTCACAACCCGTTCTACTCGAACTACCGCCCGCAGTTCTACTTCCGCACCACCGACGTCACCGGCGTCATCACCTTGCCGGAAGGCACCGAGATGGTCATGCCGGGCGACACCACCGAAATGTCGGTCGAGCTGATCCAGCCGATCGCCATGGAGGACGGCCTCGGCTTCGCCATCCGTGAGGGTGGCCGCACCGTGGGCTCCGGTCGCGTCACCAAGATCCTCAAGTGATCTAAGGCGTCAGCCCAGCAACAGTGAGAACCCCTTCGGCTTCGGCCGGAGGGGTTTTCACGTTTAACTCCGTGGCGATGTCACCCGGCGCATCAGACCAGCGTCCTGGGGATCGTCGCGGCTGTGGACAACTCCGGCCGACCTACGGGGGCACCGTACGCTGTCGGTGTGGGGATCTTCATAGGGTTGGTAGTCGGGCTGGTCATCGGTCTGCTCGCCGGCGCGGCCGTGGCCCGGTTCGTGGGCAGCCGTAGGCCCACCACGGCGCCGGGCGAGGTGATGGGCACGTACTCGCGTGCGGACCTCGCCCGCGCCTGGCAGCAGGGGTACGACGCCGGCTCGGCCACCTCGGCCACCTCGGTCACCTTCACCGCGTCTGGTTCTGCGGTGCGCCCTGCGGCGCAGTGGTCTGCGCCCACTCAGAGGCCACCGGCTGCTCACGTTCCGCTGCCCACTGGATTCTCTCCCGCCGAGCGCGCCGCCGCTTCTTCCCACGTCGCTCCTGGTTTCCTTCAGCTTGCTCCGCCCTGGGGATCATCACCCGTGGCATCCTCGGCCCCGGTGCAGACCCCCGAGGAGCAGGCCGCGGAGAAGGAGCGGCGAGACCGGCGCAACGTCAACATCACCCTGTACACCGCATGCCTCCTGCTGGTGGCCGCGGCCTCGCTGTTCATCGGGGCCGCACTGCCGGTGACGGCCAGGGTCGCGGGACTGGCCGTCCTCGTGGGCCTGTTCTATGGCGCGGGACTGGTGGTGCACACGATGAGCCGCACCCTGCAGCCGGCTGCCACCGCCTTCACCGGGACGGGACTGGCACTGGTGCCCGTGGCCGGAGTGGCCTTCGATGTGCTCGTCCTGCACGATCCGACCCTCTCCTGGCTGCTCACCTCGGCGGTGGGGACCGTCATGATGGTGTTCGCGGCACTGCGCCTGGACAGCCGGATCGTGGCCTACCTGTCCGTGCCGTTCCTGCTCAGCACCGTCATGGCCTCCGGCGCCGCAGTGCAGCAGGGCCTGGTGTGGGCCCTCATCGCCTCGATCGGTCTGGCCGTCCTGATGGCGTGGATCTCGGTGGAGGGGCCCGGCCGGAACCGCTGGTTGCCGGCCGCCTTCCGGGCGGCGGTCGCACAGACCCATCAGTGGATCGTGCCCGGCATGGTGGTCCTGGGGCTGGTCGTCGGCGTCTGGATCCAGCCGGTGCAGATGTTCCTGCTTCTGTTGTCCGCGTGTGCCTACTACGCCACCGTGGCGGTGATCGGCCCCGAGCGATACCGACTGGCGGCCACCTATGCCGTGCGGTGCGGAATCCTGGTGGCCCTCGTCCCATGGGCACTCATGCTGGACTGGTCGGCGGACCACATGCTGACCTCACTGGTCGTGTACCTCTGCCTGCAGGTCCCGCTGGTGTGGCGCGGGGACGGCGCCCAGGGCTACCTGCCAGTCGGGACGATGGCGCTGGTGGACCACGCGGTGTGCTGGCTGGTGGCCGTGGCCCTGGCGGCTTCGTCCCAGTTCGTCGCGCTGGCCGGCCCCGTGCTCGGCACGGAGGGTCTGTTGCGGTTGACGCCAGGCATCGGCGTGGCCGCGGCCGTCGTGGCGGTCACCACGGCGGTGTTCTCACTGGTGTTCCTCCACAAAAACCGCCTGGGCCAGGTGGGGGCACCGGGAGCCGCGAACCTGCTCTGGCAGGTGACGACGCCGGTGGCCCTGACACCGCTGCTGATCCACCCCCTGGTTCGCGCGGAGAACTACCCCGGAAACGGCGACGGCAGCGGCTGGAATCTCGAGATCATCCTCCTGGCCACCATGGCCGTCGAGGTGGCGGCCCTGTTCCTGCTCCGGCGCCACGGCCAGCGCCGCCGGATCGACACCCGCCTCATTCCCCACGTCATCGCCGCCTGCGGTGTCGCCCTCGTGTACCTGGCCGTCTCGCGTGGGGCGAATCCGGCCGAGGGCGCCGAGCTGACCCTGACCGCCCTCGCCGCGGTGCTCTGGGCCACGGTCACCGCCCTGCGCCAGGGGCCGCTGTCGATGCCCGGCGCCACAGGGCAACGAGACGCGAGGCTGGCGGTGGCGGTCTGGTCAGGGGCCAGCCTGCTGGCCGTGCTCCTCCTGTTCACGCCACCCCTGTCCCAGGGAGGTGTGCTGCTGGGCTGGTACGTCGTCGCCGGGATCACGGCTGCGGTGGCACTTCGGTGGCTGGGCACCGGTGCGCGGTGGACGGCGACGGCGGGGCCCCTCAGCGGCCAGTCCCATGACGTGCCAGGGGACCGGCTACTCGTCCTCCGCATCATCGTGCTGGTCGTGGGCGGCCTGACGCTGCTCACAGCAACCCTCCGGTTCGCCCTCGCAGCCGAGACGACGGGCCCCTCCCGCAGCGCGTCGGAGTCCATCACGGGGATCTCATCCTGGCACGTGGTGATCGGGCTGGCGCTGCTGACGGGATGGTTGGTGACGGTCGCCGTCGTCACCCAAGGCAGGTTGTCGCAGGTCACCCGCACGGTGGTCCTGCTGGCCGGCCAGGGCTCCGCCGCCGTGCTGGTCTCCACGGTGGTGGATCGGCTTGGTGGCAACGAGTCCGCGGCCCGCGCGGCCGCCGTCGTGGCCTTGGTGGTCGGCTTGGCCCTCCGCTCCCGTGCGGCGCGGCGCTTGCCTGACGCGGACCACGGCGGGGGATCGGCGGGGTTCCTCACGACTCCCGCCACCTCCTGGCTGGTGACGGGAGCGGTGATGGTCCTGGGGTTCGTGGAACTCGCAGCAGGCGAGGGCGACCGCGCCGTGCTCATGGTCATGGCGCTGGCCCTGATGGGGGCCGGGCTGGTGCTGCGGGTCTCCGCCGGCGGACAGTGGGCGGTGCTCGCCGGATCGGTGGGACTCGTGGTGGTGGCCAGCGCCTGGTTCGACTTGACGGGCGGCTGGCTGCCGGACGCCCTGTTCCCGACGTCGGCCGCCGCGGCCCTGATCCTGCTGCTCACCTTGTCCGTGACTGCTGGGGAGATCGCGGTCTCGACGGGACGGCTGGTGCCGAGAGCAGGCACCGAACCGGCCTCCGCGCCGTCCTCCTCTTCCCGGTCCGGGTTGCACTGGATGACCGACCTGGACCTTTTCCGTCCCGTGGCGGTGATGACCGGGTGGGCCGTGGCCCTCGTGTTGGCCCTGACCGGCGATGTGGATCGGGATCCGCACGTCGGCGTCCTGGGGATGACGGCGGCCGTCGGGGCCCTGGTGTTGTACGTCTTCGCCCGGACGCGGGGGAGGGTGGCGCTGCTCGCCGGGACGGTCATCGGTGTGCCCGCGTCCGGCTGGCTGCTCTCGCTGTGGTGGAGGGACCGCGGGTGGTGGTTCCCGGCCGAGGTATGGACCGCCATCATCGTCGGCGTGATGGCAATGGCGGTCCTGGGACTGTGGGCGCTGGTGGATGCACGCCAAGGCCAGCGGCCTCCGGTGGCTCCGGCGACTCCGGCGGCTCCGGCGGCTCCGGTGGCTCGGGAGGCTCCGGTGGCTCGGGAGGCGGGTTCCCGGGCGCGGTCGGCGATGCTCTGGCAGGGTGGTCTGGCCGTGGGGATCCTACTGGCGCTGGGCACCGTCGTGGGCCTGTCGCCGCGTGCCGGCCTGCCCGAGGACGCCGTGGTCTGGACCGCCTTGGCCACGGCCGTGGCAGGACTGTGGCTCACCGTCGATGCCTGGGGGCGGACGCTGCTGTGGTCCGAGGCCCTGGGCAGGCAGACTCAGTGGGTCCTCGTGGGCCGGGACGTGGGGGTCCTGCTGACGTTCGCGGCCGCGTCGCGTGCGTGGTGGCAGACCGCCGTCCCCGACGACCCGGGCCGCGCCGGCTGGTGGAACGTCCAGCTGTTGGTGCTCGTGCTGGTCGGGCTCGGATTCCGGCACGTGCTGCGCGACCGGTCCCGGCCGGAGCAAGGATCGGCGCAGGAGCCGGCGCAGGAGCCGGCGCAGGAGTCAGGACAGGAGCTGGCGCAGGAGTCGGGACAAGAGTCGGGGCAAGAGCTGGCGCACGAGTCGGGACAGGAGCCGGGACAGGAGCCGGCGCAGGTGGGAGGCGGATGGCTGGCAGGCGGTTCGAAGGCAGATCGCCGTCCCCTGGCCTACTTCGGTGCGGCCGCGGGCGTCTTCAGTCTCGCGGCCCTCTATGTCCTGGCGAATGGCACGGCCCTCATGCAGTTGACCGTGCTGGGTGGCTTCGCCCTGCTGGTGGTGCTCGGCCTGACCCGGCGCGAACAGCTCCTCACGTGGTGGGGCGCGGTCGGGGTCGCGGTGTCGGTGCTGTGGTACCTGCGCGGTTACACCTACGTCTACCTCGCGTTACTCGGGTTGGTCCTGATCGTGCTGGCCGTCCGGCAGTTGCGGCGGCATCAGGCGCGGCAGATTGCAGGGGACCAGAACCAGGACCGGGGCCAGGACCAGGACCGGGGCCAGGACTAGGACCGGGGGCAGGACTAGGACCAGGACCAGGACCAGGGCCAGGACTAGGACCAGGGCCAGGACTAGGACCAGGACCAGACTGAAGGCACGAGAGGCCGGTAGGCTGGACCCATGGAATTCCTCATTGCCCTGGTGATCATCGCCGCGGTGGTCTTCGCGATCGTCCGGTTGCGCAAGACCTTTGGCCGCGAGATCGACCGCGCGAAGCGCATCAAGCGAGCGAACGACCACTAGTGGAACCGAACGCAGACACCAGCACCGCCGGGGCTCTCTCCGGCCCAAGGCCCGGTTCACAGTCCGGATCGCAGTCCAGATCGCAGCCCGGTTCGCAGTCCGGGTCCAGTCAGGACGCGCCAGCGCCGAAGGGCACCCTCTTGCCGGGCCCCAGGGCGCTCTACCGGGTCTTCGCGACGGCGGAGATGTTCACCTGGGCCCTCCTGATCCTGGCCATGGTGCTGAAGTACTCGGGCGCCACCGAGGTCTTGATGTCCGCAGCCGGGGGAGCGCACGGTTTCGTGTTCCTCTGCTACTGCGTCGTGACCGTCGGCGTGTGGATCAACCAGCGGTGGAGCGCCGGCCGGGGAGCCGCAGCCGTCCTGTTGGCAGCGGTACCGTTCGCGACCCTGCCGTTCGAACGGTCGCTGGCCCGGCGCGGGGAACCCGATGCCACCTGGCGGCTGGTGGACGGGCGCACGGGGGACCTCGGGCCCCGGGGCTTCTGGGAATCGCTCGAGGCCTGGGTCCTGCGGAACGTGGTCCTGGCCGCGGTCGTGACGGCCGCCGTCGTGGTGGTGGTGTTCTCGCTGCTGCTGATGGCGGGCCCGCCGGGTGAGTGGTTCGACTAACGCCTGAGGCCGTTGCGAGCGTGAATTAGCGCCTCGGGCACTGATCTGTCATACTGGATCAGTTGCTCAAGTGCTGGGGCGTGTGTGGAGTCGTGACCATCAGGTTCGGATTCCGCCGCTCGAGACCAAATCAACACACAATCCCCATCAGGATCTGGCGGTCCTGTGATCAGCTGTGTCTCTGGCATGCTCACGCATGTCTGCGGAGCAGATCACGACACGCCCGACCGCGTGGGTCGAAGCCCCGGCAGGGCGAGGAACCCGGTTCTCCGGATTCGGTCTGCGCGGGTGGATAGAAGAAGCGCGGGACCGGTTCGCCGGGCCCGTTGCACACAGGGACAGGTACGTGTAACGCGTACGAAGCACAGGACGAAAGAGGCATGACGCCATGGCGGGACAGAAAATCCGCATCCGGCTGAAGTCGTATGACCACGAGGTCATCGACACTTCGGCTCGGAAGATCGTCGACACGGTCACGCGCGCAGGCGCAACGGTGGTGGGCCCGGTGCCGCTGCCGACGGAAAAGAACGTGTACGTCGTGATCCGCTCTCCCCACAAGTACAAGGACAGCCGCGAGCACTTCGAGATGCGCACGCACAAGCGGCTGATCGACATCATCGACCCGACGCCGAAGGCTGTCGACTCGCTCATGCGCCTCGACCTTCCGGCCGACGTCAACATCGAAATCAAGCTCTGAGAGGGAGGTGCTGAGAAACTATGACCATCACGCGAAACGTTAAGGGCCTGCTGGGCACGAAGCTCGGCATGACCCAGGTCTGGGATGCAGACAACAAGCTCATCCCCGTCACTGTCGTCCAAGCTGAACCCAACGTTGTGACCCAGCTGCGCAATGCGGAGGCCGACGGCTACGCCGCCGTCCAGATCGCCTACGGGCAGATCGACCCGCGCAAGGTCACCAAGCCGCTCGCCGGCCACTTCGAGAAGGCCGGGGTCACCCCGCGCCGTCACGTGGTCGAGCTGCGCACCGGTGACACCGCCGACTACACCCTGGGCCAGGACGTCACCGTCGAGGTCTTCGAGGCCGGCCAGAAGGTCGACGTCGTCGGTACCACCAAGGGCAAGGGCTTTGCCGGTGTCATGAAGCGTCACGGCTTCTCCGGCGTCGGCGCCTCCCACGGTGCCCACAAGAACCACCGCAAGCCCGGTTCCGTCGGTGGCGCGTCCACCCCGGGCCGTGTCTTCAAGGGCCAGCGCCTTCCGGGCCGCATGGGCGCCGTCCGCCAGACCACCCAGAACCTCACCCTCCACGGCATCGACGTGGAGAAGAACCTGCTGCTGATCAAGGGTGCCGTCCCGGGTCCCCGCGGCCGGGTCGTCCTGGTTCGCACTGCAGTGAAGGGAGCATGAGCAGATGGCTACCAACGCAACTAACGCAGAAGCCAAGACCGTCAAGGTCGACCTGCCCGCCGAGATCTTCGATGTCCAGGCCAACGTGCCGCTGATGCACCAGGTCGTGGTGGCCCAGCTGGCCGCCGCTCGCCAGGGCACCCACAAGGTCAAGCGTCGGGGCGAGGTCTCCGGTGCCGGCCGCAAGCCGTTCAAGCAGAAGGGCACCGGCCGCGCCCGTCAGGGTTCGATCCGCGCCCCGCAGATGGTGGGTGGCGGTGTGGTCCACGGCCCCGAGCCGCGTGACTACTCGCAGCGCACCCCCAAGAAGATGAAGGCCGCCGCCCTGCGTGGCGCCCTCTCTGACCGCGCTCGTAACGGTCGCATCCACGTGATCGAGGAACTGGTCTC
Organism: Citricoccus sp. NPDC079358; assembly: GCF_040702545.1. Taxonomy (NCBI): domain Bacteria; kingdom Bacillati; phylum Actinomycetota; class Actinomycetes; order Micrococcales; family Micrococcaceae; genus Citricoccus; species Citricoccus sp. NPDC079358. The sequence goes on from NZ_JBFBLI010000001.1 coordinate 157,622, forward strand.
CACCGGTGCCCCGACCACCAAGGGTGCCAAGGCTGCCCTGTCCTCGCTGACCACCGGACGCAAGAACGTCCTGCTGGTCATCGAGCGTGCTGACGACACTGCGGCGCTGAGTGCCCGCAACCTGCAGTCGGTGCACACCCTGTACTTCGATCAGCTGAACACGTATGACGTGCTGGTCAGCGATGACGTGGTCTTCACCCAGGCTGCCTACGAGGCGTTTGTGGCCAAGGCCAGCGCACAGAAGGAGGATGCCAAGTGAGCGGCTCCATCAACAAGAATCCCCGCGACGTGGTCATTGCCCCGGTCGTGTCGGAAAAGAGCTACGGCCTGATCGACGAGGGTAAGTACACCTTCCTGGTCGACCCGCGCTCCAACAAGACCGAGATCAAGCAGGCGGTTGAGGCAATCTTCTCCGTCAAGGTTGACTCGATCAATACCCTGAATCGTGCCGGCAAGCGTAAGCGCACCAAGTTCGGTTGGGGCTCCCGCAAGAGCACCAAGCGCGCGGTCGTGACGCTCAAAGAGGGCACGATTGACATCTTCGGAGGTCCGCTCGCCTGAGGCGTAGCGGAGACCACTTAATCGAGGAACTGACACATGGCTATCCGTAAATACAAGCCGACCACCCCGGGCCTTCGCGGCTCGTCCGTGGCCGACTTCGCAGAAATCACCCGGACCACCCCGGAGAAGTCGCTGCTTCGCCCGCTCACCAAGAGCGGCGGACGTAACAACTCCGGCAAGATCACCACCCGCCACAAGGGCGGCGGCCACAAGCGCCAGTACCGCGTCATCGACTTCCGTCGTCATGACAAGGACGGCGTGCCGGCGAAGGTCGCTCACATCGAGTACGACCCGAACCGCACCGCCCGCATCGCCCTGCTCCACTACGTGGACGGCACCAAGCGCTACATCCTGGCCCCGGCCAAGCTGAACCAGGGTGACACCATCGAGGCTGGCGCCACCGCGGATATCAAGCCCGGCAACAACCTGCCGCTGCGCAACATCCCGCTCGGCACCGTCATCCACGCGGTGGAACTGCGTCCGGGCGGCGGCGCCAAGCTGGCCCGCTCGGCCGGTTCGTCCATCCAGCTGGTCGCCCGTGAAGGCAAGTACGCCCAGTTGCGTCTGCCCTCCGGCGAGATCCGCAATGTGGACGTGCGCTGCCGCGCCAGCATCGGCGAGGTCGGCAACGCCGAGCAGTCGAACATCAACTGGGGCAAGGCCGGCCGCATGCGGTGGAAGGGCGTTCGCCCGACCGTCCGCGGTGTGGTCATGAACCCCGTCGACCACCCGCACGGCGGTGGCGAGGGCAAGACCTCCGGTGGTCGTCACCCGGTCAACCCCAATGGCAAGCCAGAGGGCCGCACCCGCCGCCCGAACAAGGAAAGCGACAAGCTCATCGTGCGCCGTCGCCGTACCGGCAAGAACAAGCGATAGGAGCCTGGAGACATGCCACGTAGCCTGAAGAAGGGCCCCTTCGTTGATCAGCACCTCTACCTCAAGGTGGACGCTGAGAACGAAAAGGGCACCAAGAACGTCATCAAGACCTGGTCCCGCCGGTCCATGATCATCCCCGACATGCTCGGGCACACGATCGCGGTGCACGACGGACGCAAGCACATCCCGGTGTTCATCACCGAGTCGATGGTCGGGCACAAGCTCGGCGAGTTTGCACTCACGCGGACTTTCCGCGGTCACGTGAAAGACGACCGGAAGGGCAAGCGCCGCTGACGCGGGGCTTGACCGTCCGAGACACTCGAAAGAAGGAAAGCAATGGAAGCCAAGGCAATTGCGCGCCACCTGCGTGTAACGCCGATGAAGGCCCGGCGCGTCGTCAACCTTGTCCGTGGCAAGCAGGCGAACGAAGCACTGGCCATTCTGCAGTTTGCCCAGCAGGGCGCTTCGGAGCCGGTGTACAAGCTGGTCGCCTCTGCGGTGGCCAACGCCCGGGTCAAGGCCGACCGCGAGGGCTTGGCGTTCAATGAGGACGCCCTGTTCATCACCGAGGCCTTTGTCGACGAAGGACCGACCATGAAGCGTTTCCAGCCGCGTGCCCAGGGCCGCGCCGGACGCATCAACAAGCGCACCAGCCACGTCACCGTGGTCGTTGCGACCGAGGAAGAGGAGGGGAAGTAACCCATGGGTCAGAAGATCAACCCGAACGGTTTCCGCCTCGGCATCACCACCGACCACGTCTCGCACTGGTTCGCTGACTCCAGCAAGGAAGGCCAGCGGTACAAGGACTTCCTGAAGGAAGACATCAAGATCCGCGAGCTGATGACCATCGGCATGGAGCGCGCCGGCATCTCGAAGGTGGAGATCGAGCGGACCCGTGACCGTGTGCGTGTGGACATCCACACCGCTCGTCCCGGCATCGTCATCGGTCGCCGCGGCGCCGAGGCCGATCGCATCCGCACCGAGCTCGAGAAGCTCACCGGCAAGCAGATCCAGCTGAACATCCTCGAGGTCAAGAACCCCGAGGTGGACGCCCAGCTGGTCGCCCAGGGTGTGGCCGAGCAGCTCGCTTCGCGCGTGGCATTCCGCCGTGCGATGAAGAAGGCCATCCAGTCCGCCACGCGTGCAGGTGCCAAGGGCATCCGCATCCAGTGTGCCGGCCGTCTGGGTGGCGCCGAGATGTCGCGCTCGGAGTTCTACCGCGAAGGCCGTGTGCCGCTGCACACCCTGCGCGCGAACATCGATTTCGGCAAGTTCGAAGCCAAGACCACCTTCGGCCGCATCGGCGTGAAGGTCTGGATCTACAAGGGCGACCTGACGGCCAAGGAACTGGCCGCCAAGGAAGCTGCTGCACCGTCCGGCCGTGGGGCCCGCGGCGGCGACCGTCGTGGACCCGGTGGTCCCGGTGGTGGCGATCGCCGCCGCCGCAACGACCGCGCCCCGCGTCAGGACTCGGCTGCTGCAGGCTCTTCGCCCGCTGAAGGAGGCAACGCCTGATGTTGATTCCGCGTCGAGTCAAGCACCGCAAGCAGCACCACCCGAAGCGCTCGGGCATGGCCAAGGGCGGCACCGCCGTCACGTTCGGCGAGTGGGGCATCCAGGCCCTGACCCCCGCCTACGTGACCAACCGCCAGATCGAGTCCGCTCGTATCGCCATGACGCGCTACATCAAGCGCGGCGGCACCGTGTGGATCAACATCTACCCGGACCGTCCGCTCACCAAGAAGCCGGCCGAAACCCGCATGGGTTCCGGCAAGGGTTCGCCCGAGTGGTGGGTCGCCAACGTCAAGCCGGGTCGCGTGCTCTTCGAGCTCTCCGGCGTCAGCGAGGATGTGGCCCGCGAGGCGCTGCGCCTGGCTATGCACAAGCTGCCTTTGAAGGCACGTATCGTCCGCCGAGAGGGTGGTGAGTGATCATGGCTACCGGTTCGAAGGAACTGAACGTCGAGGCCCTGGACGGCCTGGACAACGCCCGTTTGGCCGAGGAGCTCAAGCGCTCCAAGGAGGAACTGTTCAACCTGCGTTTCCAGTCGGCCACCGGCCAGCTGGACAACCACGGCCGTCTGAAGACCGTCAAGCGCGACATCGCCCGGATCTACACGATCCTGCGTGAGCGCGAGCTGGGCATCCGCGAGGACGTCCAGGCTCCGGCCGAGGACGTCGCGGACGCCAAGGCTGACAAGGCTTCCAAGAAGGCCGCCAAGAAGAGCACCAAGGCCACTCCGGCCGAGGAGACCGAGAAGACCGAGGAGGAGGCCAAGTGACCGAAAACGCGAACGCATCTGCAGCCAACGAGGCCTCGGAGCGTGGCAGCCGCAGGTCGCTCCGCGGCATCGTCGTGTCCGACAAGATGGACAAGACGATCGTCGTGCAGGTCCAGGACCTGAAGAAGCACGCCCTGTACGGCAAGGTGCTGCGCACCTCCAAGAAGCTGAAGGTCCACGACGAGGAGAACACCGCCGGCGTCGGCGACCGTGTCATCCTCACCGAGACCCGTCCGTACTCCGCCACCAAGCGGTGGCGCCTGGTCGAGGTCACCGAGCGCGCCAAGTAAGCGCGAGGTCACCACAACCTCAGGATCAGCCCAGCCCGACGCCGGCCGGCACCGCACGCTCGCGGTGACGGCCGGCGTCGTGCGTGGTGGTGTTGTGGTGTTGTGGTGTTAGTCCCGGGGGAGTGCACGGACTACCACAGCAGGTCAATTCGTCCGCTGGGTCCCCGGTGGGCTAAGATGGACCATCTGTGCGCCCTTGTTGGCGGGACTATCCACCCCGCGCGCCAAGGGTTTCGCAAAACTTCTCGATCAGCCGCCTCGGCCTTGCCCTGCGGATGGACGGTTGTTGCAGCGCTGGTACCCGTCTGACAGGGGTACCGGAAGGCTCTGCAGCCGGCCCATACGCCACTGGGGCAGGGGTAAGTGGCCCGAGAACATCAAAATATCCGTTCCGCAAGGCTCGCCCGGCTTCGGGGGAGAACCAGCGCGACGACAGGAGTAGCGAGTGATTCAGCAGGAGTCGCGGCTTAAGATCGCCGACAACACTGGTGCCAAGGAAATCTTGACCATCCGTGTTCTCGGTGGATCCGGACGCCGCTACGCAGGTATCGGCGACACCATTGTCGCCACCGTGAAGGACGCCATCCCGGGCGGCAACGTCAAGAAGGGCGACGTCGTCAAGGCCGTCATCGTTCGGACCAAGAAGGAACGCCGTCGTCCCGACGGCTCCTACATCAAGTTCGACGAGAACGCCGCCGTCATCCTCAAGACCGACGGCGAGCCCCGCGGCACGCGCATCTTCGGCCCCGTGGGCCGCGAGCTGCGTGACAAGAAGTTCATGAAGATCGTGTCGCTGGCACCGGAGGTGATCTGACACATGTCGAAGATCAAGAAGGACGATCTCGTCCAGATCATCGCCGGCAAGGACAAGGGCAAGCAGGGCAAGGTCCTGCGCGTCTTCCCGTCCCGTGACCGGGTGCTGGTGGAGGGCGTCAACCGCGTCACCAAGCACCTGCGTGCCGGCCAGAACAACAACGGTTCCACCGAGGGCGGCCTGCAGGTCGTTGAGGCCCCCGTTCACGTGTCGAACGTGGCCGTCGTGGATCCCGAGACCCAGAAGCCGACCCGCGTGGGTTACCGCTTCGAGACCGTGGAGAAGAACGGCGAGTCCAAGACCGTCAAGGTCCGCTTCGCCAAGGCCTCCGGAAAGGAGCTGTGATGACTGAGGTGCAGACTGCAGACACCACCGCCCCGAAGGTGGCCCCGCGCCTGAAGAACAAGTACCGCGAAGAGATCCGCGGCACCCTTCAGGAGGAGTTCTCCTACGCCAACCTCATGCAGATCCCCGGCCTCGTGAAGGTCGTTGTGAACATGGGTGTCGGCGAGGCCGCCAAGGACTCGAAGATCATCGACGGCGCCATCCGCGACCTGACCCAGATCACGGGCCAGAAGCCGCAGGTGACCAAGGCCCGCAAGTCCATCGCGCAGTTCAAGCTGCGTGAGGGCATGCCGATCGGCACCCACGCGACCCTGCGTGGCGACCGCATGTGGGAGTTCCTGGACCGCCTGGTTACCTTTGCGCTGCCGCGCATCCGTGACTTCCGCGGCCTGTCGCCGAAGCAGTTCGACGGCAACGGCAACTACACCTTCGGTCTGGCCGAGCAGTCGGTCTTCCACGAGATCGACCAGGACAAGATCGACCGCGTGCGCGGCATGGACATCACTGTGGTGACCACCGCCAAGACGGACGACGAGGGACGCGCGCTGCTCAAGGCGCTCGGCTTCCCGTTCCAGCCGTTTGATCAGCCCACGAAGTCCACTCAGAAGTAATTATCTACGTTGCAGGTCCCCACCGGTGTACCGGGAAGGGAAACCGCAACGAGGAAGGGCACGAAGCCCACATGACCATGACAGATCCTGTCGCAGACATGCTGACGCGTCTGCGCAACGCCAACTCGGCCTTCCACGATTCCGTGGAAATGCCGTCGTCCAAGCTGAAGATTCGCGTGGCCGACATCCTCAAGTCCGAGGGCTACATCGCTGATTACACGGAAGAGGACGCCCAGGTGGGCAAGAAGCTCGTCATCGAGCTGAAGTTCGGTCCTCAGCGCGAGCGGGCCATCGCCGGCCTGCGCCGCATCTCCAAGCCCGGTCTGCGCGTGTACGCCAAGTCCACCAACCTGCCGCACGTGCTGGGCGGCCTGGGTATCGCCATCCTGTCCACCTCCTCCGGTCTGCTCACCGACCGCCAGGCAGCCAAGAAGGGCGTAGGTGGGGAAATCCTCGCTTACGTCTGGTAACGGCTAAGACGGAAGAAAGGTAGAACAGACATGTCACGTATTGGACGTCTTCCGATTACCGTGCCGTCCGGCGTCGAGATCAAGATCGACGGATCGAACGTTGCCGTGAAGGGCCCCAAGGGCGAGCTGAGCCACGCTGTGGCCAGCCCGATCGAGGTCTCGTTCGAGGAGGGCACCATCACGGTGACCCGCCCGAACGACGAGCGCGAATCGCGTTCGCTGCACGGCCTGACCCGTACCCTCATCTCGAACATGATCGTCGGTGTCACCGACGGTTACGAGAAGCAGCTCGAGGTCATCGGCACCGGTTACCGCGTGCTCGCCAAGGGCTCGGACCTCGAATTCGCCCTCGGCTACTCGCACCCCGTTCCCGTCAAGGCCCCGGAGGGAATCTCCTTCAAGGTCGAGGGCAACAAGGTGACCGTGGTCGGCATCGACAAGCAGCGCGTCGGCGAGACCGCTGCGAACATCCGCAAGCTGCGCCGTCCTGACCCGTACAAGGGCAAGGGTGTGCGTTACGCAGGCGAGGTTATTCGCCGCAAGGCCGGAAAGGCAGGTAAGTAATGTCCACGCTGAAAGTGAAGGGCAAGGGGAAGTTCGTTTCCCGCACCCGCCGCCACTTGCGCGTCCGCAAGCGGATCTCCGGCACTGCCGTCCGTCCCCGTCTGGTGGTCAACCGCTCTGCACGTCACATCTTCGTGCAGGTCGTGGACGACACCCGCGGTGTCACCCTGGCCTCGGCCTCCACCATGGAAGCCGACCTGCGCGCCTTCGAGGGCGACAAGTCCGCCAAGGCGAAGAAGGTCGGCGAGCTGGTGGCCGAGCGTTCCAAGGCCGCCGGCATTGAGGCCGTGGTCTTCGACCGCGGCGGCAACAAGTACCACGGTCGCGTGGCCGCCGTCGCTGACGGTGCCCGGGAAGGTGGGCTGCAGCTGTGAGCGAGTCGAACACCGAGAGCAACAAGAAGGACACTCAGGTGACCGAAAACACCGAGAACACTGCCGTGGGCGGCGCGTCTGAGACCGCTGCCGGCTCGGCCAGCCAGTCCACTGAAGGCCAGGGCAACCGTGGCGGCCGTGGCGGCAACGACCGCGGCCGCGGCAACGCCGGTGGTAACGACCGTGGCAACGCGGGCGGCAACGACCGCGGTGGCCGTGGCGGACGCCGCGACGACCGTGGTGGCCGTGGCGGTCGCGATGACGACAAGGACAAGTTCCTGGAGCGCGTCGTGGCCATCAACCGTGTGTCCAAGGTCGTCAAGGGTGGTCGTCGGTTCTCCTTCACCGCCCTGGTGATCGTGGGCGACGGCGACGGCCTGGTGGGCGTCGGCTACGGCAAGGCCAAGGAAGTTCCGGCAGCCATCCAGAAGGGCGTTGAAGAGGCCAAGAAGTCCTTCTTCCGCGTCCCGCGCGTCGGCTCCACCATCCCGCACCTCGTGCAGGGTGAGGACGCCGCCGGTGTGGTGCTCCTGCGTCCGGCTTCCCCGGGTACCGGCGTGATCGCCGGTGGTCCGGTCCGCGCCGTGCTGGAGTGCGCAGGTATTCACGACGTGCTGTCGAAGTCGATGGGGTCCGCCAACGTGATCAACATCGTGCGCGGCACCGTGGATGCCCTCAAGCAGCTGGAGGAGCCCCAGTCCGTGGCTGCCCGTCGTGGCAAGACCCTGGACGAGGTCGCTCCTCACGCGATGCTCCGCACCATGGAGCAGGATCGCGCGAAGAAGAGCGAGAAGGCAGGTGCCGCCAATGGCTAATTTCAGCACGCGTAAGAACGTCGCCGTGAGTGACGCCACGCTGGAAATCACCCAGATCAAGTCCGCCATCGGCGGTAAGCAGAACCAGCGCGACACCCTGCGGTCCCTCGGGCTCAAGCGGATCGGCCACACGGTCAACCGCAAGGCCGATGAGGTCACCGTGGGCATGGTCAACACCGTGCCGCACCTGGTGAAGGTTGAGGAGGTCAACCATGGCTGATGAACGCTCAGTTGACAGCACTGTCGAAGGCGCCAACGCGATCAAGGTCCACGACCTGCGTCCGGCCCCCGGCGCCAAGAAGTCCAAGACCCGTGTGGGTCGCGGCGAGGCGTCCAAGGGCAAGACCGCTGGTCGCGGTACCAAGGGCACCAAGGCGCGCTACCAGGTGAAGGCCGGCTTCGAAGGCGGCCAGGTGCCGCTGCAGATGCGTCTGCCGAAGCTGCGTGGCTTCAAGAACCCGTTCAAGGTCGAGTTCCAGGTCGTGAACCTGGACAAGCTGTCGGAGCATTTCCCGGCCGGCGGCGACGTGACCGTGGACGATCTGATCGCCAAGGGCCTGGTCCGCAAGAACCAGCCGGTGAAGGTCCTCGGGACCGGCGAGATCACCGTGGCGGTGAACGTGAAGGCCAACGCCTTCTCGTCCTCCGCAGCGGAGAAGATCTCCGCAGCCGGCGGGTCCACCGAGACCCTCTGAACTGGTCATAGACCGGTTTTGAACCGGTTTTGATTCGGTTTTGAACCGGCTCTGAACCGGCTCTGAACCGGTTGGGTGCGGGCTCCGCGGAGCCTCGCGTTCACCGAAAGTTGGCCCCCGGGCCGCCGTCCATGTGCGATTCACGTGGATAGCGGCACGGGGGCCTTCTTCTTTCCGTTAGACTCGGTCAGTGGTTCCGGCAACGGTTCTGCCGAAGGCAACCCTTCGTCGGTTCCGCGTTCCGCGTCCCATCACAGCACCATCCACCTCCAGGAGGACGCTTGTTCAGCGCGATTGCCCGGGTTTTCCGGACGCCCGACCTGCGGCGAAAGATCTGGTTCACCCTAGGGATCGTCGTCATCTACCGGCTCGGGGCGTTCGTTCCCGCCCCCGGTGTTGACTACGGGACCGTGCAGGTCTGCCTGGACCAGGGCAACACCACGGGCGGCCTGTACTCGTTCGTGAACATGTTCTCCGGTGGCGCGATGCTGCAGGTCTCCGTCTTCGCCCTCGGCATCATGCCGTACATCACGGCGGCCATCATCGTGCAGCTGCTGCGGGTGGTCATTCCCCGCTTCGAGGAGCTGCAGAAGGAAGGCGCCCAGGGCCAGTCCAAGCTGACCCAGTACACGCGCTACCTCACCGTGGCCCTGGCCCTGCTGAACGCCACCACGATCGTCTCGCTGGCCCGCACCGGCGCCCTGCTCGGCTGCAACCTGCCGATCGTGCCCGATGACAGCCTTCCGGTGATCCTGCTGATGATCGCCACCCTGACCTCGGGCACCGTCCTGATCATGTGGCTCGGCGAACTCATCACCGAGCGGGGTGTCGGCAACGGCATGTCCCTGCTGATCTTCCTGTCCATCGCCGCCGGCTTCCCCGCGGGCCTGGGCCAGATCTGGTCCACCCAGGGCTGGCGCGTGTTCGGCATCGTGATGATCGTCGGCCTGCTGACCATCATGGCCGTGGTGTTCGTGGAGGAGTCCCAGCGCCGCATCCCCGTGCAGTACGCCAAGCGTCAGATCGGCCGCCGCACCGTGGGCGGGACATCCACGTACATCCCGATCAAGGTGAACATGGCCGGCGTGATCCCGGTGATCTTCGCGTCCTCGATCATGATGCTCCCGGGCATCCTCATCCAGTTCAACACCCCGCAGGACGGCACCACGCCGCCGCAGTGGGTCATCTTCCTCTCCGAGTACTTCGGCACCGGCTCGCACCCGGTCTACATGATCCTGTTCTTCTTGTTGACGATCGGCTTCACGTACTTCTACGTGACGATCACGTTCAACCCGGTCGAGATCAGCGACAACATGAAGAAATACGGCGGCTTCATCCCCGGTGTCCGTGCGGGCCGACCGACCGAGAAGTACCTCGAATACGTCATCAGCAGGATCACCTTCCCGGGAGCGTTGTACCTTGGTGTCCTGGCGATGATCCCGATGATCGCCTTCGTGCTGATCAACGCCGACCAGAATTTCCCGTTCGGCGGCATCTCGATCCTCATCATGGTGGGCGTTGCGTTGCAGACCATCAAGCAGATCAATGCGCAGATGGAGCAGCACAACTACGAGGGACTGCTGCGGTAGCGCACCTCCACCGCCGCGGTGACGCCGGGTCCAGCGTTGGGCCGGGCGCCTCCGTACAGCCGTCATCCGAGGGCCGGCACCACAGACGTAACCCCCAGACGTACTCCTGAAAACCGAATATTCACGCTGATCGACAGTAAGGAATACCTATGACCCGCATGCTGATGATGGGCCCTCCCGGGTCCGGCAAGGGCACCCAGGCTTCCCGTATTGCGGACAAGCTCGGCATCGTGGCCATTTCCACGGGCGACATCTTCCGGTACAACGTCAAGGAAATGACGGAGCTCGGCAAGGAAGCCAAGAAGTACATGGACAATGGCGACTTCGTCCCGGACGAGGTCACCAACCGCATGGTCGCCGACCGCATCCGCCAGTCCGACGCCGAGCACGGCTTCCTGCTGGACGGTTACCCGCGCACCGCCGGCCAGGTGGAGGCCCTTGACGGCTTCCTGACGGAGGACGGCCAGGCCCTGACCGTCGTCATCGAGCTGACGGTCCCGGATGAGGAGCTCGTCGCACGACTGCTCAACCGTGCGGAGACCGATGGGCGGGCCGACGACACCGCCGAGGTCATCCAGCACCGCCTGGATCTCTACCACGAGCAGACCGAAGCCGTGATCGAGTCCTACGTGTCCCGTGGCATCGTGGCCCGCGTGGACGGCACCGGTCAGATCGACGACATCACCGAGCGTCTGCTCCAGTCGGTGTACTCCGTCCGTACGCGCACCGGCAGCCTTCCCGTGGTCCAGCCGATCGGCCAGGGCGACGGCGAGAACCCCGAGTAGTCGCGGACCCGTCAGCAAGCACCCGCACCACGAAGGATCCGAGAAACCGCAGTGATGAACCGCCGCCAGATCGAACTGAAGTCCGTCCCGCAGATGCAGACCATGCATCGTGCCGGACTGGTCCTTCACCGCGCCCTGGACGCGGCCGTGGCGGCGGCAGTCCCGGGAACGACGACGGCCGCCGTCGACGCCGTGTTCGCTGCGGTTCTCGAGGAGGCCGGCGCCACGCCGAACTTCCTGCGCTACTACGGCTACCCGGCCACCATCTGCGCCTCGGTCAACGAGGAAGTGGTGCACGGGATCCCGGGGGAGCGGGTCCTCCAGTCCGGGGACGTGCTCAAGATCGACGGTGGCTGCATCATCGACGGGTGGCACTCCGACTCGGCCCGGACCGTGGTGCTGGGTTCCTCAGCCGCCGGAACGGCGGACCCCGAGGACGAGCGGCTGTCCGAGATCACCCGGCAGGCCCTGTGGCACGGCATCGCGGCGTTCGCCACGGCCAAGTACATCGGTGACATCGGTGACGCCATCGACGACTTCGTCACCTCGCAGCCGGGAGCTCCGCTGGGCATCCTGCAGGACTACGTGGGCCACGGCATCGGCACCGCCATGCACCAGGCACCGGATGTGCTGAACTACCGGTCCCGACACCGCGGCCCCAAGGTCAAGCCGGGGCTGTGCCTGGCGATCGAGCCGATGCTCGTGCGCGGCGGCCTGGCCACGGACGTCCTCGCCGACGACTGGACCGTGGTGACCCGTGACGGGGCCCGTGCCAGCCAGTGGGAGCACTCGGTCGCGCGGCATCGCGGCGGCATCTGGGTGCTGACCATGCCCGACGGCGGCGCGGCCGATCTCGCGCCGCTCGGCGTGGTGCCCGTCCCGATCGGCGAGTAAAGCACGGCTGTCGGGCGCAGCGGTTGAGCGCAACTGAAGCCGAGCCTGCTTGAGCTCAACGGCACCCACGGCCGCATCCCTTTCCCCATGGCTGCTGCCCCTTTCCCCACGGCTGTGACCCCTTCCCCCCATGGCTGCTACCCCTTTCTGGAGGACCGGTCAACTCCGACGCGGGTGAATTTCACTTCTGTGCCCGAAACCAGTAGTATTGCTTGCTGGTTGTCTCTGCGGTGCGCCGTGTCCTGGGGAGTCCTTTCGGAATTCACCAGGTACCTCTGGAATGCGCCCTGGTGGTCAGCCGGAAACATCCCCGCCTGGTTTCATCCGTCCAACGGACGTGGGGTATTCGAGTCGCCTGCGATCCGGATGCACCACCCGCGCCGACGCCTGGAGTCTGGCACAACGTAAGTGGAGGACATGGCTAAGAAGGAAGGTGTCATCGAGGTCGAGGGCACGGTCAGTGAAGCATTGCCGAACGCAATGTTCCGCGTCCGTCTCCAGAACGAGCATGTTGTTCTGGCCACGATCTCGGGAAAGATGCGTCAGCACTACATCCGAATCCTCCCCGAGGACCGGGTCGTCGTGGAACTTAGCCCGTACGACCTTAACCGGGGTCGTATCGTGTACCGCTACAAGTAAACCCATCCACCACTAAACAGCAAGCGCTGGAGGAGGAACCATGAAGGTTCAGCCGAGCGTGAAGCGGATCTGTGACAAGTGCCAGGTGGTGCGCCGTAAGGGCCGCGTCCTGGTGATCTGCGAGAACCCACGCCACAAGCAGCGCCAGGGCTGACCTCGTCTTTCGACGGGATCGTCCACGCGCAGCACCTTTAGGTCGGCCGGAGCACAACCGGATGACCAGGTCCAACCGGACCAAACAGCAGCACAGCCGGAATCCGCGGATTCCCCTCTGAGTCCCTCCGGGATCCAGCAGGGGCCGAGGTGAACGGCAACCCCTGGACGCAAGGGCCGGGGACCCGAACCGCGGCAACGCCGGTCGGCGGAATGAAACTCCGGAACTTCGCCGGAACCGTCACCAGGGCACCGCAGGGAAGAGATTCCCGGGGGAGGGGACGTGCTGGTGCAGACCTTTGCTTCTGAAGAACAAGGAGGACGGCCATATGGCACGTCTAGCAGGCGTCGACATCCCGCGCGAAAAGCGCGTCGTCATCGCTCTCACGTACATCTTCGGTGTGGGCCAGACCCGCTCCGAGCAGGCCATCGAGGCGACGGGTATCGACCCGAACACCCGCGTCAAGGACCTGGCAGACGAACAGCTGGTTGCACTGCGCGACTACATCGAGGCCAACTTCAAGGTGGAGGGTGACCTGCGCCGCGAGGTGGCAGCCGACATCCGCCGCAAGGTCGAGATCGGCTCCTACCAGGGCATCCGCCACCGCCGCGGCATGCCCGTCCACGGCCAGCGCACGAAGACCAACGCCCGTACCCGCAAGGGCCCGAAGAAGACTGTCGCCGGCAAGAAGAAGTAGTCACCCGGAACGGGACGGCCTCCGCGCCGCCTCCCCGCTTCACGGTTGCCTCCGGCTTCTCCCCAGCAAGACAGTCACTTCCGCACAACACCAGCTTTCGTAGGAGAGACACATGCCCCCCAAGACACGTGCTGCGGTCACCCGCAAGCCTCGTCGCAAGGACAAGAAGAACATCACCGTGGGCCAGGCCCACATCAAGAGCACCTTCAACAACACCATCGTGTCCATCACGGACACCACCGGTGCTGTCATCTCGTGGGCCTCGGCCGGCGATGTGGGATTCAAGGGCTCGCGCAAGTCCACCCCCTATGCTGCACAGATGGCTGCCGAGAAGGCTGCCAAGGCCGCTCAGGAGCACGGACTGCGCAAGGTTGACGTTTTCGTGAAGGGTCCCGGCTCCGGCCGCGAGACCGCGATCCGCTCGCTCCAGGCCGCTGGCCTCGAGGTCGGCTCCATCTCGGACGTCACCCCTTCTGCCCACAACGGTTGCCGCCCGGCCAAGCGCCGCCGCGTCTGACCTCGTACCGAGCGCACGCCCCTCGGCTGGTTCCCGGCTTGTCCGGGCAGCCGGGGCGTGCGCATCGGTGCACTCCCGCCCACCCCATTCGTTTCCACCCATCGTGTGCGTCATATGGCGGACGCTCGCCGAAAGGAAATGTCAGTGCTCATTGCACAGCGCCCCACGCTGACTGAAGAAGTCGTTGCCGACAATCGTTCCCGGTTCATCATCGAACCGCTGGAGCCCGGTTTCGGCTACACCCTCGGAAACTCCCTTCGCCGGACCCTGTTGTCCTCCATCCCGGGCGCTGCTGTCACCAGCATCCGCGTGGATGGGGTGCTGCACGAGTTCAGCACCGTCGCCGGTGTGAAGGAAGATGTCACCGAGGTCATCCTGAACATCAAGAAGCTCTCGGTCTCCTCCGAGCACGATGAGCCCGTGGTCGCCTACCTGCGCAAGCAGGGTCCCGGCGTCGTCACCGCTGCGGACATCACGTCCCCGGCCGGTGTCGAGGTCCACAACCCGGATCTGCACATCGCCACCCTGAACGGCAAGGGCAAGTTCGACATGGAGCTCATCGTCGAGCGTGGCCGCGGCTACGTCACGGCGGCTCAGAACAAGACCGGTGACGCGGAGATCGGCCGGATCCCGGTTGACTCCATCTACTCGCCGGTCCTGAAGGTCACCTTCAAGGTCGAGGCCACCCGCGTGGAGCAGCGCACCGACTTCGATCGCCTCATCCTCGACGTCGAGACCAAGGAGTCCATGCTTCCGCGTGACGCCGTGGCCTCTGCCGGCACCACCCTGGTGGAGCTCTTCGGCCTGGCCCGCGAGCTGAACCTGGAAGCCGAAGGCATCGAGATCGGCCCGAGCCCGACGGACACCACGGTGGCCGCCGATATGGCACTGCCGATCGAGGACCTGGAAATGACCGTGCGCTCCTACAACTGCCTGAAGCGCGAGGGCATCCACACCGTCGGCGAGCTCGTTGCTCGCTCCGAGGCCGATCTCATGGACATCCGGAACTTCGGTGCCAAGTCCATCGACGAGGTCAAGGAAAAGCTGACCGAACTGGGTCTGTCCCTGAAGGACTCCCCGGCTGGCTATGACCCCTCGCTGCACTCCCAGGAGTCCGAGGAGTCCTACGGCGAGTACTGAGCCGTGAACCAGGATCGGGCTTCGGCCAGGTCTTGAGTCACTCTCTTCTCTCGCTGTACCACCACCAATAGTGTCCTGATGGCCGGCAGCCGTCAGGGTCCATCTGAGGAGAAACACCAATGCCTACCCCCACTAAGGGACCGCGCCTGGGCGGCGGCCCTGCCCACGAGCGGATCATGCTGGCCAACCTGTCGGCCAACCTGTTCGAGCACAAGAAGATCACCACGACGGTCACCAAGGCCAAGCGCCTGCGTCCCTTCGCCGAGCGTTTGATCACCTTCGCCAAGAAGGGTGATCTGGCTTCGCGTCGCAAGGTCCAGGGCATCATCTCGGCCAAGAACCGCACCAACAAGACCATCGTGCACGAGCTGTTCACGGTGATCGGCCCGGCCATGGCCGAGCGCGAGGGTGGCTACACCCGGATCACCAAGATCGGCAACCGTCACGGTGACAACGCCCCGATGGCAGTCATTGAGCTCGTCATGGAGCCGGTGTCCCCGAAGCAGGCCGTGGTCAAGGAAGCCGAGAAGGCTGCGGAGACCGCTGCTCCGGCTGAGGCTCCCGTGGCCGAGGCTGAGGTTGCCGAGACCGAGTCTGCCGACGCTCCGGCTGCTGAGGCTCCGGCTGCTGAAGCCGAAGCCGCTGAGGCTCCGGCTGCTGAGGTTGAAGCCGCTGAGGCTCCTGCCGCAGAGGAGAAGACCGAAGAGAAGTGATTTTCTCGGTCTGATCCGGCTGTCTGCAGAGGATTCTTCAGACACCATCCGAACGACCCGTTCCGATGCACATCACGTGCGGAGGGACGGGTCGTTGGGTTTAACGGCCGCAACGGCAGTCTCCTCCGGTAGCGGCTCGCCGACGGTCCTTGTGGTGCTTCTGGTTGCGGCGGTCGTCGCGATTGTTCCGGTCCCGTCATGGGGCCCGGCTCGTTCGCGGCAGGCCAGTATGGGCCAGCGGGCCAGCGGGCCAGCGGGCCAGCGGGTCAGCGGGTCACCGCGTCGGTGGGGCCGGTGGGGCCGGGGGCCCAGTCCAGCGAGTCAGCGGGTCAGAGGATGTGAGCCGACGGTGGAGGACGTCAGAGGAATTAGACGAGCCCAGACGTGAGGAGGAAGATGGCGCCGCCGTGGGCCACGGTCGCCCCGAGGACGCCGTGACGCATTGCGATGACGGCACAGACGAGTCCTTCGAACAAGGTGAAAGCGAGCAGCGGCCAACCCAGGCCGGTCAGATTGTAGGCGAGGAATAGGTGCCCCGCGGCAAAGATGAGTGCCGAGAGCAGTGCTGCACGCCATCGGCCGGACCGTCCCGGCAAGTGGTCCTCCAGATGGGCCTGGAGGAATCCACGGAACAGGACCTCCTCCACCAGATTCCCGCAGAGGGCGAAGACGGCCAGGAGGACCACCACACCGGCGGCTACCGACCCGCCGCGCTGCTCAACGGGAATCACGGGACGGGCGAAGGGCGTCTCCTCCAGGAGGGGGAACCACTCGACCAGGGTGCCGTGAAGGTATAGGAAGGGCAGCGTGATCACCACGACGCCCACCAGGCCCACGAGTGCTGAGATCCACCATCGTCGCCCCGTCCACAGCACGATCCACCGGAGGTCCCGGCACGCGAAGACGATCGCCGCGGCGAGGGCCAGCGATGCCAGGGCCATCACCAGGAGGGCGATGGGATCGTCAGTGAAGCGCAACCACAAGACGGGTGGCTCGAACGCGTCGGCGGCCGTCGAGGCGCTGGACTGAGCTACCACGCCGAAGGTCCACAACCCGTGGGGACTCATCGCATCGCGGACGAAGATGAACCCGAGGACCAGCATCAGGATACGCACGCCGTGCGCCTGCCGCGGCAGCAGGGCCACGATGATGCCGACCAGCAGCACGCCGGGCAGCACGGTCAACAGATAGGCCACCCACGGCTCAAGGTTCTCCATTCTGTCCATTCTGGCCCGGGATTTAGAATGATCCCCATGCCCACGCCGTCTGATCCCGCCCTCGTCCGTGTCCGGATGGATTTGGCCTATGACGGCACCGACTACAAGGGCTGGGCCGCTCAACCGGGGCTGCGGACCGTTCAGGGCGCGCTCGAGGAGGGCCTGGCCACGATCATCCGCCGCCCCGTCCGCACCGTGGTCGCCGGCCGCACTGATGCAGGGGTGCACGCCCGTGGTCAGGTCGTGCACTTTGACCTGACCGAGGCTGAATGGAACGCGGTGACACGAAATCCGGACGCGGCCGGGCCGGCGTCGACCTTGGTGCGGCGTCTCAGCGGCGTTTTGAGCCGCGAACGGGGTGCGTTGGTGGTGATGGGAGCTTCCTTGGCGCCCGAGGGGTTTGATGCGCGGTTCTCGGCGTTGTGGCGCTCGTACCGATATGCCATCAGCGATTCCTCCGAGACGCGGGACCCGCTGAACCGTCGCTCCACGTATTGGCACAAGGAACCGTTGGATGCCGAGGTGATGGACGCCGAGGCGAAGGCCGTGCTCGGTCTCCACGACTTCTTGACGTTCTGCAAGCCGCGGGAGGGCGCCACGACCATCCGTGAACTGCAGGACTTCGGCTTCACCCGTGACCGGCAGTCGGGGTTGATCACCGCCCAACTCCAGGCGGACGCGTTCTGTCACAACATGGTTCGGGCCCTCGTAGCAGCCGTCGTGCAGGTGGGGGAGGGGCGCCATCCTGCTGGCTGGGTCAGCGAACGTTTGGAAGCCATGGTCCGTGACTCGCAGACCCGGCTCGCTCCGCCGCACGCCTTGGTCCTGGAGCACGTCGAATACCCGGACGCTGGATCCGATCCTCGTGCTTTGGCTTCCCGCGCAGCTGGCACACGGGCGCGGCGGACGGTCGGATAACGCCTGCCCGTCATCCACGGGCCTATCTCCGCCAGAACCGATTGCGCTGTGGTTGTCGCCGTGGATCCAGATAGGGGGCCGGTATGAACCAGGGCCGGCCGGAGTCCATGTCGATGTCCCACGCGCCGGCGTGGATAGCGTGATGGTGGTGATTGCAGAGCAGGACCCCGTTGTCGACTGAGGTGGGTCCGCCGTGTTCCCAGTGTTCGACATGGTGCACGTCGCACCACGGTGCCGGGATCCAGCAACCGGGTGCGGCGCACCCTCCATCGCGTGCGGCGACGGCCTGACGGAGACGGGCGGGGAAAAGGCGCTGCGCGCGGCCGAGGTCGAGCACCTCGCCGCTCGATCCGAGCACCACCGGCACGATATCCGCATCACAGGCCATGGTGCGGATCGTGGTGGGGTGGATCGGCCCGGTGAAGGTTGCCGAAGACTCGAACTGCAGGAGATCGTCAGCGGTGACCGCGCCGGTCTTCTCCAGGTCGCCCAGCAACGTGTGGAAGTCGATCAGGACTGAGACCTGGGGACGAGTGCCACCCGTCGAGGGAAGTTGGTCCGTTTCGATCATGGCCAGACCGCCGGCGATGCACGCCATCAGCCCATCGAGTTGCTTCTGCTGGGTTGAGCGTGGATCGATCGCCGTGACCGCCGTCAAGGAACCGTCCTGCTCGGAATGGACCTCCGCCGTCAACAGCGGATTCACACTGTCGCTCCCAGCGACGTCGCCGTCGCCACCCTCATAGCCGGATACATCTAGTGACTGGCCGCGGTAGGACGCACGTGGATTGGTCGCGGCGTTCGCCACTGTCAGCAGGTACTCGTTCTGTTCATCGTTGACGGCGAGCAGCCACTGATGCAGGCCATTGCGTTCACCCTTGCGGATCAGGCCCTGTAACTGGGGCAGCGTGGCGTCGTTCGGCTCGGAGCCATCGGGATCCACGGCCGCTTCGGCCCATTTCAGCCAGTGGGCCGCGACTTTGCGCAGTGTGCCCGGGTCCACGGATTCGGCTTGCGTCACCAGGCGATCCTCGCCGTCCTCGACGAGTTCGGAGACAGCCTGCGGGTCGGCCCCCACGCGACGAGCCATCTGCCGGACGTTGTCCAAGGCCGTGGTGATGATGTCCACGGCCGCACGGTCCACTTTCCCCTCATGGACGACGGCGGACAGCCGAGGGAGGGCGGGAGCCAACGACTCGCCAGACAGCGTGCGGGTCGGACGCAGGGTGGCCGCCCAGCGCGTCCGCCGCCGAGCTTCGGTGCCGTCGATGCGCAGGGCGAGCTTGAGGTAGTCGGTTGCATCGCGGAATGCGGTCTTCCCTTCAGGGAGTCCCAGGAGCCGGCGACGCTCTGGCGGATTGTCGAAGGCGTCCACCGTGTGACCTGTCAAGGTCATCTGGGCCGCCGCGACGGAGCGCCCGACCGTCTCCAGGACCTGGTGCAGCAGCGGAAGGGTGACGGTGACTGGTTGAGCGGGGGGCTGCCCGGTCTGGTCAGTGGCGGAGACAGTGGCTGGGACAGGGACAGGTACAGAGGAATGGGTGGCGACAGTGGCAGATGAGAAGTCCGGCTCCGCTGCGTCGTCTGAATCCTGCTCAGCTGGAGCGGGGGACAGCATGGCTCCCCAGTCTCTGCCGCCGGTGGCGTCGGGTGAGGCCATGGACGCCAGTTCACTGAAGGCCTCGGGGCCGGATAGCCGATGCACCATGGCTCGAGTGGTCTCTTGCAACAAGGCCGTCAGCTGGCCGAGAGGAAGTTCGTGCAGGGCAGCGGCAGGGTGGGGCGTAGAGCTTTGCTCATCGTCGGCCCTGAACGCGCCTCCGTCCTCGCCCCGATGTTCGAGTCCGTGGGTTCGCTCGTCTTCGTGTGAGTACTCGTGTTCCTCGGTCATGCCGCCTCCTTCCCCTTCCTCGTAGGCCAATGGTTGGACGCGGGCGGGTGCCTTCCGCTGTTTCGTGCCGGTTTTCCGTTGGCAGTATGGGAACATGTGTTCGAATACGTCCATTCGATCACATCCGACAGGCGCCGGAAAGGCTTTCTCAAAATCTGTGGATGACACGCCGTGATCAGTCATCTGTGGAGTAGTACGTCGAGGGTGAGGTCGAGGTCGAGGGTGAGGTCGAGGGCGAGGGCGAGGGCGAGGTCGACGTGGAGGTCGAGGTTAACGTGGAGGTCGACGCGGAGGGCGAGGTCGACGTGGAGGTGGAGATCGACGTCGACGTCGAGGTCGAGTCGAAGTTGAGCTCATCCCGTCCCGTCCCGTCCCGTCCCGCCGCCCGTCCGCCGGCCTCCCTTCGTGCGCCGTTTCCCCTGAATTCCAGCTGCTTTGCCCCTGCTGCGCGGACACGGTAGTATTGACCTTCGTTGTGCGTGTCCTTTCCCGGATTCGCTGTACCCTCGGGTGGCCTGGTTGCATGGTCGCGATAGCCCAGGGCGCCGCCGGGAAGCTTTCGGACCCGGCCTCACTCCAGTCCTCACCTGGCGTACCGGCTGCGCACCGATGAACTCAGTGACTGGCCCACGGACTCACCGCCGCGGGCCGGAAATCTGTAACCGACACCGAACACGAAGGCAAACAACGTGCGTACGTACACCCCGAAGCCCGGCGATGCCGACCGCCAGTGGCACGTCATTGACGCCACTGATGTCGTGCTGGGTCGTCTTGCCAGCCAGACCGCAACACTGCTGCGCGGAAAGCACAAGCCGACCTTCGCCCCCCACATGGACATGGGCGATTTCGTCATCATCATCAATGCCGAGAAGGTGGCCCTGACCGGCGCCAAGCTCGAGAAGAAGCGCGCCTACCGACACTCCGGTTTCCCGGGTGGTCTCTCCTCTGTCTCCTACGCGGAGCTGCTGGAGAAGAACCCGGTGCGCGCCGTGGAGAAGGCCGTCCGCGGCATGCTCCCGAAGAACTCCCTGGCCGCTGAGCAGCTGCACAAGCTCAAGGTGTACCGCGGTGCCGAGCACCCCCACACCGCCCAGCAGCCCAAGACATACGAAATCGGCCAGGTCGCCCAGTAACGGGTCAGCACCACCACAATCTTTCAAGGAGAACCATGACTCTCAACGAGAATGAGTCCACCGAGGAAGTGGAGCTGACCAGCTACACCTCCGAGTCCACCAATGCCCCCGAGGCTGTTGCTGTCGCTGAGCGCCCCGCGCTGACCGTCGGCGGCGGCGCCGTGGGTCGCCGCAAGCAGGCCATCGCTCGCGTGCGTCTGGTCCCGGGCTCCGGCGCCTGGACCATCAACGGCCGCAGCCTCGAGAACTACTTCCCGAACAAGCTGCACCAGCAGGAAGTCAACGACCCGTTCAAGCTCCTCGAGCTGGAGGGCGCCTATGACGTCATCGTCCGCATCACCGGCGGCGGCCCCTCGGGTCAGTCCGGTGCCGTGCGCCTCGGTGTCGCCCGTGCCCTGAACGAGATCGACCGCGAGAACAACCGCGCCGCTCTCAAGAAGGCCGGATTCCTGACCCGCGACGCCCGCGTCGTCGAGCGCAAGAAGGCCGGCCTCAAGAAGGCCCGCAAGGCCTCGCAGTTCTCGAAGCGCTGATCTTCACGCTGCCCCTGCTGGGCGGGACCACTTCGGCGGTCTCGCCCAGCACGCAGTAGCGCAGGAGCAATCCCGCGCACGACGCCGGCCGGTCACCCGGCGCGCGTCGACCCACGGAACCCCGTGGTCCCGTTCCCTTCGTGGAACCGGGACCACGGGGTTTTGTCTTGCCCCAGAGACGACCGCCGGGCTACTGCCCGTGCTTCAGGGCGGCCCACGTCTCGGCGCCGGCCACGCCGTCCACGGCCAGTCCGCGGGCCTTCTGGTAGGCGGAGACGGCGGCCTCGGTCTGGTCCCCGAAGTGGCCGTCGGTGGCCAGGTCAACGCCGCTGGAGGCCTTCAGGCCCCGCTGCAGGTACTCGACCTCGGTGCCGCTGTCCCCGGAGCTCACGGTCGAGCCCGCGGCGTGGTGCGTCGCGAGGGCGCCCCAGGTCCGCGGACCGGCGATGCCGTCCACACCGGTGCCGAGCGAAGACTGGTACTCGCGCAGGGCCTTCTCGGTGGCGGGACCGAACACGCCATCGGCGGCGCCGGGATCGTGACCGATGACGTCGAGGGTGACCTGAACCCGGCGCACGGCGTCGCCTTCGTCACCCAGACGCACGGTGGGGTAGTCGCCGGACGGTCCCGAGCCGCCGTCGACCCCGTTGGCCAGCGCCGAGGCCACCTCACCACGCAGGGCGGACAGCTTGCCGTAGAAGGCGTCACCGCAGCACAGCGTCTGGGCGCCGGGCACGTCCCGGTGCGCGATGATCCGGTCCACGTCCAACCCGTAGCGCTGGCAGATGAAGGCACTGAGATGCACGAGGGAGCTCCACTGCGCGTCCGTGGGGACGTCGTGCGTGTACATCCCGTCGACCTCGATGCCCACCGACTGGTCATTGAAACCGTAGGCGTGCGCGCCCTCGATGAAGCGGGTCCCGTCCACCACGGCGTCGAGCGAGCCGTGCCGGCCCTCGAGCATCTGGCCGCCGCGGGCGATGGTGAACTGCTGGCCCGTGTCCGCCCAGCCGTTGGTCATGTGGTTCCGCTGGATCAGCCGGGCCACCTCCATGGCGGCGGCATCGGAGAAGTCGTCCGAGTTCACGTGCGTGGTGTGGTGGATGACCAGGTGCGTCGGCCGACGCGTGAGGGTCGGGAGTGGCCCCTTGGCGGCTGAGGCACCCCAGTCGTTCGTGGAGAGGATGTCCGGCCGGCTCACCGTGGCGGCGAATGCCGGGGTGGTGGAGGCGGAGATCGCGGTCCCGAAGGCGATGACGCCGCCCAGGGCGGCGGTGCCCTGCAGCAGCCGTCGTCGGGACAGGCGGGCCGGTCGGGAGGCCACGGGCACAGATGCGACTGCCGCGGTGGGTGCGGGGGCGAACGCCGGTGCAGGGGAGGGGACTGGTGCGGTGATGTGGTCTGTCACGTCAGGCTCCATTCAGGACGGCTCGCCATCTCGCGGGGGACTGCCGGGGAAGCACGCGAGGGGACGGAGACCGCTGGTGGTGGTCGACTTGAGACGGTGTCCCCACCGTACGCACGTGACCTGCATCAATGCCGGTAGAAACGCCGACGCCGGCCCGGTCCTGCCGGTCGGTGCGATCCCCGGCCCGCACTGGCTGACGGCTGGCCCCTGCGATGTCACCGCCGGGCCCACTCCATACGACAATGGACAGATTGGCCATCACCCCGAGGAGTCCGAGCATGCCGACATCGCCTGATCCGCAGGCTCCGCAAGCTCTCCAGGGCGCAGAGACTCCGCGGGCTGCGCGGGCTCCGCGGGATTCCCGGTCTGGTCCGCAAGCTCCGCAGCCACCCAGCACCGCCGGCCGGTTGCTGTGGCGCGCGATCCGCCGTCGTCGGGGCCGCGTGGCGGGGAGCCTGGCCCTGATGACGCTGTGGCAGGTGTGCGAGGCCTTCGTGCCGATCGCCATCGGGATCATCGTGAACGTGGCCATCGTCCCCCTGGACGGGCGCGCCATGCTCCTGTCACTGCTCGGGATTGCGGCGCTGTTCACCGTGCTCTCCCTGGGTTACCGCTTCGGAGCCCGGCTTGCCAACACCGCCCTGCATCAGGAGGCCCACGCCCTGCGGGTGGAGGTCGCCGAGGTGCCGCTCGCCTCCGGCGCTGTCGCCGCCCGGTCCAATGCTGGAGAGATCCTGTCGCTGTCCTCGGCGGACGCGGACGTCACCTCCCAGGTGTTCCGGCAGATCGCCGGGGGCGGTTCCGCGATCATCGGGCTCGTGGCGGTCTCGGTATACCTGCTGGTCACGGACCTGAGGGTGGGCCTCGTGGTGCTGGTGGGCGTGCCGCTCAGCCTGCTGCTCGTGGCCCTGGCCTCCCGCTCCATCTCGCGGCACTCCACCGCTCAGCAGGAGGCGATCGGCCTGGCCAGTCGCAGGGCCGGTGACATACTCGCCGGCCTGCGGGTCCTCAGCGCCGGAGGCGGTGAGCGCTGGGCGAGCGCGCACTACCGGGAGGCGTCGCAGCGGGCCGGGCGGGCCGGCGTCGTGACGGCCGAGCGCAGCGGACGCTTGGAGTCGATCGGCGCCCTCGGCACCGCCCTGGTACTGGCGCTGGTCCTGGTGGTGGCCGGCCAGAGCGTGCTGTCCGGGGATCTGGCGATCGGCACGCTGGTCTCGGTGGTCGGGGTCGCGGTGTTCTTCCAGGAGCCGGTGCGCACCATCACGGACATGATCGGCGCGTTCGCCCGCTCCCATGGCGCGGCCCGGCGGATCGCGGACTTCCTCACCGCGGTCCCGGCCGAGGACACCGGTGACGAGGTCCCGGAGACGGCGGGACTGCGCATCACCGGTCTGGCGCTGGTCACGCCTCCCGAGCACGACGCCGGCGCCCCGGCCGAGCGCGACGGTCCGGTTCCGCTGGATGCAGGTGTCCGGCGCGGTGGTGCACCCCAACTGGACCCGGCACCTGGGCTGGACCTGGCACCCCGGCTGGACCGGTCAGCCCGGCTGGACCTGGAGGTGCCGCCAGGCCGGTTCCTGGGGCTGGTGGTGGATGATCCGACCCAGGCTGAGACCATCCTCCAAGCCGTGGACGGCCTGGGGGACCAGGCCGGAGTGGTGCTGATCGGTGGCCATCCGCGCAGCCGCCTGGTGCCACGGCTGGCGGACCACCTGGTGGTGGCGCCGCACCGGGTGGACCTGTTCGCCGGCACCGTGCGTTCGAACATCACCCTGCACCACGAGGGGCCGGGTCGCTCACACCCGGCCGCGCACCGTGCCCAGTCCATCCACGAGGCCCCGGCCCGCAGGGTCTTCGAGATCGATCCGGAGGTGCTGGCGGCGGCGGGCGTCACCGAGATCATCGGCCATTTCGCGGACGGACTGGAGCACCGGGTGGACGAGGGCGGCCGCAACCTCTCCGGCGGCCAGCGTCAGCGACTGGCCCTGGCCCGCGCCCTGCACGCCGATCCGGAGGTGCTCGTCCTGCACGAACCGACCAGTGCGGTGGATGCCGTCACCGAGTTCCAGATCGCCCAGGACGTGAAGTCGCTGCGCTCCGGGGGTGGCGCCGGGAGTCGCGCTGAGAACGGTTCCGGATCCGCCACCGCACGCACCGCCCCGCGCGCCGGCCCGCGCACCACCGTGGTGGTGACCTCATCGCCGGCCTTCCTGGCCGTCGCGGACACCGTGGTGCAGGTGCACGGGGACGGTACCACCTCCACTGGAACGCACCACTCCCTGCTGGAGACGTCGGATGCCTACCAGACGGCGGTGTCCCGATGAGCGATCAGCGAGTGGACACCGCCCTGCCGTTGGTCCTTCCTCTGGCCCGGCCGGCGGAGTCTTTCCGGCTGCTCTGGCGGCATACCGGGGGCCACCGCGCGTTCGTGTGGCTGGTGGGGATCGCGGGCCTGCTGGCCGCCGTCGCCGGCCTGGTGGCACCGTGGATGATCGGCTGGCTCGTGGACGTCCTGCTGGCCGCCGGAGTCGGCGGGGCCGGAGGAATGGACCAGGCACCGGCTGCTGCTGACGCTGCCACGGCTGCAGGTACTGCCGGAGCTGCCGGTGGCCCCAGTGCAAACGACCCTGCCGCGGCCGTGTGGTGGGCCGCGGCCGCCGTGGCTGGAGCGGGCCTTGTGGCCGCCGCCTGCGCCTGGGCGGGACAGGCCTGGCTGGCTCGTGCCGCCGAACCCACGGTGGCGGGGCTGCGCGAGGCCGTGATGGATCGGGCCCTGCGGATCGGTTCGGCGCGGCTGGACGGCACCGAGACCGGCGATCTGGTGTCCCGGGTGGCGGAGGATGCCCGCGAGGTCAGTCAGGCGGCCACCACGGTGGTGCCGCTGGTGGTGCAGTCGCTGTTCACGGTGGTGGTCTCGGCCGCGGGCCTGGTCGCGGTCGACTGGAGGCTGGGGCTCGTGGGACTGCTGGCCGTCCCGATGTACTGGACCACCCTGCGTTGGTATCTGCCCCGGTCCGGGCCGATCTACCGTGAGGAGCGGGCTGCCTTCGGCACCCGTGCCTCTCGGTTGCTGGGCGGGATCACCGGTGCCCGGACCCTGCGCGCCTACGGTGCCCAGGGCCCGGAACTCGAGCGCATCCACGCCGCCTCCGCCCAGGCCCGCGACCTCTCCATCGGGGTGTTCGGCTTCCTCACCCGCGCGTTCAGCCGGAACAACCGGGCTGAGGCCGTGGTGCTCGGGGCCATCCTGGGTGCCGGGTTCCTGCTCGTGTCCGCCGGATACATCACCGCCGGGGCCGTGACCACGGCGGCTCTGCTGTTCCACCGGCTGTTCAACCCGATCGGGGCGCTGGTCGGCATGTTCGACCAGGTTCAGTCCGCAGGCGCCTCGCTGGCCCGGATGGCCGGCGTCGTCTCCCTCCCGCTGCCCGAGCGCACCGCGCGGCTGCCCGGCGGCACGCTGGAACTGGCCGGCGTCACCCACATCTACGACGACGGCACCCCCGCCCTGCACGACGTCCACCTGAGGATCGGGCCGGGGGAGGTGGTGGCCGTCGTCGGGACCACCGGCGCGGGCAAGTCCACGCTGGCGCAGATCGCGGCGGGACTGGTGGCGCCGACGTCCGGGACGGCGCGACTGGGCGGGGTCGAGCTGGTCGAGGCCGATCCGGGCAGTCTGCGCGAACACATCACCATGGTCTCCCAGGAGGTGCACGGCTTCGCCACCACGGTGGCGGAGAACCTGCGTGTGGCCCGGCCGGAGGCCGACCGCGCGGCCCTGGAAGCGGCATTGGAGTCCGTGGGGGCCGGCTGGGTGGCGCACCTGCCGCAGGGCCTGGACACCGACGTCGGGGAGGGCGGCTACCGGCTGGATCCCATGCAGTTGCAGATGCTCGCCCTGGCCCGGGTGGCGCTCGCGGACCCGCAGCTGGTGGTGCTGGACGAGGCCACGGCGGAGGCGAGCTCGGCCGGAGCCCGCCGGTTGGACGTCGCGGCGGCCCGGGTGCTGCAGGGTCGCAGCGGGCTGGTGGTGGCGCATCGGCTCAGTCAGGCCGTGGCCGCGGACCGGATACTGGTGATGTCAGCCGGGCGGATCGTAGAATCCGGGACCCACGAGGAGTTGCGGGCGGCCGGCGGGCACTACGCCGAACTCTCCCGCGCCTGGTTCGGCGACTGAAAGCGAGGGGTGTCAGGAGCCCTCGGCGCGGCCGATCTTCCAGTACCCCATGAAGGAGACGCACTTCCGGTCGATGCCCAGGCCCTTGACCAGGTGGCGGCGCAGCCCGGTGATGGTGCCGGCCTCGCCCGCCAGCCAGGCGTACCAATGGCCATGCGGGGTTTCCGGGGGAACCTCCCACAGGGTCGCCTCCGCATCGGCTGCCTCTGCATCAGTCTCGCCCACGACGCCGGCTGCGCCAGTAGCACTGTCAGTTCCGGTCCCAGCGGCACCAGCACCGGCCACCTCCGCGCCAAACTCGCGGCCCCAGGCCTGCACGGCCTCGGTCAGGGCCTCGCCGTGCGGACGATCACCACGGGCCAGCCAGTTCAATTGCACCCCCGGGGGTGTGGCGACGGGCAGGATGTCCCCGGCGTCCGGCACCTCGATGAACACGTGCCCGCCGAAGCTCTCGTCGAGGGTTTCCAGGATGGCGCAGATCGCGGGGGCGGCGGTCTCGTCGCCCACCAACAGCACCGTGCGGGCCGAGCCTGGCTCCCACTCGATGCCCCCGCTGCGGCCACGGCCGCGCGTCTCGGAGCGCTCGTCCGGTCCGAGGATCACCATCTCGTCCCCGACGGCGGCCCCCAGCGCCCATGCGGACGCTGGCCCCGCGGTGCCGTGCAGCACGAAGTCCACGTCGATCTCGCGGACCTCCGGGCGGACCGCGCGCACGGTGTAGGTGCGCATCGCGTTGCGTTCGGCCTCCGGCAGCTCACGCCAGCGGGTGTACCACTCCATCATCGCGGGGGCGGGGTCGGCGAACAGTCCCACGTCCGGCAGGGTGCCGTCCGCGCGGGGCAGCATGAGCTTGATGCGCTGATCGAGGCCGCCGGTGCCGAAGTACTGCAGGTCGTCGTCGGCGAAGGTGAACCGGACGAAGCGCTCGCCGAGCCGGCTGATCCGCGCCACCCGGGTCTGGTAGGCACGGGTCGAGGGATACGTCTGCGTCGCGGTCGCGGTCATGGTCTGCTTTCCGTAGGGATCGAGGCGGGTGCCTCCGCGTGCCTGACGACAATAGGTAAGGCACACCTAATTAATCTACGGAATCATGCCGTATTGTGCAATGAGCGCCAGGGCTGCCGCCCGTTCCTTCACTGCCCGTTCAGGGTCAGGGCGGCCACCAGCAGGGCCAGATGGCTCAAGGCCTGCGGCATGTTGCCCAGGAACGAATCGTCCGCCGGGTCGATCATCTCGGTGTACAGGCCGACGTCGTTGGCCAGGGCCAGCATCGCGTCCATCTGCTCCCGGGCCTCGGCACGCCGGCCGACCAGGGCGAGGGCCGCCGCGCACCAGAAGCCGCACGCCGTGAAGGTCCCCTCCTCCGCGTCCATCCCGCTGTACCGGAACAGCAGCGGACCGCGGCCCAGCTCCTCGCGCAGGGCATCGATGGTGGAGGACATCCGGGGACCGGTGTCGAACCCGCTGATCGTGTGCAACAGCACGGAGGCATCCAGTTCCTCGCTCCCGCGGTACCAGACGTAGGCGCCGCGCTCCTCGGACCAGCCGTACTCCTCGATCCAGGCCCGGATCCGGTCGCGTTCGTCCCGCCACCGGTCGTCAGTCCCGGGCAGGTGGCCGCGCTCGGCGAGGGCGATGGCCCGGTCCAGCGCGACCCAGCAGCCCATCTTCGAGCTGGTGTAGTGCCGGTGCTCGGGCAGTTCCCACATGCCGGCATCGGGCCGGATCCAGAGATCGCACACGGCATCCGCCAGCCCGGACAGCATCCGGGCCGTATCGGCGTCCAGCACGTTGCCGCCGTCCACGTACAGGGTCGCCATGTCGAAGATGTCCCCGTAGACGCCGAGCTGCAACTGGTCGGCGGCGTCATTGCCGGACACCACGGGGCCGATGCCGCGCCAGCCGGGTACCTCCAGTTCCGTGGTGCCCGCCTCCGGGACGTGCCCGTTGAGCCGGTTCAGCACGTGCAGCCGGGGCTGCTGCTCCCGCGCCAGCCGCAGCAGCCAGGACACGGCGGCGTGCACGTCCTCCTGCTCGTCCAGCCGCAGGAGCGCGTGCAGCGTGTAGGTCGCATCACGGATCCAAGCGAAGCGGTAGTCGTAGTTCTTGGTGCCCTCGCGGTTCTCCGGCAGGGAGGTGGTGGCGGCCGCCGCGATCGACCCGGACGGGCTGTGCCCGAGCAGCTTCAGCACCAGCGCGCTGCGGCGCACCTCGTCCTCGTAGGGCCCGTCGTACTCCAGCAGGTCGGTCCAGCGCCGCCACAGGTCCACGCTCAGGTCCACGTTGCGCCGGATCGCGTGGGTCTGTGGCAGCCGCAGCGGCTCCGCCGCGGTCCCGACGACGGCCAGCAGGTGCTCGGTCCCCTCGCCGGAGGTGAACCGGCCGGAGATGGCCTGCGGGCCGGCGTCGTGCGCTCCGATGTCCTCGCCGCGCACGGCGAGGGAGACCTCGCCGACGCGGATCACCGGACCCTGGTCCGTCTGCTGCACCCACGGGGAGGCGGTGTTCAGCATGGTCCCCGGGACCACGCGCCACCGCATCGGCACCTGGCCGTCGAGGCCCTCCACGCAGCGTGCGAGCTCCGTCCAGGGCAGGGCGCCGGTGGAGCCCATGTTCACGGAATCGGTGACCCGCACGGCGCCCACCGGGGTGCGGTAGGTCGTGCTGAGCACGTTGGTACCCGGGACGTACTGTCGGTGGACTCCGAGATCCGTGGTGACGTCCACGCCTGCGGCGGAGAGGGCCTCACGGTCCGGGTGCAGCTCGATGCAGCCGCCATGGTCCGCGTCCAGCAGCCGGGCGAAGACCGGGGCGGAGTCCAGATCCGGCACGGGGAACCAGTCCACGGAACCGTCATGCGCCACCAGGGCCACGGTCCGGCCGTTGCCGATCGCGGCATAGGAGCGCAGGTCGACATAGCCGTCGCGGCGGTCCTCGAGATTCATGCGCCCGCTCACGGCATCCCCGCTCACGGCATCCCCACTCACAGCATCGGCGAGCCGCCCGTGACGGCCACCCGCGCCCCGGAGACGTAGCTGCCGTCGTCGCTGGCCAGCATCACGTAGACAGGGGCGAGCTCGGCCGGCTGGCCCGTGCGGCCGAGCGGCACCTGCTGGCCGAAGTCCTCCACCTGTTCCTCCGGCAGGGTGGACGGGATCAGCGGGGTCCAGATCGGGCCGGGCGCCACCGAGTTCACGCGGATGCCCTTCGGGCCGAGCAGCTGCGCCAGGGAGGCGGAGAAGTTGGCGATGGCCGACTTGGTCGCCGCGTAGGGCGCGAGGGTCGGGCTGGGGGAGTCCGCGTTCACCGAGGAGGTGCCGATGATGGAGGCCCCGGGCTTCAGGTGCGGAAGCGCGGCCTTGGCCAGGTAGAAGTAGTGGCCCACGTTGAGCCGGAACGTGTGGTCGAACTCCTCGTCCGAGATGTCCTCGAGGTTCTCGTGGCTCATCTGGAACGCGGCGTTGGCCACCAGCACGTCCAGCCGGCCGAACTCGTCGATGGCCCGCTGCACCACACTGCGGCAGTGGGCCGGATCCGAGAGGTCGCCGGGGACCAGCACGGCGCGGCGTCCGGCTTCCTCGACATACCGGGCGGTGTCCTGCGCATCCTCGTCCTCATTGAGGTAGGCGATTAACACGTCCGCCCCCTCCCGGGCGAAGGCGATGGCCACGGCGCGGCCGATCCCGCTGTCCCCGCCGGTGATGATGGCGGCCCTGCCCTCCAGCTTGCCGGAACCCCGGTAGCTGGTCTCCCCGCAGTCCGGCAGAGGAGTCATCTGCGACTGCACGCCCGGTGGCTGCTGTTGCTGGGCGGGAATGTGCTCCGGGAAGCGGTCGGTGTTCGTTTCGGGTGCTGGAGTCATGGTCGTCTCCTGTCGTCGATCACGTGCCGCCCACTGTAGCGAGCACTCCGGACGTGAACCACCGGTGGCGGTGACGGCCGTACTACCGACGTACTATCGTCACCGCCGAGTCCTGGGGGTCCGAGGGAGTGGACACGCCGGATGCCGATGCAACCGGGGAATACAACGAGGTTGACGTGGCCGGGGAGCGAGAGGCTCGGCGCAGCGAGCCCGGCAGCCGCCGCAGGAACGCCGGTGTCTCCAGCAGCCAGGTGCCCCGGGCAGCCCGGCCCAACAGCAGGCCCAGGCCGATCGCGGTGAGGGCCACGGCCACCACCGTCCACGCCGCCCACGGTGCCGCGAGCAGGGGTGACCCGGCCAGGTAGAGCAGGCAGGTCAGGGCCACCACGATCGTGGTGTGGGAGAGATACACCTCCAGTGTGTGCCGGCCCAGGAACGCCAGCGCGCGGGCCGCCGGGCGAATCCGCTGCAGGGACACCGCGAGGGCGATCCCGCCGAGTACGCCGCAGACCTGGCCCAGGAACACCACGCCCGGCTGGTCCCGCTGGTCCTCAAGCAGCCCGAGCCAGGCGAAGGCCACGAGCCAGCCGACCGCGACGGCAGCCCACACGGTCTGGGGGACCCGGGCGACGCCGTCGCGCACCCAGGAGCTGCCGCGCGCGGCGGCGATGAAGAAGAGGAAATAGGCCGGGGCCTGGAACAGGCCGGTGCCCACCAGGTGCCGCAGTTCGCCGCCCTCCAGCCCGGTGGAACCCGGCCAGACCAGGCCGGACCACACCACGGACAGGACCGCCGCCGAGCCGATCACCCACCCGGTGGGGACTCGCTGCAGCAGGCGTCCGGCGAGGAGGAACAGCACCAGGGCCCACAGGAACCACAGTTCGGCGTTGGCCCGCAGCGGTGACCACGCCCAGGTCTCCAGCTGCGTCCCGAGGTCCGTGTGCACCATGCCCGGCAGCAGGGATCCGCCGATGATCCGGTAGGCGATCACGGGGATCTGCCACAGCAGGAACACCCAGACCAGCAGTGAGGCCTTGGTGCGGAGGAAGTCGCCCCAGCCCGCGGCCAGCCATTTCGCGGCGAACAACCCGGACATGGCGAAGAAGAGCGGCATGCGCAGGTCCTCGAATGCGGTGTTGAGGGCGCTGAACGCGGGGATCCGGTCCATGTCCGCCTGGCGCAGCCAGAGGCTGGTGTGCAGCAGGACGACCAGCAGGATCGAGATCCCCTTGGCGGTGTCCACCCACTGGGCGCGGGGGCGGGAGGGCGGACGGGCACGGGGGTGCGCGTGGGGCCGGGGCAGGGACATGAGGACTTTTCGGCTGGGGACAGCAAGCTGGGGTAGCAAACTGGGGATAGCAACAGCTGCCGGACGGGCAACAGTCCACGGTACCCCGTGTCAGGTCCTTTGAGCCTGATCAGGCCCCGTCAGTCGACAGCAAGGTGGTGCCGGCCCACCGGGACCACCAGGGGGCCGCCGGACACCGGGTCGTCGATGATCCGGCTGCGCAGCCCGAACACATCCTGCACGCACTGCTCGGTGAGGACCGTGGAGGCCGGCCCGGCGGCGTAGACACTGCCGCCCGCCAGCGCCACGAGCCGGTCGGAGTAACGGGCGGCGAGGTTGAGGTCGTGCAGCACCATGACGATGGTGGTGCCGCGGTCCCGGTTGAGGTCCGCGAGCAGGTCCAGCACCTCGATCTGGTGGCTGACGTCGAGGAAGGTGGTGGGCTCGTCGAGCAGGAGCAGATCCGTCTGCTGCGCCAGCACCATGGCGATCCACACCCGCTGGCGCTGGCCGCCGGAGAGCTCGTCCACGGGTCGGTCGGCCAGGTCCGCGGTGGCGGTGGCGTCGAGGGCGTGGGCCACGGCGGCGTCGTCAGAGGCACTCCAGGCGCGGAACATCCGCTGGTGCGGGTGCCGGCCGCGGCCCACCAGGTCCGCCACGGTGATCCCGTCCGGGGAGACCGGGGACTGGGGCAGCAGGCCGAGCACCCGGGCCAGTTCCTTCGAGGGCATCGAGTGGACCGAGCGGCCGTCGAGCAGCACCCGGCCGCCGGCGGGGGAGAGCAGCCGGGACAGGGTCCGCAGCAGGGTGGACTTGCCGGAGGCGTTGGCCCCCACGATCGAGGTCACGGTGCCCGGCTCGATCTCCAGGTCGAGGCCGGAGAGCACGTGCTGCTCGCCGTAGCCGACGGCCAACCCCTCGGCCCGGAGTTCGTGCCGCCCTGCTTCCGGTTCGTGCCGCCCCGCACTCTCGCTTTGCGGGCGGAAATTAGTACCAATTTCTGCCCGCAAAACGCTGGGAGTGTAGGGGGTGCGAGGGCTCGCCGTGAGGTTCAGGTGGGACGTCATGAGGTGGCTCCGGTGCGGTGTTGGCGGACGATCAGGTACAGCAGGAAGGGCGCCCCGAGCACGCCGGTCACCACGCCCACGGGGTAGCGGGTGCCGATGGCGTACTGGCCCACCAGGTCGGCCACGAGCACCAGCAGGGCCCCCACCAGGGCGGAGGGCACCAGCAGGGAGCCATTCGGGCCGAGCAGCCGGGCCGCGATGGGACCGGACAGGAAGGCGACGAACGCGATGGGACCGCAGGCCGCCGTCGCGAAGGCCACGAGGCCCACGGCGGCGATCACCGCCACCAACCGCGTGCGGTTGACCCGGACGCCGAGCCCGGCCGCGGTGTCATCGCCCAGGGTGAGGGACTCCAGGTTCGCGGACTGGCCCAGCAGCACGGGGGCGAGGACCAGCAGGGCCACCAGCGTGGGCAGCACCTGCTCCCATCCCACCCCGTTGAGCGAGCCCGTCAGCCACCGCAGCGCCTCCTGCAAGTCCCAGGAACCGGCGCGGGAGAGCAGGTAGTTGGTGAGGGAGGTGAGGATCGCCGCGATCCCGATGCCCACCAGGATCAGCCGGGTACCGGCCACCCCGCCCTTCGAGGAGAGCAGGTAGATCAGCAGGGCCACGCCCAGGCCGGCCGCGATGGCGAACGCGGAGCGGGCCGGGCCGTCGATCCCGAGCACGATGATCGCGAACGCCGCCGCGGCGGAGGCGCCCGAGGAGATGCCGATGATGTCCGGGCTGGCCAGCGGGTTGCGCAGCATGGTCTGGAACGTCACGCCGCCGAGCCCGAAGCAGGCGCCGGCCACCACGGCGAGCACCGCGCGTGGCAGCCGCAGCGTGCCCACGGTGAACGTGGCCCCGTCCACGTCCTGCCCAAACACCACGCCGAGCACCTCGGCGGGGCCGTAGAAGGTCCGCCCGACCATCAGGGACGCGGCGAAGACCGCCACCACAAGCACGGTCAGGATGCCGATCACCAGCGCTCGACGCCGGCGCCGCCCCTGCCGTGCGCCCGTCACCTTCGCACGGGTGCCGGTGGGAGAACCGGAGGAAGAACCGGTGGGACGGGCGCCGGGAACGGTGCCGCGAGCGGCGGGCGAGCTGGCCCCGGGGGACGCGCGGACGGCGTCGTGGGCCGGAGCGGGAGCGGAGCGCGTGGAAGGGGCCATCACAGTTCGCGGACCTTCCGCTGGCGGACGATGTGGATGAAGAACGGGGCGCCGATCAGGGCGGTGAGGATGCCGACGTCGATCTCGGAGGGGCGGGCGATGATGCGGCCGAGGACGTCCGAGGCCAGCAGCAGCCCTGCGCCGGCCACGGCGGAGTACGGCAGGAGCCAGCGGTGGTCCGGCCCGGCCAGCAGGCGGCAGGCGTGCGGGACCACGAGGCCGACGAAGCCGATGGGTCCGGCCACGGCGGTGGCGGCGCCGGCCAGCAGCACGGAGGACAGGGCGGCCAGCCCGCGGGCGAGCATGACGCGTTCGCCCAGGCCGGCGGCGAGGTCGTCGCCCAGGGCCAGGGAGTTCAGGCTGCGGGCGCTCACCAGGGCCAGCACCAGTCCGACTCCCAGGAACGGGGCGACGAGCGCGATCGCGTCCCAGGCGGCCCCGCCGACCCCGCCGATCTGCCAGGAGCGGATGTTCGCGGAGATGTCCCCGCGGGGCAGGGCCACGGCGGTGATGAAGGAGGTCGCCACCGCGGTCAGGGCCGCCCCGGCGAGGGCCAGCTTGAGGGGGGAGGCCCCGCTGCGGCCCGCCGAGGCGATGGCGTAGACCAGCACGGCGGTCACCGCGGCGCCGAGGATGGCCATCCAGATCATCTGGTGCGCCGCGAACATCCCGAACCAGGCCATGCCGACCACCACGGCCAGCGAGGCGCCCATGTTGATCCCGAGGATGCCCGGATCGGCCAGCGGGTTCCGGGTCACGCCCTGCATCACGGCTCCGGCCACGCCCAGCGCGGCGCCCACCGCCAGGGCCAGCACGGTGCGCGGGATGCGCTTCACGACGGCGGCCTGGTCCAGTCCCTCGACCGGCTCGCCGAGCGAGCCCAGCGCCTCGACGATGGCGGGCAGGCCCACGGTGCGGGAGCCGATGGCGACGGAGGCCGCGCAGAGCAGGGCCAGCACCACGAGCCCGGCCCCGAGCCAGGCCAGGCGGTGCCGCTGCCCCCTGCGCAGGGCAGGGGCCAGGCCGGCGGGTGCGGCGGGTGCGGAGGTGGCGGAGGTGGCGGTGAGGGTCACTCGGGCACGATCACTCGGACGCGGCGGCGGCCTCGGCCAGCAGGTCTGCGTAGTCCTCGAGGACGTAGGGCAGGGCCAGCGGCGTCGGGTTGGCGGCGGTGCCGAGCGGGCCGGTGCCGTCCAGGGCCACGATGGCGCCGTTCTCGACGGCTGGCATCTGGGACAGCAGCGGATCCGCCTCGAGGGTGTCCACCAGGGACTGGTCGCCGTAGGTCACGATCACCTCGACGTCGTCGAACTGGTCCACCTGCTCGGCGGAGACGGTGCCGGAGAACTGGTCGGTCTCGTCGGTGACCTGCTGGACGGACTTGGCCACGGTCATGCCGAGGTCCTCGAAGAACATGGTCCGCGTGTCATGGCCGGTGTAGAAGTTCACCGTGGACAGATCGGCGGTGTCCACGTGGGTGAGGAACATGGCGGAGGTGCCCTCGAGTTCGGGGTGCTCGGCGGCGGTCTCGGCGATCTGACCCTCGAGGTCCTCGATCAGCGCGTCCCCCTCGGCCTCCATCCCCATGCCCTGCGAGTTCAGCCGGATCATGTCCCGCCAGTCGGTGCCCCAGGCGGTCTCCGGGAAGGCGACCACGGGGGCGATCTCGGACAGGGTGTCATAGTCCTGCTGCGTCAGGCCGGAGTAGGCCGCCAGGATGACATCCGGATCGGTGTCCGCCACGGCCTCGAAGTCGATGCTGTCCGTCTCGTCGAAGAGCACCGGGGTCTCGGCGCCGAGCTCGGCGAGCTCGTCCTCGACCCAGGGCAGCACGCCGTTGCCGTCGTCGTCACCGAAGTTGGCGGCGGCCATGCCGACGGGGACCACGCCGAGGGCCAGCGGCACCTCGTGGTTGGCCCAGTTGACGGTGGCGACCCGCTCGGGCTTGGACTCGATGGTGGTGGTGCCGAAGGCGTGCTCCACCTCGATCGGGAACTGCTGGCCGGAGTCGGCGGCCTCGGCGGAACCGGCCGGAGCCCCGGAGTCCGCAGCGGGGTCGGCGGTGCCGGACCCGCAGGCGGACAGGGCGAGGACGAGGCCGACGGCGGCGACCGAGAAGGCGAAGGGGCGGGAGGTGCGCACGATGATGACTCCACTCTAATGACACTGGGGATGCAGGATGGCCTGACTGACGTGGCTCCATGGTTGGGCTTCAATCAGGTAAGGCTTGCCTAAATAATGTAGACAGGTGTGCGCTAATGAGCAATCGCGATGAACCGCAGCGTCCTGTCGCATTTCGGACAGTGAAGATGTCCGTCGTGGACACCCGCGCGGCGGAACGACCTGCCATCACCGAGCACGTCGTCACTGAACGGACAATTCGTCGCTGAAACTGACGACGAGATGACCGATGAGTGACGAGTCTTCGTGGATCAGCGGAGCGAACTCGGCGTGGTCCCCGTCAGCTTGCGGAACGCCGCCCCGAACGCGCTGGCGCTGCGGTAGCCCATGGCCTCGGCGATGTCCTCGAGGGGTTCACCGTCGGCCAGCAGGGTGGTGGCCCGCTGGACCCGCACCGATCCGACCCAGCGGGCGAAACCCAACCCGGTCTCCGCCCGGAACGCCCGCGTGATGGTGCGCTCGCTGACCCCGAGCTGCCGCGACCAGTCGCCCAGGGTCCGGGCATCGGCCGGGTCGGCCAGGACGGCCGCCACGATCGGCTGCAGGAGTCCGGCGGTGGGCTCGTGGACGAGGAACTGGTGCGGGGCCGGGGTCAGCACGTCCAGCACCATGGTCTCGGTCAGGCGGCGTGAGTGCTCGTTCAGGCCCTCCTCGCCGAGCCGCAGCAGCAGTTCCCGCAGCAGCCCGGTGACGCGCAGGGAAACCGGCTCGGCGGGCAGGGGCCGGGCGGCCTCCCGGGCGACGTCGAGGGAGAAGTACGTGGCCCGGTACACCGTGCCCGCCGGGGCCTGCGCGGAGTGCACCGTCCCGGCCGGCATCCAGAGCCCGATCGCCGGGGTGACCGTCCAGGTCCGCGGGCCGGCGCGCAGGGTGGAGGGGCCGGCGTCGTTCCAGAGCAGTTCATGCACCGTGTGGGAGTGGTCCGGCCAGCGGGTGGCGGTGTCCAGGGACTCGGCGATGCCCACGCTGGTGAAGTCCACCGGCACGGAGCCGGCCGGCTGCAGGGGCATCCGCCGGTAGGGGCCGGTGGGCGTGCTGGATGCCGGGAGCGCGGGGCGGGCAGGGAGGGCGTCAGTGCTGGACACATCGACGAGCCTACGCCGGGCCGGCCTCCTCTCCTCACCCGCGCTTAACGCTTTGCGGGCAGAAATCAGTACTGATTTCTGCCCGCAAAGCGTGGTGTTCGGTCAGCCGTCAGAGGACCTTGGAGAGGAACTCCTGCAGTCGCGGCTGCTGGGGGTGGTCGAAGATCTCGGACGGGGTGCCGGCCTCCACGATCGTCCCGCCGTCCATGAACAGCACCCGGTCGGCGACCTCGCGGGCGAAGCCCATCTCGTGCGTCACGAGCACCATGGTCATGCCCTCATCGGCCAGGTCCCGGATGACCTGCAGCACCTCGCCCACCATCTCGGGGTCCAGGGCGGAGGTGGCCTCGTCGAACAGCATGATCTTCGGGCTCATCGCCAGCGCGCGGGCGATCGCCACGCGCTGCTTCTGACCGCCGGACAACGACGCCGGCCGGGCCTGAGCCTTGTCCGCCAGACCCACGCGGTTCAACAGTTCCTCGGCGCGCTTCCGGGCTTCCGCCTTGGACAGGTTCCCGAGCTCGACGGGGGCCAGCATGATGTTCTCGGCCACGGTCATGTGCGGGAACAGGTTGAACTGCTGGAACACCATGCCGATGTGCCGGCGGACCTGGTTGATGTCCACCTTCGGGTCCGTCAGGTCGTAGTCACCGACCTGCACGGTGCCGCTGGTCGCCTCCTCGAGCCGGTTCAGGCAGCGCAGGAAGGTGGACTTGCCGGAACCGGAGGGGCCGATCACGCACACCACCTGACGCTCACGGATCTGACCGGTGATGCCCGTGAGGACATGGTTGTCCCCGAAGGACTTGTGCAGGTCCGTCACGTCCACCATGACGCGCTCGCCGATGGTGCGGCCGCCCGCCACCGGCGTGGCAGCGGGCGTGCTGGCAGGCGTGACGTCAGCGGGCGCGGCGCCAGCCGGGGAATCCGGAGCGCCGGGGGTCGGGGACTCGGGTGCCGGGGTGCTCATTTGTTGACCTTCCTATCCACGAAGTTGGCCAGCTGCGTCAGCAGGGTGATGGCCACGAAGTAGATGATGCCGACGATCAGCAACACCTCGGTGACGCGGAAGTTCGCCGCGTAGATCTGCTGCGCCTGGTAGAGGAGCTCGCCGAAGCCGATGGCCAGCAGCAGGGAGGAGTCCTTGAGCATGATGACCAGCTGGTTGATCAGCGAGGGCGTCATGATCTTGAAGGCCTGCGGCAGCACCACACGCTGCATGGACTTGCCGTAGCCCAGGCCCAGGGAACGGGAGGCCTCCATCTGGCCGGGGTCCACGGACTGGACGGCGCCGCGGACGATCTCCGCGATGTAGGCCGCGCCGTTCAGCGTCAGGGTCAGCACGCCGGCCACCCAGATGTCCACCTCGGTGCCGATCAGCTGCGGCAGGCCGAAGTAGAAGAAGAACGCCCAGACGAGGATCGGGGTGCCACGGAAGACGCTGACGAAGACGGTGGCGATGCCCCGCAGCACGGGGTTGGTGGAGACCTTGAGGAAGCCGAACATCAGGCCCAGGGCCATGGCCAGGGCGAAGGAGATGCCGGTGACCAGCAGGGTGTTGCCGAGGCCGACCATCAGGGCGGGGAACGTGGTGGTGATCAGCCCCCAGAAGGAGGAGGCGTCCGGACCGGTCTCCGCGTCCTCGGCGAGGTAGGTGTCCAGGATCTCCTGGTACTCGCCGCTCTCCTTCAGCTCGGCCAGGCCGGTGTTGAACATCTGCAGCAGCTCAGCGTTCTGGCCCTTGTTCACGGCGAAGCCGTAGTCGCCCACGGGAACCGGATCGGTGACGGTCTTCAGCCCGGAGCCCTGCGTGATGCCGTAGGCCAGCACGGGGTAGTCGTCCATCAGGGCGGTGGCGGAGCCGGCCTTGACGGATTCGACCATGGTGGTGGTCTGGTCCAGGGCGGTGATCTCGAAGCCGTATTCGTCCTGGACGGACTTGGCGTACTCCTCGGACTGGGAGCCGGTCTTCACGGCCACGGTCTCGCCCTCGAGGTCCTCCCAGCCCTGCACCTCCTCGTTGGTGCCGTTGACGGCCAACTGCAGTTCGGCGGTGAAGTAGGGGTCGGAGAAGTCGTAGATCTCCTGGCGTTCCTCGGTGATGCCCATGCCGGCGATCACGCCGTCCACCTGGTCGGAGGAGAGGGCCTGCAGGGCGGCGTTGAAGCCGAGGGAGCGAAACTCCACCTCGAAGCCCTGATCCTCGGCGATGGCCTTGACCAGGTCGATGTCGATGCCGACGAGCTCGCCGCCGTCCCGGAACTCGAACGGTGCGAAGGTGGTGTCCGTGCCGATGACGTACGTCTCGCCGGTGCCGCCGGCTTCGGCCTCTGCGGCTACGGCGGTCCCGGCCACCGCGGCTCCGGCGGCCGTGGGCGGCGCCGCGGACGAA
This sequence comes from Citricoccus sp. NPDC079358, assembly GCF_040702545.1. Lineage (NCBI taxonomy): Bacteria > Bacillati > Actinomycetota > Actinomycetes > Micrococcales > Micrococcaceae > Citricoccus > Citricoccus sp. NPDC079358. The sequence goes on from NZ_JBFBLI010000001.1 coordinate 197,755, forward strand.
CCTTCCGTCCCGGATGCGGTGGCTGCGGGAGCCAGGCCGAGCAGCAGCACCCCCAACGTGGCGAACGCCGCGAGGAGGGTCCTCACGGCGGCTCTGAATCGGGTCTCTCTCACGAGGATGTCCCTTCGAATGGTGGAGTGGTGACTGTGGGGTAGCCTACCCGCGCCGTGACGGCCCTCACTGGTCACGGGCGGCCGCTCAGGGACAACGCCGTGTTAGCTGTGCCATCCTTGGACCCTCTGTCCGCCCGCACCTGTCCGCAACGAGGCCCCCGCACTTATGGCCCTGCTGTCTTTGCCCGAACCCGATGCCCTGCCCCACCCTGCCCTGCCGCGCTTCCTCGCCTCTCCCGACGCCGGCGAGCGGCTCCTCGTGGTGCGCACCCCGGCCGGGACGGAGGCCCAGCGGTTCGCCCACGGCTGGGCGGGCGGGCCGGACCGGGTCCTGCCGTGGCCCGTCCTGAACGGTCAGGCGGTGGACACGGACGAGATCATCCGCCGGGTGGGCGCGCTCCTGTATGATCCCGACGCCGGCCGGGTCGCCGTCGTCGCCGATCAGGGGGCGCCCGTGGGGCGCCTCGCCGCCGCCTTTCCGGCGCGCATCGCCGGCCCGCGCGACCTGCTCCTGACGGAGGGGGAGATTCTCTCGCTCGCCTCGCGCCTCGCGGCACACCGCGCGCGGGAGGCTGCGCTCGCCGGTGATCACCCCGGCCGGCCACCGCTGCCGCTGACCCCGCGCCGGATCCACCTGAAGACCGGTGGCTGGTTCCTGCCGGCCGCCATCCTCATCGCGGACCCGCTGGGAGTGCAGACAGCCCGGCAGTCACTGTTCTCCGCCCTGATGCGGTGGCTGCACCCGCAGGATGTGGACGGCAGCATCTCCCAGGCCGGGTTCCTGCCGCAATTCACCGAGGAGGTCATCGACGCCTTCCGCCCGGAGGGTTTCGGGGCGATGCCGAGCGCACGCGGCCTGGAGTCCCTGGGCCTCTTGGTCCGGGACGGCACCGGTGGCTGGTTCATGCCGTGGCTGGTCCGGGACTGTCTGCGGGACGCGATCCAGGAGAGCCACCCCCATCGTGTCGACGAGCTGAACCGGGCCGTGGACCGGGCGCTCGCGGCAACGGGCCACATCGGGGCCGTCGTCGAGCGAACCGTGGATGCGCGGGACTGGAACCGCCTGGAGGACCTGCTGCTGGAGCATTGGGCCGACCTCTTCGTGTGGAACGAGCCGGCACTGGCCTCAGCGGTCAGCAGCCTTCCGCGTGCACGGGTGGGAGGGGTGGACGTCACCGGATTCATGCCCGGCCTCTTGAGTGTCACCGACCCGGATACCGTGCCGTTCACGTTGCCCGCCCACCGGCCGGACTATGACCGCGATGAGGGGTTGCAAGGCCTGCGCGCCGGGACCACACGCCTGTATCGCACACCGGACCGGCCGGCCCTGGCCCTCGGCACCATCGAGGTCGCCTACCTGCGCCGAGTGGGTCTGTTCACGGAGTCAGCCGATGCCGCCGTGCGACTGAACGTGGCCCTGTCCGCCGCCCTGTCCTCCGCGCCCGTGCGCCCGGTGATGGCCGGCTTCGTGGGACTGCAGGCCGGGATCTCCCTGCACCTGGCGGACCGGCTGGCCGAGGCGAAGACAACCTATGAGAAGGCCTTTCACTGGGCCATGCGGGGGTCTGCCGAGCCCCTCATCGCCGAGGTGGCCGGCAAGCTTGCCCTCCTGTCCATCCAGCAGGGGAACACGGACCGGGCACGCTTCTGGGTCGCCAAAGTCGATGAACCGCTGGCCAAGGTGCGGGTGGCGCGGAACGTCGCCGCATTCGCGGCTGACGTGGCCCGCGCACATCTGGCCTTGACTGATCTGGACATCGTGGCGGCCCATGCAGTCCTGGACCGGATGCCACCAGACCTGGACACGGATGAGTTCTGGGCCAGCCATGCGGCGCTGTTGGTGCGGACCGCGAGCTATGAAGGCCGTGGTGCGGACGGCGCTCGGTGGGTTCTCGGTTGGCGTCATGAACGGCCGGCCGCAGCCCAATCACCCCTGGGCAAGCGGATCCTCAGCGAGGCGTTTCACGCGGCGCGGATCAGCACCGGGGACCTCACCGTGGTGCCCGGCTGGGACCGTAGCCAGGAGCTGGCGGACCTGGAGGCACTGCGGTGCCTGTTGAAGGGTGACCCGGATGCTGCCCTACGGGCCTTGCGCGTGCCCGAGCGGACCGGTCAGCGGCACCGGAACCTGTCCGCGCTGATCGGGGTGCTGGCCCGGACCCGGAGCACCCCTGACACGGTGCCGGAGACAGTGGTGCGCCATTTGGTGTCCATCCACCACTATGGCGGTGAGCTGGCGGATCTCTCCGGCTTCCACACGTTGGGCTGGACGCCCGTCTTCCGGCGCGCCGGTCTGGTGGACGACGCCGGCGTGGCCCGGCTCCAGCAGCTGGCCCGCCCGTCGCTGGTGGAACGTGAGGCCCCGGCACTGACCGCTCGCGAGCGCGAGGTGCTCCAGTCCCTGCAGGCCGGGATGACGCGCCGGGAGATCGCCGCGTCCACCTACCGCTCCGAGAACACCATCAAGGGTCAGATCCGCAGCCTGTACGCCAAGCTCGGTGCCTCCAGCGCGGCGGAGGCCGTGGAACAGGCTCGCCACTTCGGACTCTGACGGTTGTCCCCACGGGTCCCGTCCCCACACAATGAGGCATGACCGCCCTGCTCAGATCGCTGCACACCGCCGTTCCCCCCACCGTGCTGCATCAGGAGGAGGTGCGTGACGTGCTGGCTGCGCAGCCCGGCCTGAGCCGGCTCGGCACCCGGCTGGTCACCGCGGCGTTCAATGCCTCGGGCATCGAGCGCCGGCACACGGTCGTGGAGGAATGGCAGGACGGCGGCCGCGGCACCGGCAACGGTGAGGGCATCTTCTTCGACCCGGAGACCGGCCACATCCTCAACCCCAGCACGGGGGTCCGCAACACGGTCTTCACCGACCACGCCAACGATCTCTATGAGCGGGCCGCCCGGGGCGCGCTCGACGGCTGCCCCGACCTCGGCCCCGAGGACGTCACCCACGTCATCACCGTCTCCTGCACGGGGTTCTTCTCCCCGGGCCCGGACTACCAGCTGGTCCGCCGCCTCGGCCTGGCCGCCACCACCAAGCGCATCCACCTGGGATTCATGGGCTGCTATGCCGCCATCCCGGCCCTCCGCGAGGCCGCGGCGTTGTGCGAGGCGGACCCGGCCGCCGTCGTGCTGGTGGTCAGCGCCGAGCTGTGCACCGTGCACGTGCGCGTGGCCAATGACCAGGACACCATCGTGGGGGCCTCGCTGTTCTCGGATGGGGCGGGCGCCGCGATCGTGACGGGGGAGACCGGGAAGGCCGGAAAGACCGGGAACGCCGGGGTTGCGACGACGGCGGGAGGCGGCGCCGGCACCGGCCGGGCGCCGGCCCTGCGGCTGGACGGCTTCGCCACGGTGCTGACCCCGGTGGGGGAGGAGGCCATGGCGTGGAACATCGGCGATCACGGCTTCGAGATGATCCTGGGCACCTACGTCCCGCACATCATCGACGAGCACATCACCGGCGCGCTGGAGCCCCTGCTGGCCGCCGAGCCGGAGCTGGCCGCCCGCCCCTATGCGGAGCTGGAGCACTGGGCTATCCACCCGGGCGGGCGCAGCATCCTGGACAAGGTGCAGGCCCGGCTGGAGCTGACCGACGCCCAGCTCGAGCCGGCCCGGGACACCCTGCGGGACTACGGCAACATGTCCAGCGCCACGGTCCTGTTCGTCCTGCAACGCATCCTGGAACGCGCGGGTGAGCCCGTTGGGGCCGGAACGGACGGCGAGCGGGTCTGCGCCATGGCGTTCGGGCCGGGCCTGACGGTGGAGTCGGCCCTGATGACGTTGGTGCGGTGAGGCTGCCGGTGACGGGCCGGCCCGCACTCGGCCTGAGCGAGCGCCGGCCGTCCACCGTGGAGCAGATGGACCGTCCCGATTGCGATCTGGACGCCCTGCACCGCACCTACCGTGGGTTCGGCGTGGTCAACCCGGTGGTCGCCGGCTGGCAGCTGACCTACCGGCGCTGGATCCGTCCGCTGCTGGCGACGGACCACACCGTCACGCTCCTGGACATCGGCTCCGGCGGCGGGGACCGGCCCCGTGCGCTGGCACGGCAGGCCCGGCGGGACGGCTTCCGCGTGAGCATCACCGCCATCGATCCCGACGCGCGGGCCCACGCGTGGGCGACCGCGCGCCCCTCCGTGCCCGGGCTGGCCTTCCGCCAGGCCACCAGCGGAGACCTGGTGGCCGCCGGCGAACGCTATGACGTGGTGGTGTCCAACCACCTGCTCCACCATCTGGAGCCGGCGGAGCTGGACGGGCTGCTGGCCGACTCCGAGCGGCTGTCCGCGCGCCGGGCCGTCCACAGTGACATCCGGCGCAGCCCCGCCGCCTACGCCCTGTTCTCGGCCGGCGCCGGGCTGGCGACCCCCCTGTTCCCGGGCTCGTTCATCCGCCCCGACGGGCTCGCCTCGATTCGCCGCAGCTACACCCCGGGGGAGCTCGCCGCCGTGCTGCGTCCCGGCTGGCGGGCGCACACGCAGCTGCCCTGGCGGAACCTCGCGGTGTGGGATGCACGCTGAGGTCCTCATCGTCGGCGCCGGTCCTGCCGGCCTGTTCCTGGCCGGGTTGTTGGCCGCCCGGGGCCAGGACGTGACCGTCCTGGAACGCCGCGAGCACCCGCGGGAGCACTCGCGTGCCATCGGCCTGCACCCACCGGCCCTGGAGGCGCTCGCCGTCCTGGGCCTGGAGCGGGCCGCCGTGACCGAGGGCCTGGCGGTGCGCCGCGGGATCGGTGAGGGGGACGGCCGCCTGCTCGGTGAGATGACCTTCGAGCGCGCCCACCCCCGGCACCCCTTCGTCCTGACCCTTCCGCAGTCCCGGACCGAGCGGCTGCTCGCCGAGCATCTGGAGCGGCTGGCCCCCGGTGCGCTGCACCGCGGGGTGGAGGTGGTGGGCCTGGACCAGCCCGGCCACGACGACGGCGGCCCGGTCCGGGTGTCCGTCCGGCCGGCGGGGGAGACTGACGCTGACGTTGACGTTGACGCTGACGCTGACGCTGACGCTGACGCTGACGCTGACGCTGACTCTGAGGTCTGGACGGCCGACGTGGTCGTGGCCGCCGATGGCGCCCACAGCACGGTGCGCCGCCTGGCGGGCATCGGCACGGACCGGAAGGACTGGGGGGACAGTTACCTGATGGGCGACTTCACCGACCGAGAGGACCCCGGCGGACGTGGGACCGAGCCGACCGCCGTCATCCAGCTGCACCGGGACGGCGTGGTCGAGTCCTTCCCGCTGCCCGGCGGTCAGCGCCGCTGGGTGGTGCACACCGGCCGGCAGCAATGGCCCGAGCGGGCGGAGGACCTGGTCGCGCTGCTCCGCGAACGCCAGGGAGAGCGCCAGACAGCGCACACGGTGACGACGGGAGAGGCGCCGCTGGACGCGCCGGAACGGTCAGCCCTACCGGGCCTGCCCGATCCCGCGACGGCCACCATGGTCCGGTCCTTCTCCGTGTACCGGCAACTGGCCCGGCGCATGGTGGCCGGACGGACGGTGCTGATCGGGGACGCGGCTCATGCCATCAGCCCGATCGGCGGCCAGGGGATGACCCTGGGCTGGCTGGACGCACTGGAGTTGGCACCGTTGCTGGCTGACATCCCCTCCCTGTGCGGGCCCACGGCCACCCCGTCACTTTGCGGGCAAGAAAAAGTACTCTTTTCTGCCCGCAAAGTTGAATCGGCCGGTGGCGACGGAGGGGACGGGGTGGCCGGGGGAGCTGGCCGTGGGGCGCCGGCGTCGGGACCGTTAGAGGACCGGCCGGAGTTCGCCGCCTGGGAACGGAGACGGCAACGCACCGCGGTCCGCGCCGCCCGCCAGGCCGAGGCCAACATGCTGCTGGGGCGCCCCCTTCCCTCGGGCGTCTGCCGCGCCAGGGACGGGCTGGCGCGCGGGGTCATGGCGACACCCCTGCGGCACCGGCTGGCGCGGCTGTACACCATGGGATGGGCGACGAACCGGGCGGGACTGCCGTGACCGTCGGCATCGTGATCGCCACGGTCGCCGCCATCCTGGTCGGCTCGGCCCTGCAACGGCTCTCCGGCACCGGGGTGGGACTGGTGGTGGCCCCCGTGCTGGCCCTGCTGATGGGCCCGGCGCTGGGGGTCTTCGTGACGAACTCGACCACGGTGGTCTCCGGCTTCCTCATCATGCTGGCCGTAATCCGGGACGTGGACTGGAAGCGCTACCTGCTGTTCTTGCCCATGGCCCTGCTGGGTGCGACCCCGGCGGCCTTCATGGTGCGGGAACTCGATGCCGCGTGGCTGAACATCGTCATCGGAGCGGTCGTGCTGGTGGCCCTGGCCCTGACCTTCGGGACACCAGCCGTGCCCCGGATCCGCTCGCCGTTCCTGACGGCCGCCGCCGGAACGGTGGGAGGGTTCCTCAACACCAGCGCCGGGGTGGCCGCACCGGCCATGGTGATGTACTCCCGGTTCGCGCGCTGGGACCAGCGCTCCTTCGCCGCCACCATGCAGCCCACGTTCATGACCATGGGGATCTTCTCCGTGGGGACGAAGCTGGCCGTCGGTGCCACCACGGTCAGTCAGCTGCCGCCGTGGTGGCTGTTCCCGATCATCGTGGTCACCGTGGTGGTCGGCATCCGGCTCGGCGCGTGGTTGGCAGCGAGGGTCTCCGTGGACGTCGCACGCACGGTCGCCATCGCCCTGGCCGGACTGGGCGGCGCCGCGGCGATCATCCGTGGTGTGCTGCTGCTGGGGTGAGCGGCGGCCACGAACAACATCCCCCTCCGGTCACGGGAAGCACGACGCCGGCGCGTCCCGTTGTTTGACCATGTCACGTCCCGGTCGCCGCGCCGCGGCGCGGAAACCCGGCCGTGGGGGCATAGAATCCACGATGATGAGCAGATTATTCGGAACCGACGGCGTCCGTGGCCTGGCCAATGGGATCCTGACCGTCGAACTGTCGATCCAGCTGGCCCAGTCCGCCGCCGTGGTGCTGGGGCACCAGGAGACCCACGGGCGCCGCCCGGTCGCCGTGGTGGCCCGTGACCCCCGCATCAGCGGTGAGTTCATCATCTCCGCGGTCTCGGCCGGCCTGGCCAGTGCGGGCGTGGACGTCTACGACGCCGGCGTGCTCCCCACCCCGGCCGCCGCCTTCCTGGTGGACGACCTGGACGCGGACTTCGGCGTGATGATCTCCGCCTCCCACAACCCGGCCCCGGACAACGGCATCAAGTTCCTGGCGCGCGGTGGCGAAAAGCTCACCGATGAGCAGGAGGACGCCATCCAGCGGCAGATGGACGAGGCACCGCACCGGCCGACCGGTGCCGACGTCGGGCGCATCCAGCGCTTCGCGGACGCCGAGGACCGCTACATCCTGCACCTGCTCAAGACCCTGCCGCACCGCCTCGACGGACTGAAGGTCGTGCTTGACTGCGCCCACGGCGCCGCCGCCGGGTGCTCGCCGGAGGTCTTCAAGGCAGCCGGCGCCGACGTCGTGGTGATCGGCGCGGACCCGGACGGCCTCAATATCAATGACGGCTACGGCTCCACCCACCTGGAGAAGCTCCAGGCCAAGGTGGTGGAGACCGGTGCGGACTTCGGGATCGCCCATGACGGCGACGCCGACCGGTGCCTGGCCGTGGACGCCACCGGCACGGTGGTGGACGGGGACCAGATCATGGGCATCCTCGCGGTGGCCCTCAAGGAGGGCGGCCGCCTCCAGGAGGACACCCTCGTGGTGACCGTGATGAGCAACCTCGGGCTGAAGCTGGCCATGCAGCGCGAGGGCGTCCGCCTGGTGGAGACCAAGGTGGGGGACCGGTACGTGCTGGCCGGCATGAAGCACGGCAACTACTCCCTGGGCGGCGAGCAGTCCGGCCACGTGATCTTCTCCGACTACGCCACCACCGGCGACGGTGTGCTGACCGGCCTGCAGCTGGGTGCCCGGATGGCCGCCAGCGGCCAGACCCTGGCCGAGCTGGCCGGGGTGATGGAACGCCTCCCGCAGGTGCTCATCAATGTCAAGGACGTGGACCGGGAGCGCGCAGCCGTGGATGCCGAGGTCCAGGCCGCCGTGGCTGACGCCGAGGCCCGCCTGGGTGAGACTGGCCGGGTGCTGCTGCGCCCCTCCGGGACCGAGCCCGTGGTCCGCGTGATGGTGGAGGCCTCCGACGAGGAGCAGGCCCGCCGCGAGGCCGAGGACTTGGCCACGGTGGTCGAGCGCGAGCTCGCGCTCTCCGCTGACCCGGTCTGAGCGTGACCGAGGAACGCCCGGCTGAGGAGGGTCCGGCGGAGCCAGATCCGGCCGAGCTTGACCTGGCCGAGATCGATCCGGCAGAGACGGACCCCGCCGAGGAAGTGTCCCCGATCGGCAAGTGGATGGTCTTCCTCGTGTGTGCGGCCGCCACCGTGGTGCTCGTGGCACTGGTCTGTTTCGCCATCAGCCTGCCGGACTGTGAGGATCCGCCGAACTCCTGGGCGCCGTGCATCGGGCCTTGACCTGAGGACGGGATGCGGGGATTGTGGCGGCGGTGCTAAAGGTGTCCTTGGCCCCTCGTAGTCTTGATCTTCCAGGAATATGCTGGCGTACAGGAGGAAATCACCGTGGCAACTGTTGAAATGGTCAGCCTTGAAGACGCGCGTCGACGCTACGCGCAGCTTCGTCATGAGATCGAAGTCGAGTACGGAAACATCGGAGAGTTTCGTCGTCGCGCTCATCGATTTGACGTCGAGGCTCCTGCTTTGATCAAGTACGACGAGTTGAAAGAGTGGGAGTACTTGCTCGGTGAGCAGTGACGAACCGTCGCTCGTGGAGCTTGCCCAGGTGTTCGCAGATGATCTGACGACGACGGTGCAAACTGTGGTTCCCGGGAGTGTTCCGTTCACTGCGAAGGTTGTGCCTGAAAGGTCCGTGGTCTCTGTCAAGCAGGAACCCGGCGACGGTATCGTCCTCACCGTGGATGGCAAGCCCCACCTGTTGCTCAAGGTGAGTTTCAGATGCAGTTTCGATGGACACAGTCGCTTTCTGGCAGTTGATTCCTCAAGGGTCCACGTCTTCGCATCGGTCTCACCGGGGGCAGCCCCTGTTTCGCTATGAATATGAACGTCGAGCCTCCCAGGTGCCAGCGGCGCATATCCAGATCCATGCGCATCGTGACGCCCTGACCTACGTCATGACGAAGTCGGGGGCAGGGACAAGGCGCGGCCGTCGCCGTTCGGACTCTGAGCAAGTACCGCTCATGCAGGACCTTCATTTTCCGGTGGGAGGACACCGATTTCGTCCGGCGCTCGAAGATGTCCTGGAAATGTTGATCGACGAGTTTGGCATTGACGACGCAAAGGACGCTCGGGAAGCTCTACACGTTGGACGGCAGGCTTGGCGTCAAACTCAAACGAAGAGCGCCGTCAGAGATGATCCGCAATCGGCGGTGGAAGTTCTCCGACAGCTGGGCTATGAGGTCGAGTGGCGGGGAGGCGGGGAGGAGCCACAATCGAGACTGGACCGACTTCAAGCGCTGTAGGCCACCCGAGGTTGACGTCGTCCCTCAGATCACGGCCGCGCTGGCTGTCGAGTCGCTCGGCGAGTCTCGACCTCTAGCGTGGCCGTGCTCCGAGGGGGCAGGGGTCAGGACTTCGGCATGCCTTCGCTGTTGACGTAGACCTGGTCCAGCGAGAGGTCCTCCTAGTTCCATTCCGCCATGACGTCCTCGTACACCCCGTCGTCCATGAGCGCCTGCACGGAGTCGCGCAGCAGGTCGACCTCCTCCTGCTCGCCCTTCTTCACGCCGAAGGCAATGGGAGCCAGCAGCTCCGGCTCGCCCACCATCCGGAACTGGTCGGCCTGGTGATTGGCGGCGTACAGCATGTAGGAGACGCTGTCATAGGCGATATCGATGCGGTCCGCCTCGAGCGGCACGGTGATCGGACCAGGCCTACGTCAACAGCCAAGACCTCTCTCCGGAGACCGCCGAGGTGATCCGCCCCCCGAAGTAACCCGCCCACAGCCCACAACGCACACGGTGCGGCTCCCCGGGAGGGGAACCGCACCGTGTGTTCGGTGGCGAAGGGCAAGGGCGGAGACGGGTGTGTCAGACTTCCGTGCGCGGCGGCACGGTGCCACCGCTGCGGTTCGAGGCCAGCAGGTCGCGGATCTCGGTGAGGAGGACGACGTCGTCGGAGATCTCCACGGCGTCCGGGTCGATGCCGAGCTTGCGGTTGCGACGCTCGATCATCTTGTTCATGGGCATCACGACGACGAAGTAGATGGCGGCGGCGATGAGCAGGAAGTTGACGACGGCGGTCAGCAGCACCCCGAACCGGATGTCATTGCCGTTGAGGGTGACCACGGCGAATGAGTCGAAGTTCGGTGATCCCACCAAGCCGGAGATGAATGGCATCAACACCGAATCGACCATGGCGGTGATGACGGCGCCGAAAGCGGAGCCGATGACGACGGCAACGGCGAGATCGACGACGTTGCCCTTCATGATGAAATCTTTGAATCCCTGGAGCATGGTTTCAAGGTAGACCGACCCGGCCCCGGCGGTCGCCAAATGGGGGATGACACGCCGGGGACGTCGGCCTTCTTGCTACAGAGGCGTGCAGGTCAGGGGCATCACCACCGGTGCGCCACGTCGACGACGAGGCGTGATCCGGTGCCCGGGCCGTCAAGAATCATCACCCGGTACGGCAACTGGGCGCGGTTGCCGATGCCGAAGACGGTGTGGCCCTCGAAGCTGCCGCCGTAGGCAACCTGCCGGAAGGTGGAGTACCCGGCCACGTTGGCCACGCTGTCCCAGTTGGACGGGTTGTAGGTGGGCCGGCCGGCGGAGGTGTAGGCGTTGGCGTAGACGGTGATGCTCAGATCCCGTCCGATCATCGGGATATGGGTTCCGGTGCCGACCTCCTGGATGGATCCGTAGCGCGTCGCATAGCCCTTGACCTTGTAGTTCAGGTCCACGACCAACCGGTCATAGCACTCGTGCCGACCGGTACGGACCCGGGTGACTTGGGCGCTGGACATGGTGGAGACGGACTTGGCGGTGGAGCCCCACGTGATGCCGCAGTACGGGGCCGCGGCGGCCGGTGGTGGGGCGGCCGCACTCATGCCCGTGGCGAGTCCCACGGCGAGGACGAAGGTCCCGAGGGTTGCAAGTGGTTTCTTCATGGCCGTGCCTTCTTCCCGGGGCACCGCAATTGCAGCGCCAAGTGGAAGAATTGTGCGCCGGGCGGCGGTGGAGGGACAGCCCGGCCGGGCTCCCAATGCATTGCGATTCGGCGCCCAAATCCGCCGACGTGCCGGCCGTTGGCTACGGTTCGGTCAAGGGGCGGAATCGGGTCCGTAGTCCGGCGCCGGATCGAATCCCCAGGCGGTCTCCAGCACCCCGCCGGATTGCACGACGCCGGCCGCGGCCTCGGTGCCCACGTACCGCAGGTGCCATGGCTCGGGGGAGTAGCCGGTCACGTCCTCGGCGCCGTCCGGGTAGCGGATGATCCACCCGTGCTCGGCCGCGTGCTCGGCCACCCAGGCGCCTTCCGGGGTGTCCCCGAAACACTGCTCGAGCGTGCAGGCGCCATCCGCAGCTCCGACGTCCATCGCCAGGCCGGTCTGGTGTTCCGAGAAGCCGGGGCGTGCGGAGATCCGGTCTGCCTCGGCCTGGCCGTACCGTTCCACCCAGCCCCCGTAGGTGCCCTGCTGGTAGCCGTAGGAGCGGTAGGCGCTGACCAGGGTCAGGTCCACGCCGTCGGCAGCTGCGGCGGCGAACAGGTCCTCGGCCGCCCCCGCCGCCTCCTCCCGGAGTTCCATGCCCGCCTTCGACGCCGGAACGTCCGGACCGCGCAGATCCTGCGGCGCATAGTCGGCTGGGTCCAGGGGATTCAACTTGTTGACCAGGACGTGGAGCGAGTCGGGGGAGTCGTGGTCCAGCTCCGGCTCGTCGGGCACCGCGCTGGCCGTGGGCGTCTCCGGCGAGGCGGACACCGTTGGGGGAGCTGTGGCGCTGTCCGTAGCGGCGACTGTGGCGCTGTTTGTGGCGGAGCCGCTCGGCTGCTCGTCCGCCGTTGAACACCCGGTCAGCAGCAGAGCCAGGACACCGAGAGTCAGGAGAGGGCGGGCGCCGCGCACGTTCAGACCTTCCGGAGGAGCACGCGGGTGACGGTGTGGCCCACGTCCTTGGTCATCACGAGCTTGGCGCGGCCGCGGGTGGGCAGCACGTTCTGGGTGAGGTTCGGCCCGTTGATGCGGTCCCAGATGTCCGAGGAGGTGGCGATCGCCTCGGCGTCGGACAGGGTGGAGTAGCGGTGGAAGTAGCTCATCGGGTCCGCGAAGGCCCCGGAGCGCAGGCGCATGAACCGTTCCGTGTACCACTGGCGGATGGCGGTGGTCTTGGCGTCCACGTAGATGGAGTAATCGAAGAAGTCGGAGACGCTCAGCCCCGCGGTGCCGTCGGAGCGCACCCGGGGCGGGGCGAGGACGTTGAGCCCCTCGATGATGAGCACGTCCGGGCGGTGCACCACCACTTCCTCGTGCGGAAGGATGTCATAGGTGAGGTGGGAGTACATGGGAGCCCGGACCTCCGGGGCACCCGACTTGATGTCCGCCACGAAGCGCATCAGCCGGCGTCGGTCATAGGACTCCGGGAATCCCTTGCGCTGCATGAGGCCGCGGCGTTCCAGCTCGGCGTTGGGGTAGAGGAAGCCGTCCGTGGTGAGCAGTTCCACGCGGGGGGTGTTGGGCCAGCGGCGCAGCATCTCCTGGAGCACGCGGGCCGTGGTGGATTTCCCGACGGCGACCGAACCGGCCACGCCGATCACGAAGGGCGTGCGCCGGGTGGATTCACCGAGGAACTCGTTGGAGGCCCGCCGCAGATGGGCGGCCGCATCCACCTGGATGCTCAGCAGCCGGGAGAGCGGCAGATACACCTCGGCGACCTCACGCAGGGAGAGGTGCTCGCCGATGCCCCGCAGCCGGTCGATGTCCGACTGGTCGAAGGGCTGTTCCATCTCATTGGCCAGCCGAGCCCACGTGTCCCGCTCCAGCTCAATGAAGGGGGAGTAGTGGTTCTCGGAGTCGGCGGGCTCCGGTGGGGAGCCTGCCCACGTGGCGGGGCCGGCGGGGGTGACAGGCGTGGCCTGCGGAAGTCCGGAGCCGGCGGCGTCGGGTGGATTCACCCACCCATTATCCATCCTGAGCGGGGCGGACCGTGTCCTGGGTCATGGCGCGCCCCTGCGGAGGCCTCGACGAGCGAGCCGGACAGAACCGAGCAGGAGCACTACCGGTCATTGGCCAATAGCGCCAAGTCGATGGCCCGGTCCAATTCCTCACGGCTGAGGAGACCGCTCTCCAGGGCCACGTCAAGGATGCTCCGGTGCTCCAGCAGGGCAGCTTGGGCCAATTCAGCCGCTCTCCCGTACCCCAGGTGAGGCGCCAGGCCGGTCACCAAGCTGACCGACTCGTGCATGCGTGCGGCCAAGGCCGGCCTGTTCGGTTCGATGCCCTCAACGCACCGCATCCGCAACTGGCGGCAGGCGCTGGTCAGGAGCCCGATGCATTCGAACAACTCGTGGACCATGAGCGGCTCGAAGGCGTTGAGTTGCAGTTGCCCCGCCTCCACGGCCATGGTCACGGCTGCGTCGGCGCCCACCACGCGGAAAGCGACTTGGTTGACCACCTCCGGAATCACCGGGTTGACTTTGCCGGGCATGATCGAGGACCCGGCCTGCACGGCTGGCAGCGTGATCTCACCGAAGCCGCTCTGGGGCCCGGAGGACAGTAGCCGAAGGTCGTTGCAGATCTTGGAGAGTTTGACCGCAGCGCGCTTGAGCATCCCGGAGATCAGGACGAAGACGCCCGCGTCGGACGTGGCTTCCATCAAATTCTCTGCGGAGACCAGAGGAAGTCCACTGACCCGGCGCAGCTCACTGACCACGAGCTGGCGGTAGTCCGCCGAGGCGGTGATGCCCGTGCCGATGGCGGTCGCCCCGAGGTTGGTCTCGAGCAGGTACTCCCGGAACTCCCCGAGCCAAGCGTGATCTTCCCGCAAAGTGGCCGCAAAGGCCCGGAACTCCTGGCCGAGCGTCATCGGCACGGCATCCTGCAGCTGGGTGCGCCCGACCTTGTAGATGCCCTTGAACTCACCGGCTTTGCGGTCGAAGGCCTCACTGAGGACCCGGTGCTCGGCGAGAAGCCCCTGGATTTCCACCGCCAAGGCCATCTTCGCCGCCGTCGGATACACATCGTTGGTGGACTGGCTGCGGTTGACGTGGTCGATCGGATGAACCACGGCGTAGTCGCCCTTGGTGCGGCCGAGAGTCTCCAACGCCCTGTTGGCAATGACCTCGTTCGCGTTCATGTTGGTGCTGGTGCCGGCACCGCCCTGGATGAGGTCGACGACGAACTGGTCATCATGCAGACCCTCCATCACCTCCCCTGCGGCCGCCCGGATCGCCCGTGCCACCGAGGCGGGGAGTAGACCCAGCTCCTCGTTTGCGGTGGCCGCCGCGTGCTTGATCGTTCCCAACGCCCAGACCATGGAGCGCAGTGTGCCGACGCCTCGCCCGGTCATGGGGAAGTTCTCCGCGGCCCGCAGGGTGGAGATCCCCCAGTAGGCGTCCTGGGGCACGTCCCGGACGCCGAGGCTGTCGCTTTCGGTCCGGGTGGTCCGCTCTGAGTCGTCGGTCATCGGATGCTCCATGCTCAGGACCGTCCCGACTCGGCGATGTAGTCGATCGCGGTGAGGGCCAAGGCGGTGGCACCATCGGTGATGGCGCGGTTGGCGGCCGCGCCCACGCAGTGCGCGGCGAACTCGGGCTGGTGGTTGGAGGCCGGGAAGCAGCCCAGGCCGATGTAGGGGTGGATGGCCGGCACCACCTGGGACACGTTGCCCATGTCCGTGGAGGCGCGGTTCATGGTCGCCTGCTCCGGCGGGGCGTCGAAGGTCCGGCCGAGGGCACGAGCGTGTTTCACGTACAGCTCGAGCGCGCGCTCGTCAGTACGGAACTCCGAATAAGGTTCGGATTCCGGCGAGATGTTCAGCTCGGCGCCCGTGGCCAGGGCCCCGGCCTCGAAGCAGCGCTCCACTCGCTCCTGCAGATCCTGCAGCTCGTCCAGAGTCTCCGCGCGGACATACCAGCGGCCCTCGGTGGTCTCGGGGATCGCGTTGGGGGCCTCTCCACCGCGCGTCTGCAGCCCGTGCACCCGGGTTCCGGCCGGCAATTGCTGCCGGAGCAGACCGATCGAGACCTGCGCGATCACGAAGGCGTCGTTGGCGTTGACGCCTCGGTGCGGGTAGGCCGCCGCATGGGCCGACTTCCCGTGATAGCTGACGTGGGAATGAGCCACCGCGTAGGGGCGGGCCTCGGCGGAGTCGACGGGGCTGGGGTGGGCCATCATGGCCAGATCCAGGCCGGCAAAGGCTCCCTTCTTGAGCAGCTCGATCTTGCCCCCGCCGCCCTCTTCGGCCGGAGTGCCATAGACCTCGATGGTCAGGTCGCGTTCCGCGGCCACCTCGGCCAGCGCGATGGCCGCGCCGACCGAGGTCGCGGTGATGATGTTGTGTCCGCAGGCATGCCCCAGACCGGGCAGTGCGTCATATTCGGCCATCAGACCGATGCGATGGCGCCCCGTCCCCACCACGGCGCGGATCGCCGTCGGGAAGCCGAGGTAATTCCGGGTGACCTCGAAGCCGTGTGCGGCCAGGATGTCCGCGGTCCACTCGGCCGCCTGATGCTCCTGCCATCCGAGCTCGGGATGGGCGTGCAGCCGCTCAGACAGGGCGATCAGCTGCGGCGCTACCTCGGAGACCCGGTCATGGACACGGGCGTCCGCAGGCTCGGTGGTCTCGGCAGTGTCAGCGGTCGTCACCGGGCACCCCGTATCCAATCGAGGCGGCCGGGTCCAGGCCGCGGACCACATAGTCTTCCCGTTGTGGCAGCCAGATCTGGAGCAGTCGACCGAGTTCGCCGATCGGAGCCTCGTGCCAGTCCACCCGCAGGTCAGTGTCCCGCCAGCCGTGGCCAGAGACCACAGAGAGGCCAGCCGAACGGACGGGGCCCTCTTCGCCGCCGGCTGCCGCTCCTGCCACGAGGCCGGCCATCAACCGCGTCTCCAGCTCCCCGCTGGTGCGTGCGAAGGCGTCGCAGGCGGCCTGCGGGATGTCCTCGTTCGCCAGCATGTTGCCGGCACTGACACAGCCAGCTCCGGAGGCGTCGGCATGGGTACCCAGGGTGTGGGAGCCGCTGTGCACGGCGGAGCGGCCAGCGGTATCCAGCACCACGATCTGGCGGTACTCCCGCGTGGATTCGCCGGCCACCAGCGCGTCCAGTGCCTCCTGGGCTTCTTCGCCCTTCTCGAGCAGGGTGAGCAGGGCGTCACCGAGCCGGGGATCGGTGATGTTCTGCGAGCTCACGGCACCCACCCCGTCACGCAGGTGCACGCACCGCGCTGCCACGGCGGGAGAGGACGAGGAGACGGCCATGCCGAACCGGCCGGACCCGTCAGTGCCGGCGATGGAGAAGGTCACTTGGAGCCCTCCTCGGACAGGACGGCGGTGGCGTCGATCTCCACGAGCCACTCGGGCCGGGCCAGCGCCTGAACCACGATCCCGGTGGACACGGGGAAGACGCCCTTGAGGTAGGTGCCCATGGTCCGGTAGACAGTCTCGCGGTAGCGGACATCCGTGAGGTACACGGTCACTTTGACGATGTCCTCCATCTCGCCACCGGCCTCCTCCAGGAGCATCTGGATGTTGTCCATGGCCTTGACCGTCTGGGCTTCGACATCGCCGATCCCCACGGACTCGCGGGTGTCCAGGTCCTGACCGATCTGGCCCCGCAGGTAGACCACGCCACCGGCCACCACGGCCTGACAGAGGTCATTGTCGAGGTTCTGCTCTGGGTAGGTGTCCTTGGTGTTGAACGGACGGATGCGCGTGTACTTCATGGGTGTGCTCTCCTGATGGGCTCAAACGGTGGTGGGGTGCGGACGGTAGGGTCAGGCGCCGACGCCGGCCGAGACCGGCCGCGCGTCAGCCTCACCCGCGGCGGGCGATACAGACGGGCGGTAGGCGCTGTAGTCACGCTGGATGGCGATGTGGTCCGCGAGGTACTTGGCGTCGTGCCAGACGCCCCAGATGAAGCTGGAGCCGCGGCGGGACTGCCAGGGCAACCCCAGGAAGTACACCCCGGGCTCTGCCGAGACGCCGCGCTGATGCACCGGCTTGCCGTGCTGATCGAAGGCGTCCGCGTGCAACCAGCCGTAGTCCACGGAGAACCCCGTGGCCCAGACGATCGAGGTGACGCCGGCGGCTTCGAGGTCCAGTTCTCGCAAGGGATGTTCGATGCAGTCAGGGCTGGACCCGAGGTGGTGAGCCTCCGGCTCCTCGGGCAGGTCCAGGCCGTTGCGTTCGATATATTCGTCGGCCTCGTCGAGCAGGGCCAGGTAGTTCGCATCGCCACGGGCGATGTTCTCCGCGAGGTCTGCACCGAAATGCATGACGCCGTCCTGGTACGAGGTGGCCCGGCCCACGAGGGTGATGCCGCTGTGGGCGAGGTCGCGGAAGTCGACGGTGTGCCCGCCGTTGGCGCCGCTGACGGCGATCGTGACGTGTTCGGCACCCTGCGGCGGGGCCGAGGCCTCCCACTTGTTCAGCACGCCCAGCCACCACACGAAGTCGCGGCCGCGGTAGCTCCGCGGGGGCCGGTCGTGGGGGCCCACGGCCAGGTAGGTCTGCCGTCCGGAGGATCGGAGTTCGGCCGCGATCTGCACGCCGGAGGAACCCGCGCCGACCACCAGCACGCCACCCTCCGGCAACTGCTCGGCGTTGCGGTAGGAACTCGAATGGATCTGCGTGAGTCCGGAACTCTCCGGGACCACGGCGGGGATGACGGGCTTCTGGAAGGGGCCGGTGGCCGCCACCACGTAGCGGGCCCGCACGGACCCCATGGACGTCTCTGCCGTGAACCCCGGCCGGCCCTCGTTCTTGCGAACCGCCGTGACCTCCACGCCGGTGCGGATCGGCGCGTCGAAGTGCTCCGCGTAGGCGGCCAGATAGTCAGCCACCTGGTCCTTGGTGGCGAAACCGTCCGGTCCGACCTCGGTGAACTCCAAACCTGGGAAACGATCGTGCCAGGCCGGCCCGTTCGCGACCAGGGAGTCCCACCGTTCCGTCCGCCACCGCTCGGCGATGCGATGGCGCTCCAGGACGAGGTGGGGGACTCCCTGCCGGCTGAGGTGTTCGCTCATGGCCACGCCGGCCTGGCCGGCCCCCACGATGAGTACCTCGGTGTCTTGGGTCGACATGCATACCTCCGGTTGACTGACCCCACCGAGTGATGAGGACCACGGTTTTCGCTCTTGAGTGGTATTCAGTCTCCGAAGGGCGCAGGTCGATAGCAAATACCCGTAAGTGAGGATCTGCATCGGTTAAACAGATTCGGTGGCGTGCACTGCATCGATCACGAGGATCTGGAGGGAAGTGTTAGCTGAGAACCGAGCGGCAGGCGTCGATGAAGACCTGGCCCTTACGGGACAGGGACTCGTCGGCGCGATGCGCCACCCCGATCTGCAAGTACGAGCGCACGCCGTCGATGGGCAGCCGGACGATGCGGCCGCCGTCGTTGGTGAGATCGTGAGCAGGGCGCTGGTTCAGGATGGTGTATCCGTGGCCGCGGGCCACCATGGACCGCACCACCTCGAAGCTCTCGAACCTCTCGTGGACACGGGGCTGCAGGTGCGCGTCCTGGAAGATCGACAGGAAGTAGTTGGCACTCTTGCCCATGTTCAGCAGGATGAGTGGTTCGTCGGCGAGCTCTTCGAGCGACACCGTGGAGCGGTTGGCGAGGTGACTGCCTTCCCCCACCGCCGCGTACACCGGCGCTTCGCTGAGCCGTTCGAAGTCGATGCTGTGGCCGTAGTCGAAGCTGTAGGTCAAGGCCACTTCCAGTTCCCGGCGGAGCAGGAGTTGCTCCACCTGGTCGCCCGTGACTTCACGGAGCCGAACGTCGAGTGCCGGGTGGGCTGAGGTCAGGTCCTCGTAGACCGTGGGCAGCCAGAAGGGCGCCAGGGTGGTGAAGCATCCGGCGGCCAGCTGTCCCGTGAGTCGCTCCGGGCTGAGGGAGTGGACCGCATCATCGACCGATCGAAGGATGGTCTGGGCGGCCGCATAGAACGTCGTGCCCTGCTCGGTCAAGACCACCCCGCGCGAACGCTGGCGCACGAACAGCTTGTGGCCGAGGGTGGCCTCCAGGTGCGCGATGGCGGTGGAGATCGCTGACTGAGCAACGAACAGCTCGGCGGCCGTTTCCGTCATGGAGCCGAGCTCCGCAACGCGCACGAAATACCTCACTTGGTTGAGTGTGAGGTCGGACGGTGCATTCGCCATGGCCACGAGCATAGCCACCCCAGCCTTCGGTTTTAGTGAGGTACCTCTCGAAAGATATCGATGGTAGTGACACCCTTCACAGACTTAGCCTGATTCCCAAGCTTCCGGGCAGTACCCACCCGATCAAGGGAGAACACCATGTCCCGCACTTCCGACGCAGACCGCCAGGTCGCCAAGACAGGACTCAAACGCAACGTGGTTGCCGGCGCCATCGGCGTCCTGGTCCACTGGTTCGACTGGGCGATCTACGCCTATCTGGCGACCACGATCGCCGTAATCTTCTTCCCCTCCCAGGACGGGGCGGCGGGTCTGCTGTCGGTCTTCGCGGTCTTCGCCGTCGCGTTCTTCGTGAGGCCCATCGGGTCCCTCATCTTCGGCCACCTCGGGGACCGGTACGGGCGCAAGAAGACCCTGTCGATCGTGATCGTCACCATGGCCGCCGGCACGCTGCTGCTGGGCCTGATCCCCTCGTATGACTCGATCGGCATTCTCGCCCCGATCCTGCTGGTGGTGGCCCGTATCATCCAGGGGATCGCGGCCGGTGGCGAGTTCGGCTCGGCGGCGGCCTTCCTGGCTGAGTACGCACCCACCAAACGGCGTGGGCTGGGCGTCTCCTGGCTGGAGTTCGGCTCCGTCCTCGGATTCCTGCTGGCTTCCCTGGTGGTCGCCGGCCTGCACTTCTGGTTGGACCCGGCCGAGGTTCTCGCCTGGGGCTGGCGCATTCCGTTCCTGCTGACGGTGCCGCTCGCCCTGGTGGGCCTGTACATCCGCCTGAAGATCGAGGACACCCCGGAGTACCAGGCCTTGCAGGAGTTGGACACCGTGTCCTCCGCTCCCATCCGGGAGGTCTTCACCCACAACAGCAAGCAGTTCTTCCAGACCATTGGCATCGAGATCTTCATGAACTGCACCTTCTACGTGGTGCTGGTCTACCTGATCACCTACCAGGAACAATTGGTGGGGATGCCAAACGATCAGGCGGCTGTCCTGTCCGCCGTCGCCTCGTTGACGGCCATCGCCATCATCCCGCTGTCCGGCATCGTCTCCGACCGCGTGGGCCGCAAGCCAGTCCTCGTGACCGCTGGCATCCTGCTCATCCTGGGCTCCTACCCGCTCTTCATGCTGATGAACCAGGGTTCGGTGCTGGCCGGATTCTTCTCCACCTTCGGACTGGCCGCCATCCTGGCGCTCATCCTGGGCACCCATGCGGTGACGGTCGCCGAGCTCTTCCCCACGCGAACGCGGCAGAGCGGTCTGTCCATGGCCTACAGCATCGCCGGAGCATTCTTCGCCGGCACGCTGCCCTACATCAACACCTGGCTGATCGACCTCACGGGGAACAACATGGTGCCGGCGTTCACCCTGATGGTCGTCGGGTTGATCGGCCTGGTGACTCTGTACACCATGCCCGAGACCCGCGGGGTGGACTTGCTGCACGATTCCGACCGGGCTCCGGCGGGCACCTTCTCGAAGAATTCGGAAGAGGTAGCGCAGAACACCGCCCGGGCCTAGCCGGCCGCCCTGCGGCCCTACGCTAGGGGCGTGACTGTGAACCCGGCCGTCGACGTCATCGTCGACGGCCGGGTCGGTCCGTGTCCAGCTGTCCATCTCCTGACCGAGGAGCCGGAATGACCATCACCTTCAGGCAACTGGAGCACTTCGCGGCGGTCGCTGAACTCGGTACGGTGACTGCCGCCGCCCAGTACCTGCACCTCTCTCAGTCAGCGGTGTCCACGGCCGTCTCTGATCTGGAGAAGGCGCTGAAGGTCCAACTGTTCATCCGGCAGGCGCGGGGGCTGGTGCTGACCCGGGACGGTCAGTCGGTCCTGGCGCACGCCAGGAGGCTGCTGCGAGACGTGGACAATCTGGAACGCAATGCCGAGCGCCTGGGCCACGAACTCACGGGGACCCTGCACATCGGCTGCTATGCCACCATCGCCCCCGTCCTCCTGCCCCGCCTCGTGGCCGAGTTTGCCGAATCCCACCCTGGAATCGAGATCCGGTTCTCCGAAGGGTCCCGCAGCGAGCTGCTACACCAGCTGATGAAGGGCGAATGCGACGTGGCGGTGATGTACGACTATCGGTTCGGGGACCAGCTAACCGAGGTGGGCGATGTGGTGCCCCTGGGGTCGGTTCGGCCCTATGCTCTCCTGCCGGCAGAACACCACAGGGCGCCGGCAGGGGTCGTCTCCCTGGCCGATCTCGCCCAGGAGCCGTTTATCCTCTTCGATCTGGAACCCGCCGGCGAGTATTTTCTGTCCTTGTTCTCGGCAGCAGGACTGACCCCCAACGTTCGTTTCCGCACCGCCAGCTTCGAGGTGCTGCGGGGACTGGTGGCTCAAGGCCTGGGCTGCTCGTTGCTCAGCCAGAGGGCCAGTCACATGGCCAGTCTCGAAGGACTCGACTATGCCGCCGTGGAATTGGACGGCAATCCCGAGGCGCTGGATATCGTGGCGGTCACTCCGGGAAATCGGAATCATACCCAACGGGTCCAACTTTTCCTGAGGCAGGCCGCTGAAGTCCTCTCGACCAGCCCGAAGTACTATCCTGCGGGCGAACGATAGCCACAGGCCCGAGCTGCCAGGCCCTCTGACTCGATCGAAGGTCGCGCTGAGGGCCGTTCCTGACGGTAGGATCGGCCCTTGTGAGACAAAAATTGGGCGAAACATCAAAGCTTCAATGGGCGGCACTGGTATTCCTGGTCATGGCCATTGTGGCCCTGCTGGTGGTCCTGTTCACCCAGCAGCAGGACTACCGCACCGACGCTGAGGCGGCGCGCGAGAGCAAGGTGTCCGCGCCCGCTCAGGAGTCTCCGGCGGAGGCAGCAGAGCCCTCGGCCAGCGCCTCTGCCAGCCCCTCCGCATCGGATGCGTCCGAGGAGGCCCCTGAGGATGGAGCCGACGCCGTCACCACAGCGGCCCAGGCCGTGGTCAACCGGGGTGACGACTCCGTCATCAACGTGCTCGGGGACTCCACGTCCAACACCAGCAGCGAATGGGTGTACCGCTGGGCGGAGGAGCTCGGCGGGGACGCCGCCGTGACGGTCCATACCTGGAACCCCGAGGCAGGCACCTGGTACCTGGAGCCCCGCACCTATGGCGGGGGCGACCGTGCCATCACCATCTGGAACGGCTCCGCTGCCGAGGGCACCCCCGGCTTCCCGCTGGAACTGGACGGCATGATCGAACCCGAGGCTGACCTGACGATCCTGAACTACGGGCACTGGGGTGACCCGGAGTTCGTGGCCTCCTCGCTGGAGGAGCTGCTCACCACCCTGGACGCCGGTGCCGAGGATGCCGCGCCGGTGGTCCTCACCGCCCAGAACCCGGCACAGCCCACCTGGGTGGGATACGCGGACACGAACCGGGACGCCATGCGCGCCGCTGCCGAGGAGCGTGGCCTGCCGGTGATCAACATCGAGGGTGCCTTCGAGGATTCCGGTGACTGGGAGTCCCTGCTGGCGGACGAGGTCAACCCGAACGAGGACGGCCACCAGCTGTGGGCGGAAACCGTCAGTACCTTCTTCGCCGACTGAGCCTCACGTCCGGCCACCCTTGCCAGCGCAGTGTCCGGGCGCGTAGGTAAGAAGTATGGAAACTCCCCACGGCACCCTCAACCGCGACGAACTGCAGGACTACCTCAACCACCACCTGCTCGGCTCCAAGAGCGGTGTCCGTCTCTTCCAGGCCGCCGCGAGCACCTGGAATGGCACCGAGTACGAGGAGGAGTTCCTGGACCTCTCCCGGCAGGTCAGTGAGGAACAGGACGAGCTCAGGGAACTGATCGACCGGCTGGACCTGCGTCAGTCGGTGGTGGAGAACGCGTTGGGCCTCGCCGCTGAGACGGCCGGCCGGCTCAACCCGGTGAACATCACCCGGTCGAAGTCGGAGGGCATGACCCAGGTGGAGATGGACATCCTCCAGAGCGCCTTGCAGGGTAAAGCCGGCATGTACGCCGTGCTGGCCAAGCTGGCGGAGCGCTTTCCCAGCGCCGGCCTGGATGGGAAGCGGATGCAGGAGCTCTACCAGCAGGCGCAGGACCAACAGGCCAGGGTGCGCCGCATCAGTGACGAGACGATGGACACCCGTTTCGTAGCCCACTGAGCGCGAAGCCATTTCCCGACGGGATACGGGCCAGCGGACGGGCAGGGAGGCCAGATGGTGAGCGACTACTTCAGCTCGACGAACAGCACGTGCGTATCCGTGGTCCCCACATTGTGGCCCACGTGGTCCTGGGCCGGCAGCCACTGCACCTGGTGCGCCGCGAGCTCCACTGGACGGGTGGTTCCGGCCACGGTGATCTCCCGCTGGAAGTCGCTCAGCGTGACCATGAGGCTGTCCCCGTGGTGGTGTTCGTGGGTCCGGGTTCCCGGGGTGTCCCGGTACTCGAGGACCCGCACTCGCTCGTTCTCAAAGATGGTGGCGTAGAGGTCACCGTCGGTCTCGGTCGGATCGTGGCTCATGGCTCTCCCCGTGGGGCTCTGATGTGGTGGGAGAACCGTACGCCCGGCACCAGGTG
Source organism: Citricoccus sp. NPDC079358 (assembly GCF_040702545.1). NCBI lineage: Bacteria > Bacillati > Actinomycetota > Actinomycetes > Micrococcales > Micrococcaceae > Citricoccus > Citricoccus sp. NPDC079358. Next base: position 221,728 of record NZ_JBFBLI010000001.1, read on the forward strand.
CAGGCAATGACTCCGTGGCGCTCAGTCCGGACGAATCGAGAGGTGTCGCGGCCGTGACGAGCGCTCAGGCACCCTTGTGCCCTCCGTGAGACGGGCGTAGCAATGGGTGGGTGACTACTACAGATCGCATCGCCGAGCCCTGGGGCACCCGCACCCCCTACGCCGCCGGGGAGGCCTGGCCGGTGCGGGTGGACACCCACCTGGAGGAGGGGCTGGACCCGGACGCCGTGGACCGGTGGGTCCAGACCGCCTCCATCCTGCACTCCAACGGGGACGCCCTGGACATCGCCGTCAAGGACGGGCGGATCGCCGGGGTCCGCGGCCGGGCCGAGGACCGGGTCAACCACGGCCGGCTGGGCGTGAAGGACCTCTACGGCTGGCAGGCCAATTCTTCCCCGGACCGGCTGACCCGGCCGCTGGTGCGGGTGGACGGTGAACTGGTGGAGACGGACTGGGACACCGCCATGGACCGGATCGTGGCCCGCACCCGGGAACTGCTGGCCGAACAGGGCGCCAGTGCCCTGGGTTTCTACACCACCGGGCAGTTGTTCGCCGAGGAGTACTACACCCTCGGACTGATCGCCCACGGCGGGCTGGGCACCAACCACGTGGACGGGAACACACGGCTGTGCACGGCCACGGCCGCCGCCGCCCTCAAGGAGTCCTTCGCCTGTGACGGGCAGCCGGGCAGCTACACGGACATCGACCACGCGGACGTCATCGCCCTCTACGGGCACAACATGGCCGAGACCCAGTCCGTGCTGTGGATGCGGATCCTGGACCGCCTCGCCGGCCCGAACCCGCCGCAGCTGATCTGCGTGGATCCGCGCCCCACGGAGGTCGCCCGCCACGCCGCCGTGCACCTGGCACCGAAGCCCGGCACCAACGTGGCCATGATGAACGGGCTACTGCACGAGCTCATCGCCCACGGCCACATCGACCAGCAGTACATCGACGCCCACACGGTCGGCTACGCCGAGCTCGAGCAACGCGTGCAGGAGTACACGCCCGAGCACGCCGGACAGATCTGTGACGTCCCGGCCGAGCAGATCCGCGAGGCCGCCCGCATCATCGGCGGTGCCGAGCGCCTGCTCTCCACCGTGCTGCAGGGCTTCTACCAGTCCCACCAGGCCACCGCGGCATCCGTGCAGGTCAACAACGTGCACCTCATCCGCGGCATGCTGGGCCGCCCCGGCTGCGGGATCCTGCAGATGAACGGCCAGCCCACTGCCCAGAACACCCGCGAGTGCGGCGGTGACGGTGACCTGCCGGGCTTCCGCAACTGGTCCAATGACGAGCACGTGGCGGACCTGGCCCGGGTGTGGAACGTGGAGCCGTCCCGCATCCCGCACTACGGGCCGCCCACCCACGTGATGCAGATGATGCGCTACGCCGAGGACGGCTCCATCCGCCTGATGTGGGTGAGCGGCACCAACCCGGCCGTGTCCTTGCCGGAGCTCGCGCGCATCCGCGCGATCTTCGAGCAGGACCGGCTGGTCCTGGTGGTGCAGGACCTGTACCTGACCGAGACGGCGCAGCTGGCCGACGTCGTGCTTCCGGCGGCTACGTGGGGTGAGAAGACCGGGACGTTCACGAATGTGGACCGCACGGTGCACCTGTCCGAGAAGGCCGTGGATCCGCCCGGCGATGCGAAGCCGGACCTGGACATCTTCCTGGACTACGCACGCCGCCTGGACCTGCGGGACAAGGATGGCGAGCCCCTGGTGACGTGGCACGATCCGGAGTCCGCGTTCGAGGCCTGGAAGGAGTGCACGCGGGGGCGTCCCTGCGACTACACGGGCCTGAGCTATGACAAGCTCCGCGGGGCGTCGGGCATCCAGTGGCCCTGCAACGAGGACCATCCCGAGGGCACGGAACGGCTCTACGAGGGCGGCGCCTTCTGGAGTGACGCCGCGTACTGCGAGAGCTACGGCAAGGACCTGGTCACCGGCGCCCCACTGGAGCCGAGTGAGTACAAGGCCCTGAATCCGGAGGCCAAGGCCGTCATCAAGGCCGCGGCGTACCTGCCCCCGCATGAGGTCACCAGTGAGGACTTTCCCTTCCAGCTCATCACCGGCAGGACGCTCTACCATTTCCACACCCGCACCAAGACGGCCCGCGCCCCGCAGCTGCAGCGGGCCGCCCCGGAGGTCTGGGTGGAACTTTGCGCGCGGGACGCCGCCGCGTGGGGGATCGGCGAGGGCGACCTCACCGAGGTCACCACGCCCCGGGGCAGCGTGAAGGCGCAGGCGAGGATCACTGGCATCCGTCCCGGTGTCCTCTTCCTGCCCTTCCACTACGGCTATTGGGACACGGGTGGCGGCTATGGCCCGGGCGACGGCGGCCGGGCCGCCAATGAGCTGACCATCACCGATTGGGACCCGGCGTCCAAGCAGCCCATCTTCAAGACGGCTGCCGCTCAGATCCGCCGCGTCTCGGCCGACAAGGGCCCGGCTCCCGCACCCACGACGACGGCGTCCGCCCCGGTGGGCGACGTCGGGTTCCGCACGGCGGGGGACCACACCGCACTGGCCGACGAAAAGGTGTCCGTGGGCGGCGGAACCGTTACTGACGGGGGACCACGATGAAGCTCGGACTTGTCCTGCACGAATTGCACCATTCTGAGAACGATCTGGCCCAGGAGTTGCTGCATGCCTCCGAACGCCACAAGGTCGACCACTCGATCTACCACCTGGGCCGGGACCTGGCCGAATGGTCCCGGCAGCACGTGCGGGAGATCGCCGAGATCGCAGGCGACTACGGCCAGAAGCTGGACCGAGAACCGAAGTCCGAGCTGGCGACTGCCCGGCGGCTGCGGGAGCGTGGCAGCGAACTGCTGGGCCGCAAGGGTTTCCCGGAACTAGCCCTGCTGCACGACCTGCGGGAGATCTACACCAAGGCCTGCGGCGTCTCCGCTGACTGGGAGATGTTGGCGCAGGCGGCCCAGGGCATCCAGCACCTGGACCTCCTGGCCGTGGTCCAGCGCTGCCACCCGGACACCCTGCGGCAGATGAAGTGGGCCAACGCGGCCATCAAGGAGAACTCCACCCAGATCTTGGTGAGCTGACCGGGTGGCTACATCAGGGCCGGCCTTAGAGTGCGTCGGCGAAGTCTTTCAGCCAGGGCCGTAGTCCCGGACCCAGGTCATCCCGGTCGCACGCCAGTTCAATGACGGCCTGAAGATAACTGAGCTTGTCACCGGTGTCGTACCGCTTACCGTTGAACACCACGGCATGGACGCCGAAGCCTTCACCCTCGCTCTCAGCCAGGACCTGGAGGGCATCCGTCAACTGGATCTCGTTCCCGCGCCCCGGCTCGGTGCGTTCGAGGACGTCGAACACGGCTGGATGAAGGACATATCGACCGATCACGGCGAGGTTCGACGGTGCCAGATCAACGTCTGGCTTCTCGACCAGACCCGTCACGCGGACCACATCCTCTTGGCTACCATCCAGAGCCGACACCTCCGCTACTCCATAGGCAGAAATGTTCTCCCTGGGGACCTCCATGAGGGCGATGACGGAGCCGCCTTTCTCCTGCTGGACATCGATCATGCGCTCGAGGAGGTCGTCCCTTTCGTCGATCAGGTCGTCGCCCAGCAACACGGCGAAGGGGTCGCCACCGACGTGCTGCTGGGCGCACAGAACCGCATGGCCCAGCCCCAGGGCATCGTTCTGGCGCACGAAGTGGATGTTACCCAGGTTGGTGGCCTCCTGAATCTTGTCCAACTTGCCGAAATCGCCCTTGAGCTCGAGGGTGCGCTCCAGCGCAGGCACCCGGTCGAAATGATCCTCGAGTGACCGCTTATTGCGGCCGGTGATCATGAGCACGTCGTCCAGCCCCGCCGCTTTCGCTTCGGCCACCACATACTGGATGGCCGGCATGTCCACCACCGGAAGCATCTCCTTGGGCATGGCCTTGGTGGCGGGCAAGAAGCGCGTCCCCAGTCCGGCGGCGGGGACGACGGCTTTCTTGGCGCGAGGGTTCTGCGAGCTTAGGGTCATAAAGGAAGCCTAGCTTTCGCAGTTTCCTTGAGACCGAAAAAGCAATAATGCGACATCGAAACAGGCGCGTCCAACTATTCCAACGGCGAGCTCGACCGGTGGCCGGCGTTGCCAAGGCCCTCAGCGCCCTCGAAGCCATCCAGCAGAGCTCGGAGGGCTTGCTGTGAACTGACGCTCTCGCTCCAGCCGGTCGTCTCCCGCAGCTTCGTGGTGTCCATGATCGGGACGGTTTCGGCCATATCCACCCAACCGGGGTCCGTCGGCTGCAGCCGGGCCGCGTAGGTGGCGGCGGCCAGCGCCTTGAACACCGGCACCGGTAACTCCAGGTAACGGCGAGAACCGAGCAGCTGGCCCATCGACTGGGCGTCCAGCACCGGTTCGGCGGCCACGTTGAAGGCGCCGCCGGCCTGTTGCCGGACCACCTGCCAGTACGCCTCCGCGATGTCCACGGCCGCCACGGCCTGGAAGCGGATGCCGGCCGGGAACGGCAGCACCGGCAGCCGTCCCACAGCCAGTAGCCACGTCAGCAGGCGCGCCGGGACCAGGTCGCCGATGAAGTAGTCCTTGATCTCCGGTGCCGGCACCGCCCCGAAGATCAGCCCCGGCCGCAGCCGCGTGACCAGCACTCCGGGGTTCTCCGCCTCGAAGGCATCCAGCAGGTCCTCCACCTCGGCCTTCTGAGCGCCGTAATGCGAAGTCGGGGTGCCGGTGGTGGGGTGGGATTCGTCCACGGGGTCGGTCTTGGAGCCCTTGCCGTAGGCGCCGATCGATGAGGCGTACACGAGGTGCGGGACGCCGGCGTGGGCCACCGCCTGGAACACCGTCCGGTTGCCCTCCACGTTTACCGCCTGCAGGAAGTCGCGGTCGCGGTTGGGCCGAATCACCCACACCAGGTCGACTACCGCGTCTGCGCCGCGCATTGCCGTCTCCAGCCGCGGGCCGGCGTCAGGATCCGTGACGTCGATCTTCAGCCATTCGACATCCTCGAAGGGCGGGCCGGCACGGTCCGGGCCGCGCCGGGAGACCCCGACGATGGAGTCCACCTCGCCGGCGGTCTTCGCGGCCTGGAGTCGGTGCAGCAGAGCGGTGCCCACGTTGCCGGTGGCACCGAGGACGACGACGCGCATCAGCGATCTCCGTCCGCTTCGTGGGATCCGACGTCCGCGGGGAACCTGGTGGTCGCGCCCTCCGTGCCACCTGTTGCGTTGGTGCTGAGCTCCGGCTTGAGGACCACCTTGATGCAGCCGTCCTGCTTCTTCTGGAACGTCTCATACATCTCCGGAGCGCGATCCAGCGGCACCTGGTGAGTGGCCAAGTCCAGGACGCCGAGCGGGTCAGCGGGGTCGTCCACCAAGGGCATCAGGTCGTCGATCCAGTGCTTCACGTTGCACTGGCCCATGGTGAGGGCGATCTGCTTGTCGAACAGAGTCAGCATCGGCATGGGGTCGGCCATGCCGCCGTAGACACCGGACAGGGAGATGGTGCCGCCACGCCGCACGGCATCGATGGCGGTCTGGAGGGCGTTGAGTCGATCCGCACCGGCGGTCTTCATAGCCAGCCGGCCGATGGCGTCCGGCAGCATGCCGACGGCCTGGTGCGCGAAGCCGGCGACCGGGGAACCGTGCGCCTCCATCCCGACGGCGTCCACGACCGCGTCCGGACCGCGCCCGTCCGTGGCGAGCCGCAGGCGATCACCCACGTGCTTGTCCTGGTCGATGGTCTCGATCCCGTGGCGTTCGGCCATGCCCCGGCGTTCGGCCACCGGATCTACAGCGATGACCCGGTAGCCCAGGTGCTTGCCGATGCGGGCGGCGAACTGGCCGACCGGTCCCAGTCCCAGAACCGCCAGGGTGCCGCCCTCGGGGACATGGGCGTACTGCACGGCCTGCCAGGCGGTGGGAAGGATGTCCGAGAGGTAGAGCCACTGCTCGTCCTGGCCGGTGTGCGGGACCTTGATCGGGCCGTAGTCCGCGTTCGGGACGCGCAGGTACTCCGCTTGGCCGCCGGGCACGGAGCCGTAGAGCCGGGAGTATCCGAACAGGGTGGTGCCGGAGCCCTGCTCGCGGACCTGGTTGGTCTCGCACTGGGACTGCAGCCCGCGCTCGCACATCCAGCAGTGTCCGCAGGAGATGGTGAAGGGGATGACCACGCGGTCGCCGGGGGAGAGGTTGGTCACTCCCGAGCCGACCTCCTCGACGATGCCCATGGGCTCGTGGCCGATGACATCGTCCTTGTCCATGAACGGGCCGAGGACCTCATAGAGGTGCAGGTCCGAGCCGCAGATGGCCGTGGAGGTGATCTTGATGATCGCGTCCGTGGGCGCCTCGATGACCGGATCCGGGACGTTCTCGATGCTGACGTGTCGCTTACCTTGCCAAGTGAGTGCCTTCATGATCGTCACGCTATGGGTGGTGGGGAGGGTGTGTGAACCCCCTGGGCGTGGTCGACTTACCGACGGACACGGTGCCGCCCAAATTGATCACCAAGGGTGTGCCCGGGTGGATTCGCTGAGGAACTTGTTGGGGGACCGACCGGTGCAGGCAGCCAGCAACCCACGAATTTACCTCTGGAGCTGGAGGACATGATCGAGCCCGATCTTGATCTGACGATTTTGAACTATGGGAACTTCGGCGATCCGACTTCATGGCTTCTCCCTGGATGAGCTGCTTGGAGCCCTGGACGCTGGAGGCGAGGACGCACCCGGTGATGCTGACCGCCCAAAACCCGGCGCAGGCCACGTGGACCGGCTACGCGGACCTACCGCGATTCCATGCGCGCGGCGGCCGAGGAGTGCGAGTTGCCCGTGAGCGACGTGGTCGTTGATACCGAGGAGGCTGGCGACTGAGAGTCCCTGCTGGTGGACCATGTAAACCGGAACGACGACGGCCAGCAGCTCTGGACGGACACAGTCACCATCCTCTGAGCGGCCTCATCAGTTTGCCCCTACTGCACTTAGTACGTACGCGCTTAGAGTCACGTACCAATAGTTCCTGCGATTTAGACTTGGGCAGCGCGGAGATTGCCGCTGTACACGCGCGGATATTCGTTCACCTCCCGGTCGAGGCCAAGCGTGTTGACAGTCCGAAACTTCCCGAAATTGGCGCGTACAGTCCTAGTCGGTCGTCACTTCCCAGTGCCATCTGAGGGACTGGATGGTCATTTCAATGTTGATCCGCCTCCATGAGAGGATGACCGTGTGTCCACGGGAGACTGAGGACTTTCTTGGAGACCATACAAAGGTGCTTTAGAAGGCATGGTAAAACTTGACTGCCAGGTGATAACCCGGCATTGACCCATGACCCTTCCGTTGTAACAAGCGCGCGGGTTAAGCGACTGTAATTTCATGCGAAGGTGCCGATCGGTGATCAACGTACTTATCTTAAGCGCGGGACGTCGCGTCGAATTGGTTCAGGCATTCCAGAAGGCGCTGCTGCAACATGCCCCTGGTTCTAAGGTCGTCGCTGGAGACGCCCAGGGCTTGGCCCCGGCTCTTTACCACGCAGATGACGCCGTTCTATTGCCGAGGGTGAGCGATCCTTCTTACCTCGATTCCCTCTGTTCGGTAATCAAAGATCACCAAATCTCCCTAGTCGTCCCGACGATTGACCCTGAACTACCGGTGCTCGCGGACCTTCGTACCGAGATCGAGTCACGGACCGGCACCCGCGTTATGGTCGCCGAGCCGTGGGTGACGCGCATCTGCAATGACAAGATCCTTACTCAGGACCACATCAGCGAGAACGGGCTGATGGCTCCCATGCTGTACGCAATGCCTGAGAACATTAGCGACAAGGACTTCCCGGTCATCATCAAGCCGAAAGCCGGAAGTTCGAGTATTGGTGTCCACGTTGTCACTACCCGGGACGAACTGGACTACCTCCTTCCTCGCACTACAGAGCCGATGATTCAAAGGCTGATTGTTGGTGACGAGCACACCGTTGATTGTTTTAGCGACTTCGAAGGCAATGTCGTGACTGTAGTACCGCGGTTGAGGATCGCTACTCGGGGTGGAGAGATCCTAAAGGGTCGAATTGTCAAAGACCCGGAGATCATCACCGCGGTGAAAAGTCTCCTTGCTACTTTGCCCATGCCGGGGCACAGCACGGTCCAGTGCTTCAAAACTGACCGGGGAGTCGAGTTCATCGAGGTGAATCCACGCTTCGGGGGTGGTGCACCGATGAGCATCGCGGCCGGCGCCGACAGCTGTTCCCATTTGGTCAGGATCCTCCAGGGGGAACGACTGTCTTACAACGAGGACTACGAAGATGGGCTGACTTTCATGCGTTTCGACCAAGCGGTCATGGTGCGGGACAGCGAAGTGGTAGGCCTGTGACCGCATCCCCGATTCGCGCCGCCGTCTTTGATTTAGACGACACTCTGATCTCGGAGATTGAATACCAGCGAAGCGCCCGCGAGGCTGTATTGCAGTATCTGAGTGTGAAGACAGGCATCGGTATTGACGAGGTGGTTGAACACTCGGATGTTGCGTCGCGCAAGCCGAGGACGGAATACTTCCAGACTCTCCTGCCTCGCCTCGGGCTACCCGCCGATGATCGGTTTGTGGCAGAACTCATCGCCGTGCACCGCGAACACCTTCCGGATGTTTCCTGGTACCCGGACGTGTTGGCCTCCCTGGAGGCACTGAGCGCTGCGGGAGTGAAACTCGGAATCATCACGGACGGCTATGCGGTGGCTCAGCGGCAAAAATTGATGGCAGTCAAAGCCGACCAGTTCTTCGAAGCTATCGTCGTCAGCGATGAGTTGGGTCGGCAGTATTGGAAACCGCACGAACGACCCTTCCGTCTGGTCGCCCAGATGCTGGATGTGCCGCTAAACGAGATGGCATATGTGGGAGATAATCCCCAGAAGGATTTTTATGTCTCGACCTCCCTTCCTATCACCACTGTGAAGATGACCAGGCCTGATTCACTTAAGGGACAGTTGGACTACCTGGACGGCGTGGTGGAACACCATGCCGTGTCGACGATGGGCGAGATCGAGACGCTAATCGGCCAACGGAATGGAGCTGTCAAGCATGCAGGGACATAAGCGGATCGGGTTTACCGGGCCCTTCGCAGACGCCAACCTTGGCGATTACGGGATGATCGTCAACAACGTCCTCGACCTGTCCCCGGACCTAGCGTCCATAGAGCTGTTCACTTACGACCACGGCTTCGTTGAACAGATCGCTCGTGAATACTTCCCCGGGATCAAATACGGCCTGAAGTTAGTGGAACTGAACGACCAGCTGGAGGAAGCCGCGAAGAACGGTGCGAACCTCACCCCTCTCGAAATCCTGGGGGGAATCACGAACCGCCGGGAAATCGAAGAAGCCGTGAGCAGCCTCGACGTCTTGGTGGTCAACGGGGGTGGCTACTTCAACGAACTTTGGTGCCAACCGCATCGGGTCACCAAGTTGGTCAAGCTGATCGCACCGGTCTTGATTGCGGAAGACTTGGGCGTCAGGGTGGTCTTCACCGGAAACAGCTATGGTCCGTTCGGGCCGAGGTCCGCCTTTCTCGCGAACATCTTGGCCGCATTGCGCGAAGCAACCTTCTATGCCAGAGACCGCGTCGGCTCTATGGCTGAGCTGCGAAGCATCGGTATCGCCGATTCACGCGTGAACTTTGTTCCGGACGACCTGTTTATTCTGAATGAGAGCCTGATTAGGACGAAGCCTATCTTGGAGCTCCCGCAGTCTTACATGGCGTTCGAGACATACCAACCAGTCGGAGTTCTCGAAGAGCACCGGAAAGAACTTGAACTTTTCAGCTCCCGGATGCAGGAACGGGGCCACCAGGTCGTCACGGTGCCCATGTATGCCGGCCGAGGAGGTCAGGACCAGGCGGAGTGGCTGCTCCAAGAGCTCGGGTGGACTTCTGCAAACTTGGACAACGGATACCTGTCCCTTGAAGACGCCCGAGAAGTGATCGAAGGAGCACACATCCTGGTTTCTGAGAGATATCACGGTTTAGTGCTTGCACTGGCTAGTGGGACGCCTGCAGTCCATGCTCTGCGAAGCGTGATGGGTGACAAATGGTACTACTACCGTAAGAGCCTCGGGATCGTCGATACTGCATTGCGCGGAGTGTCTTTCCGGCAGCAGGACTTCATGGCGACCGATCCCTTCCAAGCGCTCGACCGGGTAGGAACGGATCTCGAAGAGATCCAGCGAGTGCAACGAGAATGGTTTGACATGGGTTTGCAAGGCAATCTGGACGTGGCCCGAGGCGCGCGGCGGCGAATGCTCGACAACATCATCGGAGGGGAGAGTCCACTTGGCTGAATTTTCGAACTACCGCCTTTTCATCAAGCGGGTCCTGGACGTTGCTGGGGCAGGGGCAGGACTGCTTGTCTCCACGCCATTGTCTGTTGCTGCGGCAGCGGCCATCAGGGTGGAGAGTAAGGGGCCTGTCTTCTATCGCCAGGAACGAGTTGGCCGAGATGGGGAGTCTTTCGAGATGCTGAAGTTTCGGAGCATGCTTCGGCTGGAAGACAGTTTCGACGCTGATGGCCGACCGCTGGAAAACTATGACAGGGTTACCAAAGTCGGGCGGATCCTCAGGGCGACCAGCCTCGATGAATTGCCGCAACTAGTGAATGTCATTAAGGGCGACATGTCGCTCGTCGGACCACGGCCGACGTTGCGTTACCAAGTCGAACGGTACGACGACCGGCAACGAGGACGCCTCGGGGTCCGTCCTGGACTAACCGGGCTGGCCCAGGTCAATGGACGGAACTCCCTGTCTTGGGATGAGAAGATTGATTTCGACCTTGAGTATGTGACAAAACTCTCGTGGAAGCTCGACCTCTCTATCATCGTAAAGACATTCGGCGTGATTCTCCGTCAGGAGTCTGTGGCCTTTCAGAGCCACGACGCGCTGAGCCAGCACCAGGGCGACTACCGGGCCAACATCTAGCCTGCCTCAGCCACTCGATGTCGGTGGCCGCAATGGTAACCAACGCCTTCTTGGCGAGACGGTCGCCGCGACCTGACCGACACAGTCCCAGAATGGATATACCGTAGAACTTATGTGTGGAATCGTCGGCTACATTGGCCTGCCCAGTCAGTTGGACCAGCACTCCGCGTTGGATGTGCTCATGGAAGGCCTCAGGCGCCTGGAATACCGCGGTTACGACTCGGCCGGTGTGGCCGTTGTCAGTAACGGCGTGGTGAACCACCGCAAGAAGGCCGGCAAGCTCGGGAACCTTACCGCGGAGCTCGTGGAACACCCGATTCCGGTCTCCTCGGTGGGCATTGGCCACACCCGTTGGGCCACCCACGGTGGTCCGACGGACCTGAACGCACACCCCCACCTGGCGGACAACGACCAACTTTCCGTGATCCACAACGGCATCATCGAGAACTTCGCCGAGCTGAAGAAGGAACTGCTGGCCAACGGCATCTCCTTCCGTTCGGACACCGACACCGAAGTGGCCGCAGCACTGTTGGGACACATCTACCGCCACGAAGGCAAACAGGATCTGACCAAGTCCATGCAGTTGGTCAGTCAGCGCCTCGAAGGTGCGTTCACGCTGTTGGCCGTTCACGCCGATCATCCCGACCGCGTTGTTGCCTCCCGCAAGAACTCACCGCTGGTCGTCGGCCTGGGGGAGGGAGAGAACTTCCTCGGTTCGGACGTCTCCGGCTTCATCGACTTCACCCGCCGCGCGGTGGAACTGGAGCAGGACCAGGTGGTCACGATCACCGCCGACTCCGTCGAGATCACCGACTTCCTGGGCAATCCGGCCCGGGGTAAGGAATTCACCGTCGATTGGGACGCCTCCGCTGCCGAGAAGGGTGGCTTCGCCTCCTTCATGGAGAAGGAAATCCACGATCAGCCGGCCGCCGTGGCAGACACGCTGCTGGGCCGCAGCGACGTTAACGGAAACTTGATCCTCGACGAATTGCGGATTGAAGAGGACGAGCTCAAGAACATTCGGAAGATCATCGTCCTGGCCTGCGGCACGTCCTCGTACGCAGGCATGGTCGCCAAGTACGCCATCGAACGGTGGTGCCGTATTCCCGTGGAGGTGGAACTCTCCCATGAGTTCCGCTACCGCGATCCTATTATCGACGCGAACACCCTGATCGTCTCCATCTCCCAGTCCGGCGAGACCATGGACACCCTGATGGCCGTGCGCTACGCCAAGGAGCAAGGCGCCCGCACGGTGTCCATCTGCAACACCAACGGCTCCACGATCCCTCGTGAATCCGATGCCGTGCTGTACACCCACGCTGGCCCCGAGATCGCGGTGGCTTCCACCAAGGCCTTCCTGGCCCAGATCACCGCGGCCTATCTGCTGGGCCTCTACCTGGCCCAGCTGACCAAGAAGCTCTACCGCGAAGAGATCAAGGACATCCTGTCCGACCTCGCGGATATCCCCGCCAAGGTCCAGCAGATCCTGGACAACGCGGACGGCATCAAGGAACTCGCCCGGTCCATGGCCGAGGCTTCCTCCGTCCTGTTCCTCGGCCGCAACGTCGGTTACCCGGTGGCCCTTGAGGGAGCCCTGAAGCTCAAGGAGTTGGCCTACATCCATGCTGAGGGCTTCGCTGCTGGCGAGCTCAAGCACGGCCCGATTGCACTCATCGATGAGGGCCAGCCGGTATTCGTGGTGGTGCCCTCGCCGATGGACCGTCACTCCCTCCACGCCAAGGTGGTCTCCAACATCCAGGAAGTCCGCGCCCGCGGCGCTAAGACCATCGTGGTGGCCGAAGCTGGCGATGAGACTGTCAGGGACTACGCGGAGCAAGTCTTCTACGTCCCGGAGACTCAGCCCATGCTCATGCCGCTGTTGACTACTGTTCCCTTGCAGATCTTTGCCTGCGAATTGGCTACGGCCAAAGGCTACGACGTGGACCAGCCGCGTAACCTGGCTAAGTCTGTGACGGTGGAGTGAGACAAAACACAAAGCGGTTCTGACAAGGAGTTTTTACCTGGTGTTTAGGAAAGTGTAACTTCCACATCGGTGAACCTGCCGTTGAATCACTTCCAGCAAGCGCCGTAGCCCGATTTTGATGTTTCAGGTTGTAGCCCGTGACGTAGTATTTATCTGTCACGCTGTCACCCGCCTGAGGGGGCTGGGTAGAGCACGGCACAGCTGGAACGCGCATGGCGTGCCAGGACTCGCACACCTTGGAGGACCATGAACCGGCGGACTCGAACGCGCGTGGCTAGAACGACTTTCTTCGCGGTTGATGTGGTGAGCTGGATCGCCATGATCATGGTTTCCGCCTGGCTGAGGTATGAGTTCGATTTCACCCAGATGGAGTGGGGCCGGTTGCTCCTCTTCGGTTTGGTCGCCGCATTCCTTCAGGCGGTTCTCGGCTTCGTCAGTGGCATCTACCGCGGTCGGCATGTCTACGGCACCTTTGACGAGGTCAAGACACTGACCTACATCGTCGTCCTCGTGGGACTGATCACCACGGTGCTCATGCTGGCAGTGGGCAATGTGTTCGACACGCCTCGGAGCACCGGCATCATCGCCACTCCCATGGCCCTGATCTGTATGTTGGGCGTCCGGTACATCTACAGGCTTTCCGCGGAACGCCGGCGTCAGCCCGGGAGCAAGGCCAAGGCGACCATCGTCTACGGCGCCGGCTATCTAGGCGAGACAGTTGTCCGACGCATGCAGACGGACGCGGACTCCGAGTACCGTCCCGTGGCGCTTCTCGACGATGATCCGCAGCTGTCCAACCTGGAGATCCGGGGCGTTAAGGTCATGGGCGGCTTCAACGAGTTGAACGACGTGGCAGAGAAAACCGGTGCGAAAGAACTCGTTCTGGCCATCGGGCGAGCTGACTCCGAGTTAGTTAGAGAGATCTCCGACGCCGCGGGGGAAGCTGGATTGCACGTTCGGGTGCTGCCGCTCATGGACCAGATCATGGCTGGCCGCACCAAACTCTCGGACCTCCGTGATATTTCGATCGAGGACTTGATCGGCCGAAATCCAGTTGATACTCAAGTTGAGTCCATCGTCGATTACATCGCCGGAAAGCGGGTTCTGGTTACCGGGGCTGGTGGATCTATCGGCTCAGAGCTTTGTCGGCAGATCTCTAAATGGGCTCCTTCGGAGCTCATTATGGTGGACCGTGACGAAACCGGTCTGCAAGAAGCGCAACTTGGTGTCGTGGGGCACGGTCTTCTACATACCCGAGACGTGGTGTTGGCAGACATTCGAGAATCGGATGCCCTGGAACGAATATTCCAAGACCGGAAGCCTCAGGTCGTCTATCACGCAGCCGCGCTCAAGCACTTGCCGATGTTGGAGCAGTACCCGGAGGAAGCGTGGAAAACCAATGTTCTCGGAACTCTCAACGTCCTCGAAGCGGCCCGGAACGCGGATGTCGAAACTTTTATTAACATCAGCACCGACAAGGCTGCGAACCCAACGAGCGTATTGGGACATTCGAAGCGTGTCGCTGAGAAGCTGACTGCCTGGATGGCCCAAGAAACGAGTCGACCGTACTTGTCGGTCCGGTTTGGCAACGTCATCGGTAGCAGGGGCTCCATGTTGCCGACTTTCCGCTCACTCATTGAAAGAGGCGGGCCAGTGACCGTCACTCATCCAGATGTCACTCGCTACTTCATGACTATCCCCGAGGCTTGCCAGTTGGTGGTTCAGGCCGGGGCCATCGGCGCTCCGGCCGAGGTACTCATTCTCGACATGGGTGAGCCGGTCAGGATCCTCGACATCGCAGAGCGCATGATCGAGATGTCCGGCAAGGACATCGAGATCACGTTTACCGGACTCCGAGAGGGGGAGAAGCTACATGAGGAATTGGTCGGTCTGGGGGAGGGCAATGAACGCCCATTCCATCCCAAGATCTCGCACGCCAGGGTGCACACGCTGTCTCCGACGGACATGGACAGGGATATCTGGCTCAAACGTTGCGGAAAGCTCGACGAGGAAGTAGGACCCCATCGTGTCAGCTGAACGAATTCTCATGTCAAAGCCTGATGTTGGAGCACTCGAGGAAGAGTATGTGGTCCGGGCCATTCGATCCGGGTGGATCGCCCCGCTGGGTCCGGACGTGGATGCCTTTGAGGCGGAAATAAAGGACAAGTCCGGCGTCGAATACGCTGTCGCTCTCGCCTCCGGGACCGCAGCCCTTCATTTGGGGTTATTGAGCCTGAAAGTCGGCCACGGGGATATTGTACTGACCTCGTCTATGACTTTCGCCGCTACCGCGAACGCCATAGCGTATACCGGTGCTACACCGTACTTTGTCGACTCTGATCCGTTGACAGGAAATATGGACCCGAACCTCCTCGACCAGGCGCTGACCAACCTAGAGCGAGCCGGCACCCGCGCGGCGGCAGTCGTTCCTGTCGACCTTCTGGGCAAATCCGCCGACTACGAACGCATCGAACCCATTTGTGACGCACATGGTGTAGCGCTTTTCTGCGATGCCGCTGAATCTCTCGGAGCCACACTCAATGGGCGATCAGCTGGAGCCTTTGGGAGAGCAGGCGTATTCTCCTTCAACGGCAACAAGATCATGACCACCTCCGGCGGCGGGATGTTTGTCACCGATGACGGAGAGCTGGCGCAGCGCGTGCGCTACTTGTCGACACAGGCCCGGCAGCCCGTTGTCCACTATGAACACACCGAAATCGGATACAACTACCGAATGAGCAACCTCCTAGCGGCTCTCGGGCGTGCCCAACTGACCCGGTTGGAAGAGATGATCGCACGCCGCCGTCACTGGCGCACCACATACCGCGACTTTTTCTCTACGGTGCCAGGAATCGAGATCTTCGGTGGAGCCGATGATGGTGAGGACAATTGCTGGCTGTCTTCCATCGTGGTGGATCCGGAGACGTCTCCGGTCACAGCTTCGCAACTGCAGGAACTGCTCAATAGCGAGGACATTGAATCGCGGCCACTGTGGAAGCCCATGCACCTGCAGCCCGTATTCGCGGGTGCCCCGCGCCTAGAGAACGGCACGTCCCAGTTGTTGTTCGAGAACGGCTTGACCCTCCCCAGCGGATCGGCAATGACGCCGGAGCAGTTCGAGCGGGTGCTGGGTGCGCTCGAGCGCAGCCTGACGCGTGTCCGCCCGTCATGAGCCGTCAGCCGAGTAAGAAGAGAGGCCATGTGGTGGTCCTCTCACAGTTCTATCGTCCAGAACCCTTCCTTTTCGCCCCTGCAATCGCGGAGGACCTTGCAGCTCAAGGGTTCCAGGTCAGCGTTGTGACTGGATATCCCAACCGCCCCGGGGGAACCATCTACTCCGGGTACCGGCAACGCCTGGGATTCAACGAAGAGATCGAGGGGATCGAGGTCCACCGAGCTCCGCTAGTCATCAACCATTCGCAGAAGGCCGTCGAGCGGATCGCCAACTTCCTGACATTCAGCATTGGCGCACTCACGGTCTCTCACAAGATCCGTGATGCTGACGCCGTGTACGTATACGCGACTCCCGCAACGGCCGGGATCCCTGCACAGGTATGGAAGCTGCTGTTCGGCATTCCCTATGTCCTGCATGTCCAAGATCTTTGGCCGGAGTCCGTGACGGACTCCGGGATGATGGGTGGCGGCAGGATCAGCCGTGCAGCATCAGCTGTCATGAAGCCGTGGCTCGAACGCTTGTACGGTGGGGCCGCCACACTGATCGCCATCTCACCTGGAATGCGTCAGCTACTGATTGACCGTGGAAATTCTCCGGATGCCTGTGACGTTGTGTTTAACTGGGCAGACGAGTCCACCATCGCCCCCAAGAAAAGCAGTTCTTTCTCCGAGGATGACGTTCACTTGATATATGCGGGGAATCTAGGGCCCATGCAGGATCTGGAGACGGTGATCCAGGCCGCGGGGTATCTGGATGATGAGGAGGGCTTTAATCTGATCATGGCAGGGGGCGGCATTCTTGAAGATCGGCTTAGAGACCAAGCCGCGTCCCTCACGAAGACGAGCCTGGTCGGTCGGCTTCCACGGTCAAAAGTTGGCGAGCTCTACCTGAAATCGGACTTCCAGCTGGTTACGCTAAAAGACCTGCCCATCTTCCGCACCACGGTGCCGTCGAAGCTGCAAGCCAGCCTCGCTTCAGGAGTCCCGGTAATAACCACCGTTAAGGGTGACGTGGCACAGCTAATTCGCGAGCATGACGCCGGCCTCGTGGCGGAGCCCGGCGACGCGAGGTCCCTAGCGGAGGCCTTCCGCCGCGCGTTGTCCATGACAGCAGAAGAGCGCGCCAGGATGGGACGCAACGCCAGGATGCTATACGAGGAACACATGTCCAAGAGGACGGGTCTGGATGCGATTGTGTCCATCTTAGACACCGCGGTCCGGAGTCGTTCCGAAGGGTCTCTCCGGGATCGATCGGTCGCTCATACCGAGATGAAGAACTACTAGGAAAGGTGGCGTCGGTTCGTGCTGGAAGACTCCATAGATAACGGCAAGACAGTTCTGATCACGGGCGGTACCGGGTCATTCGGGCATACGGTCACCCGGCAGCTTCTCGAACGGCATGACATCAGTGAGATCCGCATCCTTAGTCGGGATGAGGCCAAGCAGGACCAGATGCGTCATGATGTAGGTGATGATCGACTCCGCTTCTACGTCGGTGACATTAGAGAATTCAACAGCGTAGAGCGTGCAATGAGAGATGTGGACTACGTCTTCCACGCGGCAGCGCTTAAACAGGTGCCGTCTTGTGAGTTCTTCCCCATGGAGGCCGTCCGCACCAATGTCGTTGGCTCGGAAAACGTTGTCAGGGCCGCGGACCAGGCTGGCGTTTCTTCAGTGGTATGTCTATCCACGGACAAGGCCGTATATCCGGTGAACGCGATGGGAATGAGCAAGGCCATGATGGAGAAGGTAGCCATGTCCTACGGCCTGAACAATCGGACGGCGGAGACCATTGTGTCCTGCGTCCGCTACGGCAACGTAATGTACTCCCGGGGATCGGTGATCCCATTGTTCGTTCGTCAACTGAAGGCCGGTAAGAACCTCACGGTAACAAACCCGGAAATGACCCGGTTCATGATGTCCTTAGCAAATTCTGTCTCCCTCGTGGAGTTCGCGTTTGAGAATGCCAATCAAGGTGACCTGTTCATACGCAAGGCCGAGTCGTGCACCATTGGAGACTTAGCCCAGGCGGTGGTGAACCTGTTCCAGGTGGATGCACAGGTGGACGTCATCGGCACCCGGCATGCGGAGAAGGTCTCTGAGGCGCTGGCCAGCCGCGAGGAACTGGCCCGGGCCGAGGACATGGGGGAGTACTTCCGTATCCCCGCAGACAACAGGGACCTGAACTACAAGATCTACGTGGACGAGGGTGACCGGACTCAGCAGTTCTTTGAGGATTACGACTCTCACACTGTGGACCGGATGACTATCCCGCAGATCGAGAACTTACTCCTGACCTTGCCGGAAGTCCGCGCGGAACTCGCGCTGGCCGGCCTCGCCGTCGGAAGTCGGTGACCTGATGACGAAGATCGCTGTGACCGGTGCGAGAGGTTTCCTCGGCCAGCACCTGCGGGCGGCGGCACTGGAGCTCGGCATTGATGTGGTCGGTGTCCCAGTGGGGGACGAGTTTGATCTGGACCAGGCTAAAGCGGCCGTCTCCGGCGCCACGCGGGTCGTCCACCTAGCTGGGGTGAACCGTGGAACGAAGGAGGAGATCACGGTGGAGAACGCCCTTTTCGCGTCCCAGGTTGCCTCGGCGATGGTTGCCGCCGAAGAGCGCCCGGCCACCGTGGTCTACGCCAACACCATCCAGGCTGGGAACGGGACAATCTACGGGACTGCCAAGGAGAGGGCGTCGGGAACTCTCGCTGCCGCGGCAGAACGTATTAGTGCGAGCTTCGAGGATGTATTGCTTCCCAACCTCTTCGGGGAGTATGGCCGGCCCTTCTATAACTCAGTCGTGGCTACCTTCTCCCATCTTATTGCCCGCTCAGAGACGCCTGAGGTTCAACAGGACAAGGAACTCAATTTGCTGCATGCGCAGAACGCGGCCGATGTACTGCTCGGAGCGGTTCCGGTGAATGCTATGGGCGCGCTCTGTCAGAAGGAGACGGTCCAGGGCCTCAAGTCGTTGCTAGAAGAGTTCGCCACGGACTACTCCGCCGGCGAGTTCCCTGATCTTTCGACGCCGTTTCGCCGGGACCTCTTCAATACCTACCGCGCATCCACGTTCCCGGGCAGCGCGCCGACGAGGATCACCCGTCACGCGGACCAGCGTGGATCGTTCTTTGAGATCGTCCGATCCCGTGGGGGTACCGGCCAGACGTCCTTCTCGACCACGGAACCCGGCATAACACGCGGTGATCACTTCCACCGCAGGAAGGTGGAGCGTTTCACGGTTCTTGCCGGGGAGGCCGAGATCAATTTGCGCCACGTCTTTGACGAAGCGGTGCACAGTTTCCGCGTCACAGGGGCCGAACCGTTGAGCGTGGACATGCCCACGCTCTACGCCCACAACATCCGCAACGTCGGCAAATCCACGCTCTATACGGCGTTCTGGACCAACGACATCTTCGACCCGACCAACCCCGACACGATTCCGGAGACCGTATAAGTGAGCAAGCGATTGAAAGTGATGACGGTCGTGGGGACCCGGCCGGAGATCATCCGCCTGGCCTGCGTGATCCGCCGTCTCGAAGAGTCTATGGATCACGTGCTCGTGCACACGGGGCAGAACTACGATTACACGCTCAACGGGGTCTTCTTCGATGACCTCGGCCTCCGGGCTCCCGACCACTTCTTGAACGCAGACACCTCCTCGCTCGGCGCCGTCCTGGGGGACGTACTACGGGGCACCGAGCGGGTCCTACTCGAGGAGAAGCCGGACGCCATGGTCGTCCTGGGAGACACTAATAGTTGCGTCTCAGCGATCATGGGCAAGCGTCTGAAGGTCCCCGTCTTCCATCTAGAGGCTGGCAATCGGTCGTTCGATCCCAACGTACCTGAGGAGATCAATCGTCACCTGGTGGACCACGTCAGCGACTACAACCTAGTTTACACCGAGCACTCGCGCCGGAACCTGCTTGCGGAGGGCATCAAGCCGCAGGACATCATGGTCATGGGGTCCCCAATGCGTGAGGTGCTGGACTCCTACCGGTCCCGCATCGAAGCCTCGGATGTCCTCTCCCGCCTTGACCTGGACGAGGGGGGGTTCCTTCTCGCCAGTGTGCACCGTGAAGAGAACGTGGATCGCAAGGACCGGCTGGAACAGGTGGTGGCTTCGTTGCAGGCCGTTGCCGAAGACCAGGGCATTCCGCTCCTGGTCTCCACTCACCCACGGACGCGCAAGCGACTGGAGCAGTTCGACCTGGTCAGCGATTCGTCCATCCGCCTGCATGAGCCGCTGGGATTCCACGACTACAATCGTTTGCAGTTGAGCGCGCGCTGTGTGATCTCCGATTCGGGCACGATCGCAGAGGAATCGTCCATGCTGGATTTCCCGGCTGTCACCCTGCGGGACGCCATCGAACGTCCCGAGGCGCTCGACACCGGGGCGGTCATCACCACGGGCCTCGGCCCAGAAGACGTGGTCGACGCCGTGAGGATAACGATCCAGCAGCACCAAACCGACGGACCAACGACAGTGCCGAATGATTACCAGATCGTCGATTCGTCTCGTAGGGTGGTCAACTTCATTCGTTCCATGGCGGCGACTCATGATCGCCGAAAGGGGATCCGGCGCTAGCAATGCGTGGCAACGGAGAGCGGGGAATGGTCCTCGAAGTCGTCGGCGGGGTGACATTGGCCGTTTTGGCTTTTTCTGGTGGGCTCAAAGGGAATGCCTTCATGTCTTGGCTTCCCCTGGACCTCACCATTGCCTCCGTGTTAATCGTGGTATTGTGCGTGTTCTTCCGGGCCGTCCGTGACGTCATGAACAGTGACATCTCGCTGAATTCGATCCTTCCGTTGAGTCTGTGGATCGTCTTCCTTTTTCCGGTCATGGGAATGATGGATACCGACTTCTCCAACGAGAAGGTCAGAATTCTCTTCTCCGTGACACTGCTGTGTGCTGTGGCGCCCACAGGCATCTTCAGATCGAGGGTCGCTCAGATCGCTTTCCTGGCAGGGTTGTTTTTAATCTCTCTACTTTCTGCTGGGGGAACGGCGTTCGGGTCGGATAACTACGCTGACGACTACTCGAACCGACTCACGTTGGAAGGGTCGACCACCATCATGACGGCTCAGATGGTCAGCGCCGGGGGATTGTTGGCGTTCCTGGGGGCCTTTTCACCCCTGCCGAAAAAGTGGCGTATTGCGTCGCTGCTCCTGGCCCCCGTCCTGTTGTACGTCAGCATCCTGACAGGAAGTCGCGGTCCGGTGGTGTCAGTCGTGATCTCCATCGTCGCCATTGTTTTGGTGGCCAAGAGCCTACGCAAATACCGGGTCCAGGGAATTCTCGGGGCCGTCGCCGTCATTGGATTAGGCGTGTACCAAGCCATGCAAAGTGGCAGTGATGGTGTGGGGCGCATCCTGACTTTCGTCTCGGGAGATGATGCGGCAGGAGGATCGGGTCGAAGCTACATCTACTCGCTGGCATTGGAGACGAGCCTTGAGAACCCCTTCGGTATTGGTTGGGGGAGCTTCCTGAAATTCGGTCACGGATATCCGCACAACATTCTCTTGGAGATTCTGGTTGAAGGCGGTGTTCTAGTCTTCATCATCGTGGTAATCCTACTGATGACGGCCGTGTTGCGCTTGTACCGGAGGTCTGAGGGAATGCTCGCCACAGCTTTCCTGAGTATCCTGTTCGTTGCCTTCATCAACGCCATGTTTTCCAGCGACATCAATGGGAATAAACTCCTATGGATCGCTCTCTTCGCCGCATTCGTGATTGCCAGGGATGAAGACAGTTCAATATCCGGGCCCGACCGGGACACAAGCGGGGACATGAGAGCGCCCGTGGGGATGACCTCTACAAGCCCAACACCGCACTGGAGCCCCGGACCAGCGCACTGAGTGAATACAAGTACAGGTCATGACGGCGCAATTTGCGCGGAGCAAGAACGAAGAGAGGTGACTCGGATGTCCATGATGTCGAGATCAGGTCCTGTATATAGGCGATTAAGAGAGATCCGCAATCGGGTAAATCGCTTAATGCTGGGGTTGCCGCAGGTGCACCCCACTTCGTACGTCCACCGTTCGGCAACCACGAACAAGGATCTGACTGCCGAACCATACGTCTTCGTCGGGCGAAATTGTGAGATCGGTCCCATGGTGTCCATTGGGCGTTACAGCATGCTTGCCGTTGGTTGCTCCGTGGTCGGTGGTGACCACGTCACAGATGACCCCGGCGTTCCGGTTCAATTCTCCGGTCGACCAGAACAGCGGACAACCACCATTGGTCGAGATGTCTGGGTCGGTGCGCACTCGATCATCATGCGAGGTGTGGATATCGGTGAAGGTGCGATCATCGGAGCCGGTGCGGTTGTCACCCGGGATGTCCAACCCTATGAGATCGTAGGGGGCGTTCCGGCCCGGAAACTCGGCGAACGCTTTCCCAATCCTAAGGACCGCGACGACCACAGCCAGCGTGTGAACGGCGACTTGATGAGCCCGACCTTCGTGGAGCGCCGCATCTGATCATGCTCTTGTCCACGCGGGTGCTACTTCACCGCCATATCTGCCCGAGGTGGGTAGCTCCTTCGGCCACTGCATGCCCATAGACCACCACGCTGTCCAAGGACTTAGGAATGGAAATGACGAGTATTACGGAGCTGAATCCCCCTGAATCACAGGACGGGGCTAGCCGCTGTCTGAAACCGACTCAGGAGGAACGGCTACGGATCGGCGTCGTCATCCCCAAAGGTGTAGGCAAGGGATATAGCGGTCCCACGGTATTCCTCAAGCGGTTGGTGCGCCCGCTCCTGGACCGCAGCGATGTCACGATCTACGCCGGGGTGCAGGAAGGCCACCAGCCAGACCCAAACTTCATCCCACCGGCGCGGTCTATGGATATAGGTGGCACCAGGGGAGCGGACCAGCTCCTATGGGCGCTGCGAAGCGCGGTTTGGATCGTCCGCGACTCGGCGGAACTGGACATCGTGCACTTCCACGGCGCGTCCTTCTTCAACCTCCTTCCGGCTCTTGCCTGCTTGGGCCAGGGAATCCCTTATGTCCTGGTTCCCCTCGCCTCGCGTTCAGAGGTCGTCGAGACGGGCAAGCTCTCGAAACTGCCGTTCGTTAGGCCACTACGACGTTTAATTGTCAGGCGTGCCGCAGGCGCATTTGCCCTCGGGCGGGAGATCGAGGAGGAGTTGACAACGCTGGGCCTTGCCACTGAACGCATCCACCAGATCGCCAATCCCGTGACGGCCGGTTTCTTCAAGTCGGACACACATCAGTCTGATGAGGATCGAGCCCTGAGAGTCGTCTTCGTCGGTGCCATGATCGAACGGAAACGCCCTGAGCTGATTCTCGAGGCACTTGCCATTCTCCGGAAGGAACACGGTGTGACCCTGTATGCGGATTTCATCGGTCCGTTCCCGAGTGAGACACACTGCGACCGCTTTCTGGAATTGGCGCGAACGTTCGGGCTCTCGGACCACGTGACCCTCGTCGACTACGTGGAGGACGTCGCCCCACTGCTGACCTCCAGGCGTGGAATCTTCGTCCTCCCCTCGAAAGGGGAAGGACTGCCGGGTGCTCTGACCGAGTCGATGGCGGCAGGATTCCCCAGCGTCGTGACCGATGTCGGCGCCATGGGGGATACGGTACGGGCCGCAGGTAGTGGAGAGGTGGTTGCGGCTTCGGCAACAGCGATCGCGGATTCCGTTTGGAGCATGGTGGCCGATGCAGAAGTCTGGGAGTCCTACGCGCAGAATGCCCGTAGCTATGCCCGTGAAAACTTTCACGAGGATGCCGTGGCGACAAAATACCTACACCGACTCGAGGAATTCATGGCCGGTCGATCTGGGAAGGGCATCAAGAAATGACAGGTCAGGACGATCCGTTCCCGGACGATAGCAGTCTCCGAGCGCTGTTGGAGGACTACCAGGACGAGAAGGTCTTCGTCATAGATATCACCGATGCGGGTGGCCGTTCATTGGGCAACAATGGAGACCAGCTCATGTACGCCGTCTTCCGGAAGTTGTTAGGGGCGTTCGGCATGTCGCCGGTGGAGTCGGCCGATGAGGCGACGCTCTTGATCGTTCCGCCTAATGGCGCGCTTCTGGAACAATACCGGTTTCCGACGTTGTTGGCGGAGCGGTTGGCAAACCTTCCGGATCTTCCGCTGGTCATCTTCCCATCGTCGGCCTTCTTCCGACAGGTGGATCCGAGCTTCATCTTCGGAAAGCGTGATGCACGGACATTGTGGATCCTTCGCGAGAAGCCGTCATACGAGCAGTTGTCTGGACGATGGGGCGAGCAACTGGCGCATGCAGGTGTGGAACTCGCGCTCGATCACGACGTCGTCGTCAGCGGGCACCGCTTTGTGCCCGAGGTAATCGGAGAACATGCAACACAGGACACGGCACTGGTGGCGGCACGCGTGGACCTGGAACGTCGCGGAAACTTCGGCGTGTCGGGCGTGCACGCCCCACAATCGCTCACCGCGCTGGGCAGCCTCGCCTCAGCGATCCGCAAGGTCAGGTCCCGCGCGTTCGACATTCTGCCCGAGTCGGGTCTGAAGACCAGGGCGGCGCGCAGTCTTCACCAGTCGACGATTCGGTCCGCAAGCGCAGAGATGGTCGAGTCCCTGTCCCGAGAACATCAGGGACAGATCGAGGCTGCCGCGTCGCGTGTGTTCACCGACCTAAGCTCGACCAGATATGCGACCTTCGACGAGTACCGCCGAAGCATCGGCCGCTCATCACTGGTCGTGACGAATCGACTGCACGTCGGTCTGCCTGCTGCGATCTTGGGCAAGCACGTGGTCCTGGTCGAGGCGGGGTACCACAAGCTCGGCGGTGTCTATGATCGTTCGCTCAGCGCCGCGCTGAACGTTGAGCTCGTGCGGGCCTCATGACGCAAGACGTCCCGAGCAAGGCCGGCTCCGCCGTAAAGTCCATCCTGAGCTTGGCAACGGGGACGGCCATGGTACGCGTCGTGTCGTCCCTGAGTTCTCTGGTCCTCGTTGCCTGGCTCAGTCCCGAGGAGTTCGGCCTGTGGGCCTCGGCAGTCTCTGCATGCGCGGTGCTCGTGAGCCTCAAGAATTTTGGGGCGTCCCAGGCGTACCTGGCGGGTGTCACGGGAAGCTTGCGACGGACCCGGAAGAGGGCAGCCCTCCACAACCTCTGCCTGGCATTGATCGCGCTCGTCATCGCTGGGGTGTACTTCTCCTTCGGGCGAGCGGACATAGCCCTTCTTGTTGCCCTCGTGGGGTTGACCATCCCCTTGCAGGGTGATGCCGATCTTCTCTACAGCGAGACGGTACGACAGCGGAAGAACGCTACGGCCGTTCGAGCTCAGGGGATCGCGGCCCTATTGAAGGGGGGGGTCGGCATCGCAATTGCGATCCTTACGGGCTCTGTTGCAGCTTTGGCGGTGTCGACCATTGCTTACCACTTCATTGTCGAAGTGCTCCTGCTGTCGGTGGCCAAGAAGGAACGCAACTCTGTGGAGAAGACAGCCACGGATTCTGTGATTCGTTCGTCGGCTCGTGTGAGTTGGGCGATCAATGCCATGCTGCTGTCCTTGCCACTTCAGATTCCCTTTCTAGTCGCACAGTTCGTTGCCTCCGCTGAGCAGGTGGGAATCCTGTACATCGCGTTCCAGGTCTCTTTGGGAATCAGCGGCATGGTTGCCGTACCGCTGAACCGGGTCGCGTTATCGACGCTCGCCTCTGTCAAGGATCACCTTCGTGCGCGTTTGGCAGTCGACCTGGGCGGAGTATTCGTCGCAGGAACGACCTTGCTGTGCGCCGTCATCTCCATCACCGGGATCCTGTTACAAGACGTGCTTCCGGATCAGTGGCAGACTGCCGTGCTTCCTTCGGTGATGCTCTTGGCAAGCCTTCCGGTACGCATCCTTACCCCCATCGTGGATGGACTGCAGCAAGCTCAGGGCAAGTGGTGGCAGGGAAGTACCTATAGTGGGATCGATCTGCTGGGCACGGGACTGGCGACACTTGTCGCCGCCACCGGCGACCTGGTCTTGACAGCCCTGGCACTCAGCGTCTGGAAGATCCTGCTCGGCCTGACCCGGAGTTCACTGTTGTTGCGGAATGCGGGGGGAGTCAGGCTGGCAGCGCTTCAGACAGTGACCGTAATCGGTGGGGTGCTGCTCATACTCTCCCCGAGTGGCGTCGCTTGGTCGGTCGCTACAGTGGTCTTCGGCGCGGTGGCTTTCGGAACTTCGCTGCGACTCGTCTCGAAGGACGGCTGATTAACGTCGGATCTTCTGATTGCCAACAACACAGCGTACGACGGTATGTCGTCAGATATGGAGCACACAGATGAAAGTAGCGATCGTCACGCCCATCCTTGCGCATTACCGTCGCAACCTGTTCTTGAACCTTGATCAGAGCGATGGGATGTCTTTCGTCCATTTCTCTGCAGTGGAGAACTCCACCAAGATAGCCGCCATGAACCCACAGGATCTCCAGGAGTTCAATCGCCTGGACAACGTGGAAATCGGTCCGTTTCTGTGGCAGAAGGGACTGTTGGGAATGGCGTTTGATAAGAGCATCGATGCGTGTGTTTTCACGGGTGACGCCAAGTACCTGTCCACGTGGGTCACCTCGGCCACGGCGCGGTTGATGGGCAAGCGGGTCTACTTCTGGACTATTGGATGGCATCGTCCGGAGCGTGGGCTGAAGCGGCTGGCCCGTCTGGGGTTCTATCGAATGGCGCACAAGCTGATGGTCTACGGTGACCCGGAGAAGGCGAGTGCAGCGGCGCATGGATATCCGGAGGACCGGATTGACGTGGTGTACAACAGCGTCACGGGACTGGCTGACGTTGAGACGAGCTCGTTCGGCACGGACCAGAAGGAAATGGCGGTTGGGGCAGTGGTCCGGTTGAAGCCGGCCAAGAACCTTGGGCTGCTCATTGAGGCCGTCTCCGCCTTAGGTAAGAGGGGACGAAAGCTCAAGATCATCCTTGGCGGAGACGGACCGGAGCGCCCCGGCTTGGAAAGGAAGGCTCGCGATCTGGGTGTTGATTGCGAGTTCCTCGGTGCGATTCACGGTTCCGACGAGATCGAGGATTTCTACCACAGGGTCATGATCACCGTGGTGCCCTCGGCGGCAGGCCTCACGACGATCCAAAGCTTGGCGCATGGCGTCCCGGTCATTACCGACGACGACGACTCGACCCAGATGCCAGAGTCCAGCGCCGTCGTTGATGGAGTGACCGGTTCGCGATATGCCGCGGGAAGTGCTATTGACCTCGCCGACACCATCGCCGCCTGGATCGACACCCTCGTGGAGGACAGATCCACCGCCGCCCTTGCATGTCATCGCGAAGTCAAGACGCGTTGGAATCCGGAAGTCCAGGCGGAGCGAATGTTGGATTCGCTCGCTCACTGACGCGAAGGGAATGGACCAGGCTGTCCGAGCGTGCATTGCAGCACAACCGGACAGCCTGTGCCATTCCTCAGCGAGATCCTATGAGACCGACGCGTCGGGGGCGAAGCGGTGTCCGAGGGCGGCGTGGGTGAAGCCGGCCGCTTGCCAGGCGGTGGGGTCCAGGACGTTGCGGGCGTCGATGAGGGTGCGGCGGTCCATGAGCCGGCCGATGTCCTCGGGGTCCATCTGGCGGAACTCGTCCCATTCGGTGAGCAGGATGAGCAGGTCGGCACCGATGACGGCCTTGGCGAGGGTGTTGACGTAGCCCAGGCGGGGGAACCGTTGGGCGGCGTTGGCGTTGCCCTTCGGGTCGTAGACGGCCACGTCTGCCCCTGCGGTGTAGAGTCGGTTGGCCACATCCAGGGCGGGGGAGTCGCGCACATCGTCCGAGTTCGGTTTGAAGGTGACTCCGAGGATGGCGATCTTCGCTCCGTTCAGGATCTCGACGGCGGCCGGAGACGGGACGCTGCCTGCTCCGTCGGCGCCGGTGGTACGGATCGCGCCGTTGCGGCTGTGGGAGAGGACCTGGACGGCGAGGTCGACCACGCGGTCGCGGCGGCGCAGGTTGATGTCGTCCATCTCGGCGAGGAAGCGCATGGTGCGGTCCAGCCCGAGTTCGGAGACCCGGGCCTGCAGCGCCCGGATGTCCTTGGGCAGGCAGCCGCCGCCGAAGCCGACGCCGGCGTTGAGGAACTTCCGCCCGATCCGGGGGTCGTGGCCGATCGCGTCGGCCAGGGTGCCGATGTCCCCGCCGGCGGCCTCGGTGATCTCGGAGAAGGCGTTGATGAACGAGATCTTCGTGGCCAGGAACGCGTTGGCGGCGACCTTGACCAGTTCGGCGGTGGCGAAGTCCGTGGTGATCCACGGGGTGCCCTCGGCCAGGGACTTGGCATAGACCTGGCGCAGGATGTCCTCGGCGTGGGCCGATTGCACGCCGACGACCAGGCGGTCCGGGCTCAGGGTGTCCCTGACGGCATAGCCCTCGCGCAGGAACTCCGGATTCCAGGCCAGCTCGACCATGCCCGGCAGGCCGGCGTCGGCGCGGGCGTTCCCCAGCAGGGTGCCCAGGCGCTCGGCGGTGCCGACCGGGACGGTGGACTTGCCCACGATCAGGGCGTCCCGGGTGATGTGCTCGGCCAGGGAGGTCACGGCGGCGTCCACGAAGCGCAGGTCCGCAGCGGACTCACCGGGCTTCTGCGGGGTGCCGACCCCTATGAAGTGCACATCGGCCCAGGCGCCGACCTCCTCGTAGGAGGTGGTGAACCGCAGCCGGCCGGACTGGACGTGCTTGAGGAGCAGTTCCGGCAGGCCGGGCTCGTGGAAGGGCAGCTCCCCGCGGGTCAACGCGTCGATCTTCGCCTGGTCGATGTCCAGGCCCAGGACCTCGAAGCCCAGCTCCGCCATGCACGCCGCATGCGTCGCCCCCAAATAGCCCGTCCCGATCACCGAGATCCGTAAGCTCACTATCGATGCCCTTCCTAGTTGCTGCGTCATGACAGTCCGCACCATTGCGAATTGCACCATAGTCATTAATACCAGCTAACTATTCACCGACAGACTTCACGACTTTCCCAGATTCCGGGTGAATCGCACGTATCGATGGGGTGTCAATTACGGTGGCGCTACCGAGATTCCCATTTCTATGGTGTGGTTGTGAGCACCTTCCTCGTCACCGGTGGCGCCGGCTTCATCGGGTCCAACTTTGTCCACTATGTCCTGGAGTCCACGGAACACCGCGTCATGGTGCTGGACAAGCTGACGTATGCCGGCAACCGCGCCTCCCTGAAGGGCCTTCCTGCGAATCGGATGACGTTCATGCAGGGGGACATCGCGGACGTCGACCTCCTGGACGAGCTCATGCCCCAGGTGGACGCAGTAGTGCACTACGCGGCCGAGTCCCACAATGACAACTCGCTCAACGATCCGCGGCCCTTCGTGGACACCAACATCCTGGGGACCTACACGCTCATTGAGGCCGCCCGCCGCCATGACGTCCGCTTCCACCACATCTCCACGGACGAGGTCTACGGAGACCTGGAACTGGATTGTCCGGAACGGTTCACCGAGAGCACTCCGTACAACCCCTCCAGCCCGTACTCCTCCTCCAAGGCCGGCTCGGATCTGCTGGTGCGGGCCTGGGCGCGTTCCTTCGGCCTGCGGGCTACCATCTCCAACTGCTCCAACAACTATGGCCCCTACCAGCACGTGGAGAAGTTCGTCCCGCGGCAGATCACGAACGTGATGGACGGCGTGCGGCCCCGGCTCTACGGCGAGGGACGCAATGTCCGGGACTGGATCCACGCGAACGACCACTCCTCGGCCGTGCTGACCATCCTCGAGCGCGGCCGGCTGGGGGAGACCTACCTCATCGGTGCGGACGGGGAGCAGAACAACAAGGCCGTGATCGAGTCGATCCTCGAGATCATGGGCGAGCCCGCCGGCGCCTACGACCACGTGGTGGACCGCCCGGGGCACGACCTGCGCTACGCCATCGACTCCACCAAGCTGCGCACTGAGCTGGGCTGGTTCCCGCAATACTCCGACTTCCACGCGGGTCTGGAGGCCACCGTGCAGTGGTACCGGGATAATGAACCGTGGTGGCGGCCCCAGAAAGCCGCCGCGGAGGCAAAGTACCAGTTGACGGGACAGTAATGGACGCAGGTCAGACGGCGGGCTCGGCACGGGCGACGACGGCCGTGCAGTTCTCGAAGTCCCTCGCGGCCCAGCCCACCACCATCCCCGGCCTCACCCTCTTCGACCTGCCCGTCCACGGAGACAACCGCGGCTGGTTCAAGGAGAACTGGCAGCGGCAGAGGATGACCGAGCTCGGCCTGCCCGATTTCGGGCCGGTGCAGAATAACATCTCCTTCAACGCCAGCCGCGGCACCACCCGCGGCATCCACGCCGAACCCTGGGACAAGTACATTTCCGTGGCCACCGGCTCCGTGTTCGGCGCCTGGGTGGACCTGCGCCAGGGCAGCACCTTTGGCCGGGTGTTCACCGCCGTGATCGGCCCGTCCACGGCTATCTTCGTACCCCGCGGAGTCGGCAATGCCTTCCAGTCCCTCGAGGACAACACCGCCTACACCTACCTGGTCAACGACCACTGGTCTGCAGAGGCTCAGGCGCAGTACACCTTCCTCAACCTCGCCGACCCCATGGCGGCCATCGACTGGCCCATCCCCTTGGAGCGGGCCGAGCTCTCGGACAAAGACCGCGCCCACCCGCCACTGGCCGAGGTGGAGCCCATGGGCCCGGCGACCACGCTGGTGCTCGGGGCCACCGGCCAACTCGGCCGGGAACTGGTCCGCCAGCTGGCCGACCGTCCCGGCGTGGAGTTTTTGGGACGGGACCGGTTCGACCTGGCTGACCCGGCCGCAGTCGGGCGCATCGACTGGCGCCGCGTGGGCACGGTGGTGAACGCCGCCGCCTACACCGCGGTGGACGAGGGTGAGACCGAGGCCGGCGGCCGAGACGCCTGGGCGGCCAACGCCGAGGGCGTGGCGAGGCTGGCACAGGCGTGCGCGCAGTACCAGGTGACGCTCATCCACGTCTCCACGGACTACGTGTTCGACGGGACCAAGGACGGCGCCTACACCGAGTCCGACCCGCTTCGACCGGTGAGCGCCTACGGCACCTCCAAGGCCGCGGGGGACCTGGCCGTCGGTGTGGTGCCGCGGCATTACCTGCTGCGGACCTCGTGGGTGATCGGGGACGGGGAGAACTTCGTGCGCACCATGCAGCAACTGGCCGAGCGCGGCATCGCCCCGTCTGTGGTCTCTGACCAGGTCGGCCGGCTGACATTCACCCGGGACCTGGCCGAGGCCATCATTCACCTCCGCAACGGCAACGCTCCCTATGGGACGTACAACGTGACGAACGGCGGGGAGTCGGGGAGTTGGGCGGAGGTTGCCCGGCGCGTCTACACGCACGCAGATCGGCCTTCGCGGGACGTCACCGAGGTGACCACGGAACAGTACTTCGCAGGGAAGTCCGTGGCGCGGCGACCGCTGAACTCGGTGCTGGACCTGTCGAAGCTCGAGGCCTCCGGATTCACGCCGCGGGACCAGTGGGAGGCCCTCGAGGAGTACCTCGCGGCCTCACAGTCGTAGACCCGGATCACACCGGCATCAGGGCTCCATCACCATAGACTGTTCTTCGGAATCCGCTTCCATCCGAGGAGACACATGGTCGAGACCACTGCCGGCGTGCCCTACCCCCTGGGCGCCACACCGGACGAGGACGGGACGAACTTCGCGCTCTCCGTCGGCGAGGACGCCGAGAAGGTCGAGTTGTGCCTCGTGGACGCTGATGGCACCGAGACCTGCGTGGAGCTGATCGAGCGCTCTGGGAACACCTGGCATGCGCACGTGGCCGGCGTGGGGGACGGGCAGCTGTACGCGTACCGCGTGCACGGGCCCTGGGACCCGGCTTCCGGCTTGCGGTACAACGCAGCGAAGATTCTGCTGGACCCGTACGCCAAAGCGATTGCAGGTGACTTCAACTGGGGCCAGTACCAGTTCTCCTACGACTTCGAGGACCACGACGCGATCGACACCTCGGACTCTCTGGGTCACACCATGCTGGGCGTGGTGGTGGACGATTCCTTCGACTGGGGCGAGGACGAGCAGCCGGACATCCCCTTCAACGAGACCGTCATCTACGAGACCCACGTCAGGGGCATGACCAAGTTGCACCCGGAAGTCCCCGAGGAAGCGCGGGGGACCTACGCCGGATTGGCCCACAACGCGGTACTTGAGCATCTCACGAAGTTGGGCGTGACGGCCGTGGAGTTGATGCCGGTGCATCAGTTCACCAACGACTCCTCCCTGCAGGATAAGGGGCTCTCGAACTACTGGGGGTACAACACCCTGGGCTACTTCGCCCCGCAGAACACGTACTCCTCGGCTGGGGACACCGGTGGGCAGGTGCGCGAGTTCAAGCAGATGGTCAAGGATCTACACGCCGCCGGGCTCGAGGTGATCCTGGACGTGGTCTACAACCACACGGCCGAGGGCAACCACATGGGGCCGACGCTGTCCTTCCGCGGCATCGACAACGTGAACTACTACCACCTGGTGGAGGGCGATGAGCGCCACTACATGGACTACACCGGGACCGGTAACTCGCTGAACCTCTCCCACCCCATGGTGTTGCAGCTGGTCATGGACTCCCTGCGCTACTGGGTGCAGGAGATGCACGTAGACGGATTCCGGTTCGACCTGGCCACCACGCTGACCCGTTCGGAAGGCGAGCGGGGCCCGGACATGCTGGGTGGGTTCTTCGACGTGGTCCGCCAGGACCCCATCCTGCGCACCGTGAAGCTCATCGCCGAGCCCTGGGACGTGGGCTGGGCCGGCTACCAAGTGGGCAACTTCCCGGGGCTGTGGAGCGAATGGAACGGCAAGTACCGGGACTCCGTGCGGGACTTTTGGCGCGGCGAGCCAGGGACGCTAGCGGAGTTCGCCACCCGCATCACCGGTTCGGCCGACCTCTACGAGGACGACGGGCGGACCCCGCGGGCCTCGGTGAACTTCGTGACCGCCCACGACGGATTTACGCTGCGGGATCTGGTCTCTTACAACGAGAAGCACAACGAGGCCAACGGCGAGGACAACAACGACGGCGAATCCCACAACAGCTCGTGGAACTGCGGCGTGGAGGGGGACTCCGAGGACGCCGAGGTCCTCAAGCTCCGTGCCCAGCAACAGCGGAACTACCTGGCGACGCTGATGATCAGCCAGGGCGTGCCGATGATCAGCCACGGCGACGAGCTCGGGCGAACGCAGCAGGGCAACAACAACGTCTACGCCCAGGACAACGAACTGTCCTGGATCCACTGGGACGATGCGGACGAGGACCTCATCGAGTTCACCTCGCGGGTGGTGGCACTCCGGCAGGATCACCCGGTGTTCCGGCGCCGGCGGTACTTCGACGGCCGGCCCGCCGCGCGCGCGGATTCAATGGCCTTGCCGGATATCGTGTGGCTCGAGCCGGACGCCACGGCCAAGGACGAGTCCGACTGGGAGACCTACTACGCCAAGTCGATTGCCTTCTTCCTCAACGGGCACGACTTGGCCGAGTCCGAGCGGGGTGTTGATGCGGACGGCAACGGGGGCGACCACGACTTCTACGTGTTGCTCAACGCGTATTGGGAGCCGGTGGAGTACACCCTGCCTGGTGAGCCGTTCCCGGGTTACTGGGACCTGGTGGTGGACACCGCTGACGCCACCCCGGATACCACCGAGTTCTCCGCCGGGGACAAAATTTCCGTGCCCGGCCGGGGCATCGTGATCCTGCGCTCTGCCCAGCGGTGAAGTTGGATCATCTGATGGACGGCCGGGACGGTAACGGACAGGGACGCGATGCCCGAGTGCGGCGCCTGCGGAAGTCGACCAGGCGAGGGCGATTGCGCCGTTGGATCCTGCGCGGAGTGGGACTGGTGGTGATCGTGTTTCTGGGGGTCGGCGTCGTGCTTGCGTGGCTGACTGTGAACCCGCGGGTGAACCCGGCGCCGCAGGTGGACGCGTTGATCGTGCTGTCCACCCAGGCAGGTGCCCACGACGAGGCCCGGCGATTGGCCGAAGAGGGTGTGACCGACCTACTGCTGGTCTCGACCCCGGAGGATGCTCCGGCGAGCCTCTGCCAGGAGTCACCGGGTGGGGCCACCGTGGAGTGTTTTGCTCCGGATCCGGTGACGACGCAGGGGGAGGCAATTGTCGGGACCGAGCTGGCGCGTCAGCGCGGGGTGGAGAGCCTCGGGGTGTTGACGTTCGACCACCACATTGAGCGGTCCCGCATGCTGATGGACCGGTGCTGGGACGGCGAACTGCACATGTATGAGTTCGAACCAGTGCGCAGCCGGAGAGGGTACGTCTACGACTTCGTGTACGCCATGGCGGCCTACGCGAAGACGTTCATGACTCCGGGGTGTGCGGCTGAACCGCCGGAGTGGCTGCAGACGCCGATCGATCATTTCAAGCTGGACAGGTAGGAGACCGGTATTGGCAGCTTCCCGATCTCTTCGTTCTCCGGGCAAAGCTTGATAGTGCGCGAGCCGTTGTCCGTGGCGTCACCGCATGGAAAGGATAGGGGTTAGCGGGGAGCATCATTGGTGATGTGGTTTGGCGACTGTCCACGCTCCTGTCTCCGGCGACCAATGCTGGGCGTTCGGGGATCGGTCTAATGCGGGTGCCAGGAGGGCGGTGACGAGTTCCACCGCACCGGCGAACGTGAGAACGTCCCCACAGGCCGGCACTCGCCGAGCTTCCGCCGGGTAGAGACGTTTCCAATGTGCAGGCGGCTCGAAAAATGGTGAACCGTGGAGGCCTCGGTGCGTCCATTCCGCGGTGATGGCTTCAATCAGTTCGGCACCGTCAACGCGTTGTGTGCGAGCGAACACGACGAGGTCGACAAGGTCACGAACCCGACTCGATGGCTGGTCGCCGGCGGTGCCGTACGTGCTCTGCGTGGCACAGAGCTTGTCGGCGATGTGATCGACCACCGGGTAGAGCCGCACTTGCGCGGGCGGCACAGTGGGCACGAGTGTGGGTCGGGTCTGGATGTCTGGCTCTGTGGTCATCAGAGAGCCAGTAACCAGATCAACGCTGAAATGTTCACGGCGTTTGACGCCGCAATAAGCGTCGATAGAGACTTTGTATCCCTCCACGTCGGGTTGCGCCGTTCCACCGCCCGCTGCGCGTGTTCCGGTGATCACGAAACGGAAGTGATCATTCAAATCAATCTCTACTGCTCTGCGTAGTCTCCCGACCGCGGCGTCGAGGTCGCCCAGTTCGGCGAGGAGATCGATGTCTTTCGTAGTGCGCGCATCATGCACTCGGGTGAGCACGGCGTTGCCGCCTTTGAGTACCCATTCATTTCCGGGAAGCGCGAACACCCTTGCAAGGAACCGGTCAACGACGAACCGTCGGAGCAAGACACCTGCTGACACGTCGGTCGCCTGTGACTCCGTCGTGGCTCGTGCAGTGACGGCGGCCCAGAGGGCGTTGCCGTCTCGGTATGGCAGTTTGTCCGTCAAGCTGGTGTCGCCTCCTTGCCGATGTCCACCGTCGTCAGTGTGGACGGAGGCCATGAATCTGCCGGTATCGACCGGATGATCTCGGGGAGCCAAGCGGGCACGCTCGCGCCGAGCGCGTTTCGGAACTCTTCGGTGTCGAGAGGAACCGTGAACTTTGCCGCGTCGATGATCGCGGACACGTCGATCTTCGGCAGCACGCCGTCGGAGAACTGGGGGAGCGCAGCGTTTTTCGCGAGTGTTGCCATAGCGGCGGTACCCAGCGGATCAAGCACGTTCTTTGGAAGGTCGAGTTTCGCGACGGTTTCGAGGATGCTCTTGATCGCTTCGAGTTGTCCTGCAGAGACGAGCGCCTTCCCCAGGTCACTGGCAGCGAGGTTCGCCGCGAGCGCCGCGCCACTGAGCCCCACCAGATCGAGGAGATGCTCGAGAAGTGCAGCGCCGGTCGGTTGCCCGTTCCTGCGTGCGAGCGGTTCCAGCGCGATCGCCATGTCCTTACGTGAAGCGAGGCCGCGCCGGAGCATATCGCCTGCGATCTCCGCGACGTGAGAGGGGTCTTGCCCATCCTGCAGAAGGTCTGCGAGCGTGCGGGCAGGCGTCGTGACCGGCAGGCCCTCCACGATCGTCACGTCGTCAGTTCTGAGCGTGCCACGATGCAGGCGAATGCCGCGACGGCTCTGCTTCCTGTTAGGCAGCGTGATCTCGGGTTCGTCGTCCAGCAGATCTCCGACCTCATGCAGAGCCGCTGCTGAGGTATGCGAAATCACCCCCGACGCGACGGGATCGCCCAGTCGCTCCTCTGCCAGGATCTTGGGCTCTAGAGACAGCCAGGCGGCGCGCAGCGGCGTGTGCTCATCCACTGCCGCCGGTGTCGCGTAGATTCCTCGATCGACGCGTTCAATCACACCCGCATCGGCGAGCCGGGCAAGCTGAAGCCGTGTGACACCATCCGCTTCAGCTTGTGCGGTTGTGAGCAGACCCCATTGGCGAGCTGCCAGCTCTGATGTCCGCGCTGCAACCTTAGCTACTCCCATGACTCCGATTGTATCACCTGAGGGATACTGATGAAGTATCGACTGTGATTCAGTGTGCGGAAAGATCCGCCACGGCGTCCAATCGCCGATTAACGCCTCAGTGAGCTAGACGAGGCTCGCATAAGAAGTGGGCTGCCGAGGTAGTTTCTCCACATAAGGGGCGGGTATGCCGCCGTAGACTGCATACGATGGACCTATGATCATCGGCATTGGCGTGGACGTTGTCCTGGTAACCCGTTTCAAGCAGCAGCTGACCAAGGCGCCCGCCCTGCGGGAACGCCTCTTCACGCCGGCCGAACGCGAACTCAACACCCGGTCCCTCGCCGCCCGCTTCGCCGCCAAGGAAGCCGTGGCCAAGGCCCTCGGTGCTCCGGCCGGCATGAATTGGCAGCATTGCCAGATCGACATCGACGCCGCCGGTGCCCCTCACGTCGTGGCCATCGGCACCGTGGCCGACGTGGCCGATGCCAAGGGTGTCAAGAAGTGGCATCTCTCCCTCAGCCATGACGGGGACGTGGCCACCGCGATGGTCGTTGCCGAGGGCTGAGCTGCCGAGCGGAGGGAAGCTTGCTGTGATCCACGCGTACACCGGTGATGCGGTGCGGGCGGCCGAAAGCCCAGTCTTGCGTGCCGGCCAGGGCGAAGCGCTCATGCGCCGCGCCGCGTGGAAGCTGGCTATAGGGGTGGTGCGCGAACTGCGTTCCCACGGGCCCGTGGCTGGCTCGACAGTGGCGGCACTGGTCGGTACTGGGAACAACGGCGGAGACGCCCTGTGGGCTCTCTCCTTCCTGCGCCGCCGCGGCGTGAATGCCGTGGCCGTACCGACCGGAGATCGGATGCACGAGGTCGGGCTGGACGCCTTGCGCCGCGCTGGTGGACGGGTGGCGGATCGGATTCCCGACGATGCTGTACTGCTGATCGACGGCGTCCTGGGCACCGGTGCACGCGGTGGCTGGGAACCGCCGCCGGTGCCGGCGGGGATCACCGTGGTGGCCTGCGACCTGCCTTCGGGGGTGGATGCGAACACCGGTGAGGTGGCCGGGGGAGTGATCCTGGCTGACCTGACCGTGACCTTCGGGGCTCTCAAAACCGGGCTGGTGGTCGGCGCCGGCGCCCATGCCGCCGGCCGGGTGGAACTGGTGGACATCGGCATCGAACCGTACCTGGGAGAACCAGACGTCTCCTCACTGGAGCGCGACGATGCGCTCGCGGTCTTCGCGCCGCCCGCCTGGGACGACCACAAGTACCGCCGCGGGGTACTCGGCGTGTGTGCGGGCTCGGAGCAGTACCCGGGAGCGGCGGTGCTGGTGTGCTCGTCCGCTCTGGCCTCCGGACTCGGCATGGTGCAGTACGCCGGACCACAGCGAGCGGCCAATCTGGTTTTGACGGCCCACCCCGAGGTGGTGGCCGGTTCGGGCGTGGAGGGGAAGGCCCAGGCCTGGGTCGCCGGACCGGGACTGGGGTCCGACGAGGATGCCCAGTCTCGGCTCGCCGAGGTCGTGGAAACCTGCGTGGACGGTGCTCTGCCGCTGGTCCTGGACGCTTCGGCGCTGGGGCTAGTGACCCTGGATCAGCTGTCTCGGCTGCGGAACGCCGGATGCGAGGTGGTGCTGACGCCCCACCAGGGGGAGTTGGTGAAACTCGTGGACCGGCTGGTGCCGGACATCGCCGACGGCTTCGCGGACCTGGCGAAAGCCGACCCGGTAGCCGCCGCGCGCCGCGCGGCCGAGGCACTGGCCGTCGTCGTGCTCCTCAAGGGATCCACAACCGTGAGTGCGGCGCCCGGCGGCAGGACGCTGGTGCAGAACGAGGGCGGGGCGGAGCTGGCGACCGCCGGCACCGGCGACTGCCTGGCCGGGCTGGTGGCGTCGGCCCTGGCCCGAAGCAGTCAGGGCGGATCGGTCGCCACGCCAGAGAAGGCAGCTGCGGCCGCATGGCTGCACGGCACGGCTGGATCGAAGGCGGCCAGCGACGGGCCCTTCGGCGCTTCCGCGTTGGCGAATGCCGTGCGTCACGTCCTCACCGCTCGGTAGCTGGCAGTTCACCGGGCATGTACCCGTCCTCGCCGATTCGGCTTGAATGAGGTGCACAGTGCGGTGATAGGTTGCGACGTCACCTTAGATCATCTCGAGAGTGAGGGGTGCACATGTCAGAAGAACAGAAACGCATCAAGTACCGAACCGAGTACGTCAAGCGGAAGCGGTTCTCCACTCTTCAGCTGCAGATCGCGGCCATCATCCTCATCGTGGTCGTCATCGCCGTCCTGCTCGGCGTGATCCTGACCGTCCAGTGATGCCCGTGCACAGGCGATGATGACGACAAGACGGGGCGGTGATCACCTCACCGCCCCGTTGTGTTGCCTTCGGTGGTCAGCGGCTGAGGAAGCCGAGCAGGGCGGCGTTGAACTCGTCCGCATGGGAGACGTTCAGGCCGTGCGGGGCCCCGGGAATCACCACGAGCTCACTGTGGCTGATGGCCTGGTGGGTGCGCTGGCCGGAGCCCTCGAAGAGCACCACGCCGTCAGCGTCGCCGTGGATGACCAACGTCGGGACGGTGACGTGGCCGAGATCGTCACGGAAGTCCGTGGCGCCGAAGGACGCCATGCATTCGAGGGCAGCGAGCTTGTTCGCCTGCAGGCACAGGTCGATCGCCTCTCGGCGCTGTTCTTCGGTCACGCAGAGGGTGTCCCCAGCGCTGAAGAACTTCGTGGTGAAGTCGTCGAAGAACTTCTCCCGGTTGGCGGTCAGCTGGGCCGCCATGGCCGCCGCCTCGGTCTTCTTCAGCGGCCCGTCCGGGTTTGCTGAGGTGTGCAGCATGTAGGGCGTCACTGCCGCGGCGAAGACGACAGAGCCGATGCGGTCGGTGCCGTGCTGCGCGAGGTAGCGGGCGACCTCACCGCCGCCCATGGAGAAGCCGACCAGGACAGCGTCGCGCAGGTCCAGGGCGTTGATCAGAGCGGCCAGGTCTCCAGCCAGCGCGTCATAGGTGTAGGGGTGCTGCGGCTCGGACTGCCCGAAGCCGCGGCGGTCATAAGTGATGACTCGGTGACCGCCGGCGGTCAGCGCGCCGATCTGGTCCTTCCAGGACTGTCCGTGCAGCGGCCAGCCGTGGACCAGGACCACCGGCCGTCCGGTTCCTCCGGTGTCCTCGTAGTGCAGCTGGTTCTCGTTGGCGCCGGTGATGGTTCCCATGTGACGTGGCCCTTCCCGTAGTCGGTGCCGCGGAGTACCCGCGACGGGGCCACCGTAGGCAGACGCACCTCGGCCTGCATAGCCCCCGAAGTGGGCGCCCGCCCGTTCCGCTGCCGGCCAAACCGCCACCCCCCGTTAACCTCCCGTCGTCCCGCCAAACACTTTCCTGACCAGCGTGAATGTCCACAATGGGCGCATCTCACTCTTGCACCCATAACTGAAGGACATTCATGCGCACCGCTCATGACGGTCCTGGCGCGCCTCCGCGCCGGGTCCTGACGCGGCTCCTCACCGGAGCCCTGGCCGCCTCCCTCCCGGCGGCCTTTCTCGTTTCCACCGCTCCGGGCGCCCTCGCGGCCCCCGAAGAAGCGGACACCACCGCGCCGTTCGAGCTGGTGGACCAGTTCATCGGCACCGAGCTGGACACCACCCAGAACAAGAGCAATGACGCCTACGGCAACGCCTACCCGGGCGCGGCCCTGCCGTTCGGCATGGTGCAGTCCAGCCCCACCACCTTCAAGACCGATGAAGAGAACCATCTGGTCCAGGAGAAGGGCGGCTACGAGTACACGGCGGACAAGATCCGCGGCTTCGGCATGACCCGCTACCAGGGCTCCGGCTGCCATGACCGCTTCGGCGGCTACGAGTTCCCCACCATCCCCTACACGGGCGAGCTGTCCGAGGACGGCGCCCTGCCGGTCATCCCGCAGGACAACATCGAGGACTACTACCTGCCGTTCTCCCACGAGAACGAGACCGCGGAGCCCGGCTACTACTCCGTCACCACGGACAACGGCGTCACCACCGAGCTGACCGCCACCGAGCGCACCGCCGTGAGCCGGTACGACTTCGCGGAGGCGGACGGCTCCACCCTGATCCTCAATGCCTCCGGCCAGAACAACCGCTCCCAGGCGCAGTCCATCACCGTGGACCCGGAGACCAACACCGTGTCCGGCTGGATGCGCGGGGCGGACCTGTGTGACAACGGGAACTACTACCGCGCCTACTTCTCCACCACCTTCGATCAGGACATCGAGGCCTACGGCGTGTGGAATGACGGGGAGATGACCCCGGGCCAGGCCTCCGCAGAGAAGACCTCCGAGGATGACAACGCGGACTTCCGGGACCAGACCGGTGCCTGGATCACCTTCGAGGACGACTCCACCGTCACCTCCCGCACCGGCCTGAGCTACGTCAGCGCTGAGAACGCCGCCGAGAACCGCGCGGCTGAGGCGGACGGACTCTCCTTCGACGAGGCCCGGACCGAGGCCCGCTCCACGTGGGAGGAGCAGCTGGACACCGTGCAGGTGACCGGCGGGACGAAGGAGGAGCGCACCAAGTTCTACTCCGCCATGTACCGCTCGTTCCTGCACCCGAACGTCCGCAACGACGTCAACGGTCAGTACCGCGGCTACGACGGCGAGGTCCACACCGTGGAGGAGGGCCAGGACTTCTACATGAACTTCGCCGGCTCCGGTTGGGACATGTACCGCAGCCAGGCCCAGCTCATCGGCCTGACCAACCCGGCCGTGGCCTCGGACATCAACCAGTCCATCGTCGCGCTCACCGAGCAGACCGGCGGCTGGGCCCCGGGCGCCGCCCGCATGCAGGGGGACAGCCTGCAGACCATTGTGGCCACC
Organism: Citricoccus sp. NPDC079358; assembly: GCF_040702545.1. Classification (NCBI taxonomy): domain Bacteria; kingdom Bacillati; phylum Actinomycetota; class Actinomycetes; order Micrococcales; family Micrococcaceae; genus Citricoccus; species Citricoccus sp. NPDC079358. The sequence continues at coordinate 263,117 of NZ_JBFBLI010000001.1, forward strand.
CTGGATGACATGGGCGCCACGGACTATGACCGCCAGGCCGCCCTGGACTCCATGATCGCCACGCAGACCCTGCCGGCCGATCAGTCCACGCGCTCGGACGCCTACCAGTACTTCACCACGCAGATGATCGAGAACCGCAAGGGCGATTTCGCCACCTCGCGGGTGCTCGAGTACTCGGTCAACGACTTCTCGATCGCCCAGCTCGCCGAGTCCCTGGGGGAGGAGGAGGCCAACGACTTCTTCATGGGCCGCGCCCAGAGCTGGCTGAACGTCTTCGACCCCGAGGCCCAGCACATCATGCCCCGGGACCGCGGCGGGTTCGATTCCGGCTTCGACCTGCGCAACCGGGACGGCAACGGCGGCGGCCAGTTCAACCAGGCCACCGGCTACCAGTACGGCTGGATGGTCCCGCACAACCTCGCCACCCTGATCGAGCGCCGCGGCGGCGTGGAGAAGTCCACCGCCGAGCTGGACGTGCTGATGGAGGACCTGGACGCCGGCGCCTACACCCAGACCGGCAACTACCTCTCCAACCAGCCCGCCCTGAACACCCCGTGGGTCTACAACTGGCTGCAGGCCCCGGAGAAGTCCACGGACGTGCTGTACCGCGCGGTGGAGGAGATGTATGACACCACCCCGTCCGGCCTGCCGGGCAACGACGACCAGGGCTCGCTGAGCGCCTGGTACGTCTTCGCGAACATCGGCCTCTACCCGGCCGTCTACGGCACCGGTGACCTGGTGGTCACCGCCCCGATGTTCGAGGACATCGTCATCGACGCCGCGGACTCCGAGCGCCAGATCACCATCAGCGCCCCCGGTGCGGGGGACACCGCCAAGTACACGACCGGGCTCGCCGTCAACGGCGAGGCGCAGAGCGCCTCCTGGCTGGACGCGTCCTTCGTGCGCGACGGCGGCTCCCTCGAATTCTCGATGGCCGAGGAACCCGGGACATGGGGTACCGGTGAAGGCGACGTGCCGCCGTCGTACACCGAAGGGGTTGACGCCCGGAACAACGTGGGCACCTCCCCGGACGGGAAGGGCAGCATGGGGTCCATGGACCTGTCCGACTGGTCCTTCTCCCGTGAGTCGCTGGCCGCGGCCGGCGCCGAGCAGGGCGCCGCACTGCCGCTGGGGGAGACCGGGCTGGAGTTCACCTGGCCCGAGACCGAGCCGGGCGAGCCGGACAACTGGATCCCGCACGGCCAGCGGATCGACCTGGACGACCAGCAGGCCGGCAGCCTGTCCTTCCTGGGCCTGGCCACCAACGGCCCGGCCCAGGGAACCGCCGTGGTCGAGTACACCGACGGCTCCACTCAGGAGGTCCCCGTCTATATGACCGACTGGGCCTCGAACCCGGGTGGCGGCAACCAGACCGTGCTGGAGGTCAACGGCCGCAACAACGGCAACAACTCCTCCGGCGGCGGCACGTTCCGCCTCTTCGGCACCCGCCCGGCCCTGCTGGACGCGGAGAAGACCGTGGACGCCGTGCGCCTGCCGCAGGGTACGGACCAGGGCATCATGCACATCTTCGACGTGGCCGTGCAGGCCGAGGGCTGGGTGGATCCGGATGCCCCTCAGGGCGAACCGCACCGGATCGTGCTCAACCCGTCCGAGGATCCGACCTCCTCGCAGTACGTGACCTGGCGCTCGACGGCGCAGCGCGCCCTGACCGGTCAGGCCGAGTTCCGCGTGGCGGGCGGCGAGGGCGGCGAGCCGGGTGAAGCCGTGGCCGTGCAGGCCGAGGACAAGAGCCAGCGCACCGTGGACGGCTACCCGTCCCGCAGCCACTCCGCCCTGCTGGAGGGGCTGGAGCCGGACACCACCTATGAGTACCGCGTGGCCTCGGGGGAGAGCTGGAGCGAGTGGCTCTCCTTCACCACCCCGTCTGGCGAGTCCGAGCCGTTCGACTTCGTGTACTTCGGTGATGCCCAGAACGGCATCGACACCGTGTGGCACGAGTCCGTGGACCTGGCCCAGGAGCGGTACCCCGACGCCGAGCTCGGACTCTTCGCCGGTGACCTCGTGGACCACGCCACCAGCGAGCAGCAGTGGACCGACTGGTTCGCCGGGCTGGACGGGTTCAAGGAGAACCTCAACGTGCTGACCTCGCTGGGCAACCACGAGATCGGCGGCCAGCCGTTCATCGAGAACTTCCGGGACAGCTTTGAGTACGCCTCCAATGGCCCGATGGCCGCGGACGCCCAGGAGTACGAGGACACTCTCGGGGCGCACTACGAGGAGATCCTGCAGGACACCGTGTACTTCACGGACTACCAGGGCGTGCGGTTCGTGAACCTCAACGCCAACCGTGATGACATCTGCCCGATCACCGAGGTGGCCGGCGGACCGGAGGACTGCAACGAGCGCAAGAAGGCCTGGATCCTGATGCAGGCCACCTGGCTGGACCGCGTGCTGGCGGAGAACCCGAACGACTGGACCGTTGTCATGGCCCACCAGCCCGTGTTCTCCACCGGGGTCAGCGGCAACGGCCTACGGGACGAGACCGACTGGCGCCAGCAGATGCTGCCCGTGCTCGAGCGGCACAACGTGGACCTGGTGCTCCAGGGCCACGACCACACCTACGGCCGCGGTTACCACTCCTCCACGGCCACGGACACCCCCGGCGTCTCCGCCGGACCGGTCTACGTGGTGTCCAACGCCGGGGAGAAGATGTACACCCTGCCCAGCGCCACGGACAACATCTGGACCCGCAACGGGGCCGAGGCCGTCACCCGCGAGCAGGACACCGCCACCGTGCAGGGCATCTCCGTGGACGGGGACACCCTCACCTACGAGTCGGTGGCCAGCTACACCCGGGACGGCGGAGCCTCCACCGTGGCCGAGGGCGAGGTGCTGGACTCCTTCACCATCACCAAGCGTGAGGACGGGGCCAAGTGGGTCACCGAGGACGGCACCGAGGTGCCCGGTGAGGACGTGGAGCCGGTGAACGCCGAGCGTCCGTTCTCCGGGGACTTCGATCCGGAGGCCTTCGGCGAGGTGGTCTGGGATGACGACTTCTCCACCGACCGGCTGGGGGAGTACGACGTGTTCCGTGACGGCTCCGAGCCCGCGGCGGACCTCGCCGTGGACACCGAGGCCGGGCTGCTGACGGCCACCAGCGAGGACCGGCGCTTCACGCACCTGGGCCTGCCGGCCGAGGCCGGTGAGGAGTTTGCGCTGATCGTGGAGCCGGAGCGCTTCGCCGGGATCGGGGCGGGCGAGGACAGCCTGTTCCTGGGCCTGACGGACAGCTTCCGGGACCGCGCCCACAGCTGGTACAACCACAGCGCTAGGGCCACCGGCTTCGACGTGATCGAGGGCGGCCAGTCCCAGAACCTCTCCACCGGCGCCGGCTCCCGGCCGGTTACGTGGGAGGACGGTGACCGCCTGGCGGCCGTCTACTCCCACGGCGAGCTGACCTCGCTGATCGAGAAGGACGGTGAGTGGCTGCCGCTGCGCAGCTCCGCGCTCCAGCTCACGATCGAGCGTGAGGACCTGGCCGACTGGAATCCGACCCTCAGCCTGCGCATGGACGCCGGTGAGATGGCCGTGGACCGGGTGACGCTGATCCAGCCGGGCGGAGAGCCCGCGCCGGATCCCGAGCCGACGCCTGACCCGGAACCGACGCCGGATCCCGAGCCGACGCCCGACCCGGAGCCGACCCCGGATCCGGAACCGGCCGTCGTCGTGCCCGAACCGGTGACGGCGGACCTGGAGGCCGGCACCTACACCATCCCCGCAGTCGAGGGGCTGGAGTACCTGGTGGCGGACATGGTGATGGAACCGGGTGTCCATGAGGGCACCGGGATCGTGACCGTCACCGCCCGCGCCCTGGACGGATTCGAGATCCCGGAGGAGGCGACCGCCACGTGGGAGTTCACCTTCCCGACGGCGGAGCCGCAGCCGGAGGTGCCGGAGTTCTCAGACAACATCCCGGGCACGCCGTTCTACGCCCAGGTGCTGTGGATGGCCAGCAATGGCATCTCTACCGGCTACACCGACGGGACGTTCCGCAAGTACGACGACGTGACGCGAGGGGAGACCGCGGCCTTCCTGCACCGGTACATCAAGCCGGAGTTCACCGCACCCGAGGAGAGCCCCTTCACGGACGTGGCGGCCGGGACGTTCTTCGCGCCGATCACGTGGGCTGCGGCCGAGGGGCTGACCATCGGCTACACCGACGGCACGTTCCGGCCTCACCGTTCAGTGACACGTGGTGAGTTCGCCACGTTCCTGTACCGGCTGGCGGACCCGGAGCACAGTGCACCGGCCACCAGCCCGTTCAAGGATCTGAAGGCCGGGTCCTCCTCCTATGAGGCGATCACCTGGTTGGCCTCCCAGGGCATCTCCATCGGGGACGCCCACGGCAACTTCAACGCGTACGACCCGGTGACCCGCGGGGAGACCGCTGCCTTCCTGCAGCGGTACGACCTCGTGGTCCCGTAGGCGCGCACGAAGGGATGCTCGAAGGGGCTGTGAGCCCTGCCTGGTCCCCGACACCCTGAAGGGGTGCCACCTCCGCAGTGGAGGTGGCACCCCTTCTTCGTGTTCTTCGTGGTTCAGCGCCGGACGGACCCGCGGGGCGGCCCGGCCTGATCAGAGGCGGGGGTGTCCCCGCGGGGACTACTTCTGGTCGTCCTGCTGATCCTTGTCCTTCTTGCTGTCGACGAAGTCCTGGGCCTTGTCCTTGGCCTGGTCGACCTTCTCGGGGTTGTCCTGTCCGTACTGCTTGGCCTTGTCAGCCGCGTCTCCGATTCCCGACATGGCACTTCCTTCCCTCGTTCCGCACCGCGGCACCCGTTCTGATCGCCACGGCCTGACGCGTCCATGATGTGGGCTGGCATGCCCCGAGTCCACCCCTGAGGCGAAGCCGGTCCGCACCCGCTCGCGAATGATTGCCTCCCGCAGGGTAGATGAGCAACCCTGAGCCCACGTTGGCGATTCGACCCCCACCACGAGGGGCCCCAACCATGAGGAGCGCATCATGAGCACCGAGAATCCATCCGGATCCACCACACCCCGGGGACGGCGAGATGAGCTCGTCACCGCGGAGAGACAGAAGTTCGGCGGCATGAAGATCGGCGCGGCCTTCTTCGGCTGGCTGGCCGCCACCGGCATGGCCGTGCTGCTCGCCGCAGTGCTCTCGGCCATCGGCGTCGGTGTGGGCCTGGCGACGGGCACCGATGCCGGGCAGGCCACCGAGCAGGCCACCCAGTCACCCACCGCCGTAGGCGTCACAGGTGCGATCATCCTGGCCGTCATCCTGCTGATCTCCTACCTCAGCGGTGGCTACGTGGCCGGGCGGATGGCCCGCTTCGACGGCGCCAAGCAGGGCATCGCCGTCTGGTTGTGGGCGATCGTCATCACCATCATCCTGGCGGTCGTGGGCCTGGTGGCCGGCAGCCAGTTCGACCTCGTGGGCCAATTGGGCAGCCTGACCGGCATGCCCATCGAGGCAGAGGCCTTGACCACCGGCGGCATCATCGCCCTGGTCGTCGCCGTGCTGCTGGCGCTGGCCGGAGCAGTGCTGGGCGGCATCCTGGGCATGCGTTACCACCGGAAGGTGGACCAGTACGGGGCCGACCACCACCGCGGCGGAGACCGCTGACCGCTACCGCTCGGAACCGATGGCAACTGACCGTGGCGCAACCCTCGCCGGGGAACTGGCCACTCATTAGTCTCCCGCACTACAGGCCGTTTGGACTTCAGCGGCCATGGCCGTCTATCGGAAGGACACCCCATGACGCTGAACCCGGATCACCCCACAGAGCAGGGCGGCGGACCGCGGGACGCCGCACAACAGGAGGCCGGACGCCTGGGCTCGGAAGCCCAGAGCGCGGCCCGTGACGTGGCGGGCACCGCCCAGGAGGAGGCTGTCCACCTCAAGGACGAGACGATGACCCAGGTCAAGGACCTGGCGGATTCGGCCAAGCAGGAGGCCTCGTCCCAGTTGTCCACGCAGAAGGACCGTCTGGCCGCCCAGTCCCGCACCGTCTCGGACGACCTCGAGCGCATCTCCCGCGGGGAGAAGCCCGAATCGGACCTGGTGAACCAAGCGGTCTCGAAGCTGTCGGAACGGGCCCGCCATCTTACGGAGCAGCTGGAGTCCAAGGAGCCCATGGACCTGCTGGATGACGTCCGACGGTTCGCGGCCCGCCGCCCCGGGACGTTCCTGGCGATCGCGGCCGGCGTCGGGCTCGTGGCTGGCCGTCTCTCCCGTGGAGTGAAGGACGCCCACGACGACGGCCAGCACCAGGACCAGCACCATGACCAGTACCGCGGTCCGTACGGTGACCGGACGAATCGGCCGCCGCTGCCCGCCCAGTCGGCCACCGGCCCCGCCCGGGACATCCCGCTCCCGCCGGCCGAACCACCGGCCGTGGCCGGACCTGTTCTGGGCACGGGCGCCCCGGCCACAGAGGTCCTGGGCACACCCGCGGTGAACGATCCCTACGGAACCGGCCGTCCCCCTGCGGGAGGCCGCCCGTGACCACCGATCCCCGCTATGAGGGCGTGCCGACCGGTAGCCCCGCTGCCGGTGCCGCTGGGACGGGCCCGGCGGCACCGGGTTCCGGATCCACCCGGGCACCAGAACCCGAAGCTGAAACCCGGGCCCGGAATGAGTCCCTGGGCGAGATGTTCGGGAGCTTCTCGGAGAACCTGAGCACGCTGGTGCGGCAAGAGATCCAGCTGGCCAAGGCCGAGGCGACCGTTGAGGTCAAGAAGGCTGGGACGGGTGCCGGGATGTTCGCCGGGGCCGCGTGGGCTGCCTTCTTCGTGCTGTTGTTCCTGTCCACGGCCCTGATGTGGGCCCTGGGCTCGGTGATGCACCTGGGCTGGGCTGCGTTGATCGTCGCCGTGCTCTGGGGCGTGGCGGCCGCCGTGCTCGCACTGATGGGCAAGAAGAACTTCGAACGCATCAAGGGCCTGCCGCAGACCCAACAGACGGTCCAGGAGATCCCCGCGACCCTGAACCCGGACAAGGAGACCCCATGAGCAACAATCCCGATGAGATCCGCGCCGACATCGAGCGCACCCGCCATGAGCTCAGCAATGACGTGGACGCACTGGCCGAGAAGACCAACCCGACCAAGGCCGTCCACCGGCAGGGTGACCGTGTCCGTGAACGCCTGGGCACCATGAAGGAATCCGTGATGGGCAGCTCCGCCGACCCCTCCTCCCACCAGCCGGGCTCCACCGGGCTCGCTGACCGTGCCCAGGCCGTGGCGGACGGCACGCAACACCGGGCGGAGGACGCCATGCATGCCGTGCAGGAAGCCCCGACGGCGGTCCGCCGCAGCACCCGCGGCAACCCGCTGGCGGCTGGACTGATCGCCCTGGGCGCCGGCTGGCTGATCGGCTCCCTGATCCCGGCCTCCCGCCCGGAGCAAGAGGCGGCAACCAAGGTCAAGGAGCAGACCGGACCTCTGGTGGAGGAGGCCAAGTCCATGGCCCAGGACATGGGTGAGCACCTGAAGCCGCAGGCCCAGGAGGCCATGGATTCCGTCAAGGAGACAGCGGCCAGCGGAGCTGAGTACGTCAAGGCCGAGGGGCAGGACAAGGCGGGCCAGCTCAAGGACGAGTCCGCCCAGTCGGCGCAGAACGTCAAGGGGGCCGCCCGGGATTCCTGACCAACATCCACGACCAGCGCCGCCCGGGACCTGACCGTTCATGGCGGCGCTGGTCGGTTGCCCCGGGAAGCGTCGGGTAGGTTCGGTATTCTGCCCGTTGCCGTGTTCTCGACGTTCTCGACGCCGCGGGCAGCAGATGACAACTTCTTGGGAAAGGATCCAGAATGATCGGCTTCATTGTGGCAGGACTCGTCATCGGCGCCTTGGCGCGCCTGATCAAACCCGGCAAGCAGAACCTCGGCCTCATTGCGACCCTCCTCTTGGGCTTGGTCGGTTCGGTCATCGGGGGCCTGGTGGCGAATCTGTTGGGCACGGGGGACATCTTCGAACTCAACATCCTGGGCTTCATCGTGGCCGTGGTTGCCGCAGTGGCCTTGATCGGTATTGCCGAGGGTCTGGCCGGGCGCAACCGCTCCCGCAGCCGCTCCCACTGAGCACAACGGCACGAGGGGCTGCCTGCCGCCGGCAATAGCTGATCCCTCTCGGGACCAGGCCGGCGGCAGGCGACCATAGTGTCCCGCCGGCGGCGGGCATAAGCTGACGCGCATGGTGGTGCGCAGCGGTTTCCCCCTCTTGATGACCGACGATCTGCCACGGTTGGCCCGGTTCTACCGGGAGGCCTTCGACGCCGTCCGCACGTACGGCTTCCCTGATCCGGACGACGAGACGCGGGACGTGTACGTCACCTTGCGGCTGGGCAGGAGCGTGCTGGCGATCGGCCGGAAACTGGACATCGGCGGGGAAGGCTCGCGCGCCGCCCTGTGGCTCTACGTTGACGACATCGATGAGGCAGCCCGCCGAGCACATGCCGCCGGCGCCGCCATCGTGGCACCCCCGCAAGAGATGCCCTGGGTGGAACGGGTGGCCCAGATTCGTGACCCGGACGGGTTCTTGGTGTACTTGGGCACCGGTCCCGCTGACGGGGATGTCGACGCGTCCTAAACCCCGGAGCACCCGCGTCAAACAGGCGAAATTCCGCCCAGATTTCCGTATAGGTTAAGCACTGGGGGCGCTCCAACGCCCTCCGGACCGACTTCCCGCCACCCTACGTAGAGGACCAGGATGCACCACCCCAGCTGCCGGCCTGTGGCTGTCCCGCCGATGTCGACCGGGTTGGAGGGGGGATCATGCTGATGCCCGAGAGTCGAGGCTCGCTGAGCGAGGCTGTCTTCCGGGCCATGCGCACCGGTGAGACGTCAGGATTGGCCGAGGCGCCGCCGTCGGACACCGCCGAGGATGCGCAGGTGACGCTGTGGGCGCTTTACGAGCAGCACTACCGCGGCTTCGAGGACGTGGCCGGAGAACTGGAATGGGACCCGCAGCTGATCGGCGTGCGGCGCGGCCTGGAGCAGGAGTTCGAGCGGACCCTGCGGGACCGGATGCCCGAGGTGCCGGAGCCGGACGGGTTCGCGGAGAAGTTCTTCGACTTCGTGGCCGACCATGACGGCCCCTCCCTGGCCGCCCATGTCCACCGAAAGGCCACCGAGGATCAGGTGCACGAGTTGTTGCGGCACCGCACCATCTACCACCTGAAGGAAGCGGACCACACCACGTGGGTGATTCCCCGCTTGTCTGACCGGGTCAAGGCCGCCGTGATGGAGCTGCAGTTCGACGAGTACGGGGGAGGGGACCCGAATCTCCTGCACGCCCACCTGTTCGTCCGAGGCCTGCAGGACAGCGGCCTGAACCCCGAGTACGGCGCCTACATCAACGAGGCGCCGCTGGAGGTCCTCGAGGAGAACAACGCGATGTCACTCTTCGGCCTGAACCGCCGGCTCCGGGCGGCCTCACTGGGGTTCCTGGCGGCGTTCGAGGCCACCAGTTCCGCGCCCTCCCGCCTCATGGCCCAGGGCTTGAAACGGCTCGGGTTCCCGGAGTCCATGATCGAGTACTACACCGAACACGTGGAGGCCGATGCGGTGCACGAGCAGCTGGCGGTGCGCACCATCTGCGGCGCCCTGCTGGAGGAGGAGCCGGAGCTGCATGATGACGTCTACTTCGGTGCCTTCTCGGCGCTCGACCTGGCGGACCGCTACGCCGAACGGATGCTGACACGGTGGGCGGCATGAGCGGGGCGGGGGATCCCTCCCTGGACCACCCGGACGTGGTCCTGTGTCCGGGCGGTCCCATGCTGCTGCGCGGAGATCACGTGGTGGAGGACGAGGACGGCAACGAACACCGCACATGGCGCCCGGTCAGCGCCGTCTGCCGGTGCGGGGCCTCCGCGGTGAAACCGTGGTGCGACGGCACGCACAAGGTGCTGCGCAAGCGCACCACCTGATCAGCGGGCGCTTCGACGATGGGCCGCGCTGATACCGGGGCGGAGACGCCACGGATGTGTTCCGTGGGCGGGCTGTATAGAGTGTCAGGCATCCGGCCTCCACTGCCGAAGACCGCAGGCACCGAGCCGGCAGAGTGCATCCACAGGAGTCGCCATGTCAGGAACAGTCATCGTCGGCGTTGACGGCAGTGAAACGTCGTTCAGGGCCGCGTCGCGCGCCGTCACCATAGCCGCCGGCCTCGCGGCGGACCTGTCCGTTGTCACCGCATATGCGAAGGACAACACCGAGGTGATCCGCAGCGGGGGAGACACCTTCATCCTCGACGACGCAGATCGGGCCCAGAAGCTCGCCGAGAACATCGCAACCAGGCTCCGCGAGGTGACGCCCGGAGCGACAGTCCACGCGATGGCGGTCAAAGGCAAACCGCAAGAGGTGCTGGTGGCCGAGGCGGCCCGCTCCGGAGCCCAGCTGATAGTCGTCGGCAACGTGGGCATGAAGGGCCTCGGCCGGGTCCTCGGCAGCGTTGCGAGCAGCGTCGCCCACTCCGCCTCCTGTGACGTCTACATCGTCAAGACCGCCTAAGGAACGTCCGCTCAGAATTCCGGAAGCACCCGCAGAGATTTCACGTGGGCCAGCAGGACGGACAGTACGCACGGTTCTACGGCACCACTGAACTGCCGAATACCGTGGAGAAGGCCGCCGGCACCGTCCAGGACAAACTCCATAAGGAGTAGGCCTGCGTCCACTCGGTGACGCCCTCGTGGTCGGTGGCGGACCGGCAGAACTGCTCCCTTTTCCGACGTTGCCGCCAACGACCCGGCCGTCCAGTGGGGAAGCCAACTCGACCATGAGGAGCGCACTTTAAATCACCGTTCCGCGTTCATTGCACCCGCACTGAGCCCTCGTTAGCTTGAACGCATGCCATCATTTGCGGCCGGTCCCAGAGGATGCGGCAGCGGGGTGGCCAATGCAGGGCCTTCGCGGTCACCACGCGGGAAGCGCCCCGACTCCACCGGTGTGTGGACGCACGCCGGACGCTACAAGTCAGGAGAGCATGCCATGCAGGACTACAACACTGTCGAGCAACTTCAGGATGCGACCGTCTACGGCACGGATGGCGAGAAGATCGGATCAGTCGGCCAGGTGTATCTCGATGACCGCACGAACCAGCCCACCTTCGTCACGGTGAAGACGGGACTCTTCGGAGCCAAAGAGACCTTCGTTCCGGTCGCGGAGGCCAGCCCCTCCCGGGACGGACTGCAGGTTCCCTTCGACAAGGCGTTCGTCAAGGATGCACCGAACGTCGATGCCGATGGGTCTCTGACTCCGCAGGAGGAACAGCGGATCTACGAGTACTACTCCATCGACTCTTCGGGCACCGGCCGGGACACCACCGGCAGCGGCCGGGACACGGCGGGCACCGTCCCGGGCGTCGAACACGATGCCGGGCGTGACACCAGGGGCGATGCACGCCGCGATGTCGGCACGGACACCGAGTCCGTCACCGCCCGGAACGAGCAGCTCAACGTCGGCACCGAGGTTCACGAGACCGGCCGCGTGCGGTTGCGCAAGCACTCCTACACCGACACGGAGACGGTGGAGGTGCCGGTGACTCGGGAGGAGATCGTGGTGGACCGGGAGCCCATCGACCCGAACTCGGCCGAAGCGCGCCGCGAGACCGGAGACGAGGAGGTTGAGGTGACCACCCGCGAAGAGGTCCCCGTGGTGAACAAGACGGCCACCGCGGAAAAGGTCACCGTGGACAAGACCCAGGTCCAGGACACGGAGCGGGTCGCCGGAACCGTGCAGCACGAGGACATCGAGGTGGATGAAGACGGCCCGGACGCCGGCCGTCGCGATCGACGCCACTGACCCCAACGATCCCTGGTGTTTCCTGACGCCCGGGCTCTCAGCGGACCCACCCGTCGGCTGAGAGCTCGGGCGGCCCATTGGACCAGGCCGGTAGTGACCACGTTTCCGAAACCGCTAGGCGGCCGACGAGATTTCGGTTAGCGTGGCAGATGGGTCTAGCAGTGGGCTCTTCCGAAGCGACTTTCAGGAGAATCGTGGAGCACTCACTGCGCGTTGATCATCAGGCCTCCGTATTGACCGGGCCGGTCCGGACTATCGTCCCCAGCCCTCCAGGTCCCGCTTCGCCGTCAGATCCTGATCCGGCGCGGCTGATTCTGAAGGTCGGCCCCATGGCCCATGGTGGTCACTGTGTGGCTCGCCACCAGGGTAGGCCGGTGTTCGTCCGCCACGCGATCCCCGGTGAAACCGTCATGGCGGAACTCACCGCGGCGGGTTCCTCGGATCAGTTCTGGCGGGCCGACACCGTCAAGGTGATTCGCCCCTCGGAGTTCCGGCGCTTGAACCAGTGGAAGCTGGCCGACTCACTCCGGTCCTATCCGGCGGGCCGTCAGCCCGTGGTGGGCGCGGAGTTCGGCCACATCGTGCTGGAGTACCAGCGTCGGCTCAAAGCCCAGGTCTTCCGGGACACCATGGTCCGGCTGGGCCGGCAGACCATGGAGGACGTGGAGGTCCTCGTCCACGGCATGACGGCCGACGAACCCGCCGGGTTGCATTGGCGCACCCGCACCACCTTCGCCGTGTCTGCGGGCGGCCGGTTGTCCATGCCCGTCCACAGTGGCGCGGGCACCATTCCCGTGAGCAACATCCCTCTGGCCGTCCACGAGCTCAATGAGCTGCACCTGTGGGAGATTGACTTCTCCGGCGCCAGCACCGTGTTGGTCGCCACGCCGACCCACGGCCGTGAAGCCCTCGTCACGATCACTCCGCTTCCGCAGATCGCCGACTCACCGGAGACCTTGAAGAGCTATTCGACGGTCTGGCGGCGCCAGCTGTCCAGGCTTCCGAAGAAGGTCTCTGCCGTGGTGGCCGTGAGCAAGGCCAGGAAGATCGGGACCCAGACGGCACGGAGAGGAAGGGCGGAGGACGTTCTGCTGTGCGGCCGTGCCTGGGTCCAGGAAGAGGTGTCTTCGGAGCGGTTCGGTGCCCAGACCTTCCGAGTCACCGGAGACGGGTACTGGCCGGTTCATCGCGACGCCCCGGTCACCCTCGTCGAGGCCGTCATGGACGCCGCTGGCGTCCAGGCCGGACACGTGGTGGCAGATCTCTATGCCGGGGCGGGCCTGTACTCCCGTTTCCTGGCTGAGGCGGCCGGTCGGAACGGGGCAGTCCTCTCCGTCGAGGCGGATGCCCGTGCGAGCGGCGATGCCCGGCAGAACCTGCAGGGTGTTCGCCAGGCGGTCACGCTCACTGGGACGGTCGAAGAGGTGCTGAGCGGTTGGCTGCATGCCCCGGACGCCGGGTTCTCTCACGGAGGACTCGCCGGCCGCCGTGTGGACACCGTGGTGATGCACCCACCACGGCCGGGTGCCGGGCGCGCGGTGCTCAGCCGGGTGCACGAGCTGCAACCCGGCAAGATCGTGTACGTCGCCGGGGATCTGGCGGCGTTCGCCCAGGACACCCGCTGCCTCAACGAGCTCGGGTGGAGGCTGGAGGCCGTGCAGGTCTACGACCTCGCGCCGGATACCCACCACATGACCACGGTTGGCGTGTTCGCCAGGTCGCGTGCCTGACCTGGCGGACCAGTCCGCCTAGCGATCGAAGTGTGTCTCGGTCGCGGCCTGGCCTACCTTCTCCACCAGACTGGTGGCCAGGTCGCGGACCTTGATGTTGCGGTGACTGGAGACCTCGGTCAGGATCTTGAAGGCCTCCTCTTGCGAGCACCGGTTCTGACCCATGATGATGCCCACCGCCAGGTCAATGGAGGTGCGGGACCGCAGGGCCGCGTCCAAATCCGCCTGCGTCTCCCGGTGACGCGCCAAGCGCACCGCCAGGCGCAGACCCTTGGACGTGATGCCCAAGATGCTCTCCAACTCATGGCGTGAGACCGCGTCATAACTCTGGTGATCGGCAAAGTAGATGTTGAAGCACGCGGAGGCCTCACCGGCCAGGTCGAAGGGGAAGGCCAGGATGGAACTGACTCCGGCCTCCGCCGCCTGCGAGGTGAAAGCGGGCCAGCGTTCATCGGACGCGCAGTCCGGCACAAACTGCGTCGCCAGCTCGGCCGCCGCCGTGAGACACGGCCCGTCGCCCAACTCGTACTGCTGGATGTCCAGATCGTTGACCCAGTCCTCGCTCGAGGCCATGGTGGCCGCGCGCTTCTGGCGCAAGACGGTCACCGAACACCACAGAACACCGGGGTTCGTGGACATGCCCTCGTGCAACGCTGTGGTGAAGTCCTCCACGAACGCCTGCAGGTCGGGGCTGTCGAGCAACAAGTCATAGAGGCCTTCGCTCGTGGTGCCCTGCTCGGTCTCAGTCATGCCTCCATGCTAGCCCCGCCAGGGGTCACAGACCGGCGCCAGGTCAGCGCCAGATCAGGATCTGGTCAGCGCCAAATCAGTGGCAGATCAACGGTGGATCAGCGCGCGAGGCGCACCAGTACGCCGCGGTCGAAGGCGCGGGTCTCGACGACTCTGACGCAACCCTCCGGGCGCTGGGCGGCCTCGGCCGCGATCGTCTCCGCTTGCGCCGTGGTGCCGAGCTGGAGCAGGCCGGAGCCGCCGTTGGCCAGGTGCCGGTCCATGAGTCCCACGCAGGTCCGCGCGAGGTCGAGGCCGTCGTCGCCGCCGTCGATGGCGAGCACCGGATCCTCGGGGAACCGTGAGGTGTCCGCCGAGCGCACCCACGGCGGGTCCGCCACCACCAAGGCGAAGCGCTCGCCCTCCGCCAGGGCGTCTTCCAGCCGGGCCAGGCGGAAGTCGATGCGCTCCTCCAGGCCGTTCGCCGCCGCGTTCTGCCGGGCGAACTCCTCGGCCACGGGGTTCACGTCCACCATGACCAGGCGGCGGTCCGTGTCCCGCACGGCGCCCAAACCGATATGCCCGACGCCGGCGCAGAGTTCCAGCACCGGGCCCGGTGCCGCCTCGGCCAGCAGTTCGGCCGCCCACGCGGACTGCGCCTCGGTCCAGGGCCGTGGCTCGAGCACGCGGTCGTCGAACGAGATGGCCAGTCCGCAGAAGGTCAGGTGTCGCATGACTTTCATTGTGCCGGACCAGCGCGGGCCGTGACGGCCATGGTGTCTCAGGACGTGGAGGACGTTGAGGACGCTGAGGACGCTGAGGAAGTTGAGGACGGTCAGGACGCCGCGCGCAGGCTCAGTTCGGGGATGCTGCGTTCGTTCTCGAGCAGTCCGAGGAGGTACTTGCCGTAGCCGGATTTGAGCAGGGGCTCGGCGACGCGGCGGAGTTGGTCGTCGGTGAGGAAGCCGCGGCGCCAGGCGACTTCTTCGGGAGCGGAGACCTTGAGGCCTTGGCGTTTCTCCACGGTGCGGATGAAGTCGGAGGCGTCGTTGAGGTCGTCGAAGGTGCCGGTGTCCAGCCAGGCGGTGCCGCGGGGCAGGATCGAGACCTGGAGCCGTCCCGCTTCCAGGTAGTGGCGGTTGACGTCGGTGATCTCGAGTTCGCCGCGGGGTGAGGGGGTGAGGTGCCGGGCGATTTCGATGACGTCGTTGTCATAGAAGTACAGGCCGGGCACGGCGTAGTTGGATTTGGGTTCGGCGGGTTTCTCCTCGAGGGAGATGGCGCGGCCGGTCTCATCGAATTCCACGACGCCGTAGGCGGAGGGGTTCTGGACGCGGTAGCCGAAGACGGCGCCGCCCTCGAGGTCCTGGAAGCGTTCGAGTTGTTCGCCCATACCGGAGCCGTAGAAGAGGTTGTCTCCGAGGACCAGGGCTACCGTGTCGTTGCCGATGTGGTGTTCGCCGAGCAGGAAGGCCTGGGCCAGGCCGTCGGGGGAGGGCTGGACGGTGTAGGTGAGGTTGATGCCGAAGCGCGAACCGTCACCGAGCAGGCGGTGGAAGGCGCCGGCGTCGTGCGGGGTGGTGATGATCAGGATGTCCTGGATGCCGGCCAGGATGAGGGTGGACAGCGGGTAGTAGATCATCGGTTTGTCATAGACCGGGACCAGTTGTTTGCTGACGCCGAGCGTGATCGGGTGGAGTCGGGAGCCGGTGCCCCCGGCCAGAATGATGCCCTTCATGGTCTCGAACCTAGGGGCCGATCCCGCCGGGGGTAAGGCGGGTCCGTACTCGTCCCCTACGTGACCGGGCCGCCCGTGCTGGGCGGCTTACTCTCGAGGTCGCCGGTCAGGTGAGTTTCTCCGACTTCTTCTCCGACATCCAGGAAATTGCGCGGTGTGCGGCCCGCCTGCCGGTACCGCGTCCCCGGCGGGTGGAAGAATGGCAGGCACTATGTCGACTGACTACCTGCCCGAGCACCGTCATCCCTTCCGGGACCGCCCCCACCCCGGATCCGGTCCCACCGGCACCTCCAGCACCACGGGGCCACTGAAGCGCAACGGACCGGCCGAGCGCGCCGCCGTCGTGGACCTGGCCGCCATCCGGCACAACGTGGCCACGCTGCGTTCCTGGGTGCAGCCGGCCGCGCTGATGGCCGTGGTCAAGGCGGACGCCTACGGCCACGGCGCCCTGCCCGTGGCCCGTGCGGCGCTGGATGCCGGGGCCACCTGGCTCGGGCTGGCCCATGTCTCCGAGGCCCTCGAGCTGCGGGAGGCCGGCGTCTCCGCGCCCATGCTCGCCTGGCTGCACACCACCGGCACCCCGTTCGGCCGGGCGGTGGAGGAGAACATCGACCTCGGGGCCTCCGGCTGGGAACTCGAGCCGATCGCCGAGGCCGCCCAGCGCCTGGAGCGGCCGGCCCGCGTGCACCTGAAGATCGATACGGGGCTGGGCCGCAACGGGGCCACCGTAGAGGACTGGCCGGCCGTGGTGGCGCGGGCAGCCGAGTTGCAGGACTCGGGACTGATCCGCGTGGTCGGCATCTTCTCCCATCTGGCCGTGGCCGATGAGGAGGACCGCGAGTCCGAGACCGATGAGCAGCTGGAGCTGTTCCACCAGGCCGTCGAGACCGCGCGGGAGGCCGGCGTGGACCCGGACGTGCGGCACATCGCCAACACCCCCGGCATCCTGCACCGCCCCGACTCCCACCTGGACCTCGTCCGCGCGGGCCTCGGGATCTACGGGCTCACCCCCTTCTCCGACCGCCCCGCCGCGGACTTCGACCTGCTTCCCGCCATGACCGTGACCACCACGGTGGCGCAGAACAAGGCAGTGCCCGCCGGCCAGGGGATCTCCTACGGCTACCGCTACCGCACCGCGGCGGCCACGCGCCTGGCGCTCATCCCCCTCGGATACGCGGACGGCATCCCGCGCCCGACGATCGCGGCGCCCGTGGCGATCGGCGGTCAGCGGTATGAGGTGGCCGGGCGGATCGCCATGGACCAGTTCGTGGTGGACCTGAAGACCGACGACCCGGCCGTGGCCCCCGTGGGTGCGTCCGTGGAGCTGTTCGGGCCGGCCTCCGGGATCGCGGCCGACGAGTGGGCCGCCGCCGCCGGCACCATCAACTACGAGCTCGTGACCCGGATCGGGGCCCGGGTGCCGCGGATCCACGTGGACAGCCGGCCCGGCGAAGATGTGGGTGCCCCGACGGGGGAGAGCCGGTGAGGATGCTCACCGCACCCCACACTTTGCGGGCAGAAATTGTGGGTGTGACGGCGCCCCAGCGGCGTCGCGCCGCCGCCTCCTGCACTGTGCGGGCAGAAATCGTGGGTGCGTCGGCAGGGTTGCGGCGACGATCAGGGGAACGGCGATGAAGGATCTGACCGGGGCGGCCTCGCGATGGCCCGAGCCGGTACTGCGGATCGAGGTGGAACTGGACGGGGCCGAGGCGACGCAGACGTGGGCCGCGCGCCTCGCGTCGGCGCTGCGGGCCGGGGATGTGCTGATCCTGACCGGCGAGCTCGGCGCGGGCAAGACGACGTTCACCCAGGGCCTCGGCGCCGGGCTCGGCGTACGCGAGGGCATCATCTCGCCGACCTTCGTGATCTCCCGCATTCACCCCTCGGTGGTGGGGCGTTCTGAGGGCGCTGACGGTTCCGGCGGTGTTGACGGTTCTCGCGGTACCGGCGGCGAGGGGCCGGACCTGGTGCACGTGGACGCCTACCGGTTGGGCTCGGCCGGAGAGCTGTCCGACCTGGACCTGGACGCCACCGTGGACCGCTCGGTCACCGTGGTGGAGTGGGGGCGCGGGGTGGCCGAGTCATTGGCCGGTTGGCCCGACGACCCGGACGCCTCCTGGCTGGACATCGAGCTGATCCGCGCCACCGGCAGCGGCGAGCCGGGCGACGCCGGCAAGCGGGCCGACGCTGAGGCCGGAACCATCATCACCGACTTCTCCGACGAGGACGGCACCGGCGCGGATGAGACGCGCACCGCCGTCGTGCTGGGATATGGGCCCCGCTGGGCGGGGGCAGAGCTGCCGGGCAGCGCTTAATCACTTTGCGGGCAGAAATTCAATTGGGGACTGTAGGGACATCGAAATCATGGCGTCACCCGATCAACGGTCCCCTTGGGGATTGATCGATATGCGCCGCATCTCCTCACCTAGCCAACCTTCAGTGCCGACGCCCTCCGGTACCTTCACGATCTTGTCGAACATTCGACGCAACGGTCCGAGATCTTGTTGATCAGACCCTGCGCGGGCCGCTACATGGTTTTCTTCACCATGGACGGGTCGCCAGTCCAATTGCCAACCTGCTCGCAACGAAACTCGATTCCAGAAAATGCGCTGGGTGCGGCCGTTTCCCTCCCTGAATGGGTGGATGTAGTTGATCTTCTCGTAGTGATAGGCGAGATGCTCCACGAACTTATTTCGGGAAAGTCCAACCAAGTGATCTTGCTCAGCTAGCTCTTCGAAGCAGATTGCGGCGGCTCTCTCCATGAATCGCCAGGGCATGAAAGGGTCAGCGCCAGGAACGTTCGGTCGCAGTCGTTGCTCCGATGCGATTCCGGAGAACCTCGGTCCCCGGAATCAGATACGGGTCGATGAAATCAGGAGAGGCCATACCTTGCACGAACCCGGTCTACAAGCTCGTCCGAGTTGATCTGCCCAGCTACGTATGAGTCCGCGTCGGCGAGAGTGCCCTCAGACACCCTCAATCCTTCGAGTTCAGCGCTGTGAACGGCTTCTTCTACGTGCGTCGCACGTGCGTCAACGAGCGTCATGGCGGCCTCCATTCATTCTCCTCGATTCTACCTGACCAGCCTATGCTCCCTGCGATTCGCAGAACACCTCAGAGCGGATACGGGCGAGCTCACCACCTAAGCGTGCACTACGGGCGCCGACCCGTGCGACAGTTAGCCTGGAGCCGGAGGGGGTGCCACGTTGTCTGAACGAATCGATGTCGCCGGCAGGCCTGACGCGAGCGACGTGTGGCCGCGCAGACGGCTGTACCCCCTGGCGCGTGTCCTGACCGAGGTGCTCAGTCCCTTCACGGTCGTTGCCGCTCTGCTCACCGTGGTCGCCCTGCTGACTGACCCGTGCTGGGTCCGCAGCGCCGTGATCACGGCGGTGCCCATCGCCGTCGTCCCGCAAGGGATCTCCCTGTACCTGACCCACCGCGGCATGGTCAGTGACAAGTTCATCCGCCACCGCCGTCAACGGCATCTGTACTACGCCCTGACCCTGGGGTCCGTGCTCATCGGCACCGTCCTGGTGTTCGTGATCCCCACCAGTATGGAACTCCGTGTGGTCTCGGCCCTCTCGGTCGGGACACTGCTCGCGGTCATGGCCATCAATACCCGGATCAAGATCAGCATCCATGCCCTCATAGCCGCCGTGGCCGCTGTCGTGCTTCCGGCGATGCTCTCGTCCTGGGTGGTGCTGCTCCTGGCCGTCCTGGGCTGGGCCGGCGTCGCCTGGTCACGGGTCTACCTCGACCGCCACCAGATCAGCGATGTGGTGCTCGGTTCTCTCCTCGGCGGACTCGTCGGGGTGCTCTTCCTCGTACTGGTGTGAGGGCGGGTCTGTAGAGGAAACAGCTCCGCCCCCGAGCCGAGTGGCTCGGGGGCGGTGCTGGACCGCGTCAGCGGGTGTGCTGCGTCAGCGGCTTACTTCATCAGCGCATTTCCTCGTTAGTTCTGGGTGTTGTCATAGCGTTCGAGGAAGGCGGAGATCTCGCCGCGGGTGACGGGGTCTGCTGCGTTGAAGTGGCCCTGGGTGTCACCGATGGTGATGCCCTGGGAGGCCAGCCAGGTGATGGCCTCGTAGTGGATGTTGCCGGTGTTCAGGTCCTCGAAGGGGGTGTCCTCCGGGACCGTGTGCTCGGGTGCGTCGAGGCGGTAGAGGAAGGTGGCGAACTCTCCGCGGGTCACCGACTGGTAGGGCTGGAAGGTGTTGTCGGCGTAGCCGAGGGTGATCTCCTCGGCGGCGGCCCAGGTGATCGGATCGTAGAACGAGTTGGCGTCCGTGACGTCCTCGAACGGGCTCTGCTCCGGGGCCTCGAACTCGGGCTTGACGTAGCGGTGGAGGAAGGCCGTGGTCTCGGCACGGGTGACGTCCCGGTACTTGCGGAAGGTGCCGTCCGTGTAGCCGGTGGAGATGCTGTTGCTGGCCATCCACTGCACGGGGGCGTAGAACGCCGAGCCCTCTGGGTTGTCCGAGAAGGTGATCGGCTCCTCCGGCTCCGTGGAGCCCTCGGTGACCTCGAACGTCAGGGACTCGGTGGAGACGTTGCCGTGCACGTCCGTGGCGGTCACCTCTGCGGTGTGCTCGCCGGCCTCCAGGCCCTCGGACAGGGGCAGACGCCACAGGTGGGAAGTGCGGTCCGCCACCGAGCCGCCGTGGACCAGCTGCTCCTGAACGGCCGTCGGGTCCGAGTACTCGGCACCGACGAGCTGCTCTTCACCCTGCATCTGCTGGGTGCGCTCTGCGGCCACGGCCTCGCCGCCATCCACCGAGACCTCCACGGTGGAACCGGTGGCCCCCATGAAGAAGTTGGTGGTCAGCCAGGTGTCCGCCAGGTCGTCCTGGCCCACGGTGAGCGGGTTCTCAAACTCCGGAGCGGCGTCCTCGGAGTCGATGTGCTCCTCGAACCAGCCGCGGTAGGCCGGGGTGTTCAGGCCCACGGACATCTGGTCGGAGCCGTCGTCACCGGTGCGGGTGAAGGACTCGGAGACCTGGTTGCCCTCGATATCCATGGTGAGCACGCCCGGGTAGGCGCCGTCCCGCTGCAGGGCGGTGGGGTAGCCGCCGTCGAGCATCTCGCCCGAGTACCAGTCGCCGGAGATGGCGCCCACCGTCAGGTGCGGGAAGGGCAGCTCGTCCACGTCGAACAGCTCCTTCCAAGAGGCCAGGCTGTCGCCCTCGCGCATGTTCTCGATCGCGTGCACGTGGCCGGCCAACGAGATGGCCTCGCGGCCCTCCAGCAGCTCGTAAATCTCCTTGACCTGGTCAGTCTGGTGCTGCGTGCCGCCCTGGTCCGCGAATCCCAGCAGCGGGATGTGGGCGGCGATCACCACAAGCTTGTCCTCGGGAGTGTTGGCGATGTCCTGGCGCAGCCACTCCATCTGCTCCTCGTCAATGGCCCCGTTGTACTGGGTGTCACCGGAGAAGGGGTACTCCACATTGTTCAGTGCCACGAAGTGGGCATCGCCCACGTCGTAGGAGTAGTACTCGGGGCCGAGGCCCGCACGGTAGGAGTCGAAGGCGTGCTCCTGCTCCGTGGCATCGAAGTCGATGTCATGGTTGCCGGGCAGGAAGCGGGCCGGGCCGTTCATCATCTCGGTCAAGGTGCGGATGCCCGGGTAGAGGGACAGGTCGTCACCGGCCACGTCCCCCACGAACAGGGCGCCGCAGTTCTCGTAGCCCGAACGGGCCGCCAGGTCGGCGAAGGCCCCGGCGCGAGCGTACTCGATCTCCTCCTCGGTGTAGGTCTGCACGTCCCCGCCCACCAGGCACTCCTGGGTGGAGGCGGCGGCGTCCTCGTCCTGCGACAGCGGGAAGTTGACGGCGTCCGGCAGGGGGCCGGTGGGCTCCAGGCCGCCGTACTTGAGCTCGGGGGAGCCCTCGGGCAGGTGGTTGTAGTGGAACTGGGCCACGTTGTCCTCGTCCACGGGCACCTGGTAGCCGGCCGGCTGGGTGACGAACGCGGTCATGTTGTCGAAGGCCGGCAGCTCGTAGGCGCCGTCCTCATCGGTGGTGACCACGTCGCGGCCGTTGGAGACGGTGACGTCGGCGATGCCGGGTTCGTCCTGGTCCTGGGTGGAGTTCTGATTCTGGTCGTCGAAGACCACGCCCTCGAGGATCTCGGGGGTCTCGTTCGTGCCTTCGATGACCTCGACGGCGCCGCGGAAGGCGCTCTCATCCCAGGCGGCGCCGGCCTGCTCGGTCGTCTCCGCGGTTTCCGCAGTAGGGGCCGTCTGCGCGGTCTGGGCGGTCTCGGTCTTCTGGGTAGTGACGGGGCTGGCCGTGACGGGAGTGGCCGCGGCGGCGGTGACGGCCGGGCTCAGCGGGAAGGGCGCTGGGTGCTGCGTGGAGCACAGGCGCGCGGGCCGAGCTCGGCGGGTCGGCGTGTGGCACGATGGGCGTGAAGATCGCCGGCTGACGAGGAGGGCTATGACGCTGGTCCGCACGCTGGTCACGGCAGCCGCCGGCGCCTATGCGGCGAACTGCGCGCTCGGTGCCTCGGTGGCCCTCCGGTGGATCGATACGTCGAGCATCCGCTGGGTCCATCACGGTCTCTACACCGTGACCGTCACGACGACGGCCGTGGCCGCCGTCGTCTGCACAGCGCGGCGGTCTCCGGCCGCCGTCGCCCTGCTTCCCGCCGCACTTCCGTTGGTCCTCTTGCAGCGGCACGGAGCACGGCCCCTGAACCGGCACACCCACGACGCCCTGGCGGCGGCCCCCTGCTACGCCGCCGCGCTCCTACTGGCCTGGAGGTAACCCATGGAACTGCTCGATGCCGTGTTCAACCGGCGCACCACGAACGGGCCGTTCCGGCCGGATCCCGTCAGCCCCGAGCATCAGCAGCTGCTGGTCCGGGCCGCGGCGGCCGCGCCCTCGCAGTTCAACAGCCAGCCGTGGCGGTTCGTGCTCATCGAGGACCGGACCACGATCGAGACGGTGGGCGCCATCAGCGGCCAGAGCATGACCGAGGTGATGGGCGCGGGCACGTTCTTCGACCGGTACAAGAAGTACTTCCGGTTCAGTCAGAAGGAGATGGACGCGGCCCGCAGCGGCATGCTCTTCGACAAGCTGCCCGCCCTGCTGCGTCCCTTCACCTCCCGCGCGTTCACGCCCTCGGGCCAGTCCCTGATGAACCGGCTGCGCGTCCCGCAGACCCTCGGCGAGGAGAACCGCAAGCTGGTCGCCGGGTCTCCCTTGCTAATCGGCGTCATGCTCGAACGCGGTGAGTACCGGCCCGGGGAGCTGTCCGGCTTCTACTCGGTCTTCAGCATGGGGGCCGCGATGGAGAACCTCTGGTTGACCACGGTGGAACTGGGTATGGGCATCCAATTCGTCTCCTTCCCCATGGAGGCACCGCAGCAGTGGGACCGGATCGTGCGGATGCTGCAGGTGCCGGACGAGCTGGAGCTGATGGCGGTCTACCGGCTGGGCTACCTGCCCGAGCGGACCCACCGGCCCGCCATCGACTGGTCCAGCCGGGAGCGCCGGCGCCCGTCCCAGTTCGTCTTCCGCGAGACCTGCGCGGCCCCACAGCAGGGCTGGGACGACGACGTCCGGCCCGGTTCGGCCTGACCCGTCCCGTCCCCGCCCACCTGAGTCTCACGAGTCCCGGCCCAACTGAGTCTCACGAATTGACGGGGGATCCCGTGGATCCGGGGTCATTCGTGCGACTCAGTTGGTGCGGGGCTGCCGCTGATGCAAGAGGCCTGGCGACCGCGATGGGGAGTTCTCCCCATCGCGGTCTGGACGCCCGGTCCGTAACGTGGTTCACGAGGAATTCACCTTCCGGTTCGGCCGCACTCGGCGCTCACGTCATCGGAGGGGAACGGGAGGAGAACGCATGCGGACGCTGACCATGGACCTGCCGGAGGACTGGGTCCGGTACCCGGTAGACGGCTTCCACCTGGTGGCGACCGCCCCCGTGACGGAGTCCGCGGAGCGCATGCTCACGGATGGACTGCAGCCCGGTGGGCCCTTGCCCGAACCCGAACTCGCCCCGAACATCGTGGCCACCACCTATGCCGGTGAGCCGGCCGGCCTCTGCGGCCTGGACCGCCTCTACGTGGTCGAGGACGCCACCTGCACTGTGGGTGGCTATCCCGCACGCCGGATGGACCTGACCCGCTGGACCGGCCGCAACAACATCTTCACCCGACGCTGGCTGGTCCAGGAGGCCCTCGCCGAGGGCCGGGCCACCCTGGAGATCAGCGCCAGCTGCCTCATCAGCGACTACGAGCACTTCACCGCCGTCTTCGACGCGGCCATCGCCAGCGCCCGGTTCGCCCCGGACGAGGTCCCGGCAGAAAGCGCCCCGCTCCGGGCCGTGACCTGATGACGTCCAGTGACCGGCAGGGCCGGTCCGGGCACCCCATCGCGGACATCGAGGCCTTGCAGCGCCACGTCAACGGGGACGAGCGCCGCCAGTCCACCAGCCCGGAGGATCCGGGCCTGCTGCGCAGCAACGACCTCGAGGTCCTGCAGTCCATCCACCACCTCGGCTCGCTCGGCCGCTTCGCCACCCTGCGCAACCGCAGCGCCATCGGACGCCTGGTCCGCGAGGGGTTCCTCACCCTGGACGGCGTGCTGGACACCGCCGGGGAGGACTTCATGGACCCCGTCGCCGCCGCCGAGGACGTCCTGGCCCTGCGCGGCCAGTGCGGGGCCGAACGCACCCTGATGCAGTCCTGGCTCGCCGGTGCCCGGGTCTCCACCGTGTCCGGTGCGCCGGGCGCGGACGTGATGGCCGGCGTCGTGAGCCAGAGCCGTTCCCGGTATGCCGTGGCGCTCGCCGAGCGGGACGCCCTGGCCTCCCAGGTCTGCACGTGGGCCGGGGTGCGCACCGGGCCCGCGCTGCTGGCCGGGGAGCTGCTGGTGGACGAGGACGAGTTCACCGCCCGCGTGGCCGACCCGCTGTACCCCGCGCCGGACGGCTCGCCCGCCGCGCTGGCGGAGCTGTGGGCCGAGCCGTGGTTCGTGTGGGAGTCCACGTCCTCCGCGCTGGGCGTGAACCTGGCCTTCATCAGCACCCAGGGCAACGGCAACTACGTGTTCGGTGCGGATGCGGACGCCTCGCGCGAGGCCGGCCGGCTCGTACTGCGCATCGCTCCCGTCACGGCGCGGGCCGTCTGGGAGACCCTGTGGGTGCTGTCCCACGGCGGCGGTGCAGCCCGGGCCGGGGGAGAGGTGCTGGGCGTGGCCCAGACCGGAACCCACCAGCTGCCGACGCCGGAGATGCCCGCGACCCGCTGACACCGCTTTGCGGGCAGAAATCAGTACTGATTTCTGCCCACAAAGTGTGAGGTGTGAGTGGTGATCAGTGATCAGTGATCAGTGCTCCGGGGCCTCGGGGTGACCGGTGACCACGGCCATCTCCACCGGGGTGACGTCCAGGTCGAACTCGTGGGCGATCTCGCCGGACTCCAAGTCGATCACCACGAGCTGCTGGTTCTCGGCGTCCGTCACGTAGGCCATGGAGTCAGCGACCTTCACGATGGGACCGGGCTGCTGCCACTCCTCCTTCTCCTCCCACGGTTCGATGGCCGGGATCTCGGCGGTGATCTCCCCGGTCTCCTCGTCGATGACGTTGAGCTCGCCGTCGTACGTCAGCACCAGGGCCTCGCCCTCCGGGCCGCGGGCCAGGGAGCGGAACCAGTAGGAGGAGCCCAGGTCCACGGCCTGCAGTGAATCGGCCAGGGTGTCGATCAGCGCGACCTGCGTGGGGCGTTCGAACTCTGCCTCGGCATCGGTCTTCAGGTCACCGAGCATCACCGAGGAGTCCTCGGACCCGGCCAGATTGCCGGTGCGCTGATACTCGGTCTCGGCCGCAACCTTGTGGAACTCGCCGTCGCGGTAGATGACCGGGCCGTCCTCGCAGCCCAGCACCACCACGTCGCCGTTCTCGTTCGGGGCGGCCGCCGCCTCACCGTGCACCCCGGTGCAGTCGGTGGTCTCGGCCAGAACTTCACCGTTCTCACCGTTGTCCGCGGGGCTCTTCACCTGCACGGTGTTCCGCCCCTCCTCAGTGCCCTGCATGGTCAGCAAAGTGCCGTCGATCAGCTGCAGGGCGACACCGTGGTGGGGGTCGTCCGTGGAGGTCGTCTCGGTCCGCGGCTGACCGTCCTTGAGATGCTCGGACGTGAAGGTCTGGATGGATCCGTCGCCGTCCCCGAACAGGGTAGTCAGACCGTGGTGGACCACCACGTGGCCGGCGTAGGGGGCGGCGAACTCGATACCGCTGAGTCCGGGGTCCGATTCGTAGTAATGGAAGTGGTCGCCGTGGCCCTGGGCATCGATGCCCGAGTTGTAGACCTCGAACTGGTCCCCGTTGGAGACCATGACGTGCTGGCCGTCCCCGGCGTTGTTGAGGCGCAGGAAACCGTCCAGCTCCGCCTCGTGAACCACCTCGCCAGTCTCACCATCCAGCGTCACCAGCCCGCCGTCGTGGCTGAGGACCACACGCGGGCTCAGGGTGGGGACCTCGGCGCGGGAGTCCCGCTGCGCGGCGTTGACCGGTTCGTCGGGCTCGCTGACGCTCGTGCCGGAGGAGCCCCCGGCCGTGCCCGACGGCGGCGCCTCACCTCCGCCGGATCCCGCGCCGGGGGCGCAGGCGGACAGTAGCAGGGCGGTGGCCGAGAAGGAGGCGATGGAGCCGAGTCGACGGGTGGTGCGGGTGGCCGCCGGTGCCGAGTCAATAATGGCAGGGGCGGGGTAGGGCGGTAGTGATGAGTTCATGGGAAAGACAGTAAACGCAATTGCGAAGCAATCGCAATAATGTGCGGGAGCATGTGCTGAGTTGATGTGAGCCGATTGCCGCGACAGTGCTCATCTACTGGCCCCCTTGCATATTCTGAATACATTCAGAACAATGAAGGCATGACAGCCGTCCCTCACACTTTCAAGTCCTCGGAGCTTTCCCGCAACAGCGCCGAGGTCTTCCGGGCTGCGGATCTGGAAGGGCGGGTCGAGATCACTCGCCGTGACGGAGAATCGCTCATTCTCTCTCGCAAGTCCTCCTACGCTGGCAATGCTCGGGGCATCGAAGTCGCTTCGGACCTCATCGCCGCATCCCTGGATGAACCGGGGCGGCCGTTCGTAGATCGGCTCCAGGAGCGATTCCCGTGGATGTCCTTCTTGAGTAGCTCGGGCCGGGAACAGTTTGCCGCTGAGATGGTGGCGTCGGCCCGCGCCGGTGCTTCCGTCAGGGACTTCACCTCGTTCTTGCGTGACCTCTACGAATGGCGGGAAACCGCCGCCGGAAGGGCGGCTGGATATACTCCCAATGTCGATTTGGAATGGCTGGATGAGTCAGTCGAGGTCATGGATCCAAGGACCGCCTGAATGGTCAAGGGTAGGGACTCAGTCAGCCGCCCCAACAAGAAATCCGAACACATCATTCGCTTCGGAACGCGGGAAGCGGAGAAAGGCTGGCAGGACTTATTGGCCACCCAACGGAACGCGTTGGTCGATGCATGGGACTTTCTCACGCGGACGCCGCTTGAGCGTTCGCCGACCAACTATCCGCTGCGTGATGATCTGGGAATCGTGGTCCGGCACGGAACCACCTTCGAGCAATGGCAGCACAAGATGTCCGGAGGAGCGCGCCTTTGGTTCTACGTAGACGACCGCACCGTCGTGCTCGTCCAGTGCCATACTCGGCACCCCAACGAGACTAAGACCTGAATCGCCAGCAGTGGTGTCATCACGGCATCACTGTCTGCGGTCCGGCGTGGCTGGTCCCGACCTAGCGCGGCCGCGGTCAGTGGGTGGATTCCGTAAGCTGGCGGTATGACTTGGATGGTGACCGGCGGGGCCGGCTATATCGGCGCGCACGTGGTGGAGGCCTTTCGGGCCGTCGGGATGGACGCCGTGGTGGTGGACAACCTCTCCAGCGGACACCGCGGATTCGTGCCGGAGGACGTCCCGTTCGTCCAGGCCGATCTGAATGACCGAGCCGCGCTGGAAGGCGCGTTCGCCGAGCACGGGGTGGCCGGCGTCGTGCATATTGCCGGGTACAAGTACGCCGGGGAATCTGTGCGGAAGCCGCTGCGCACGTACCGGGACAACGTCACCGGAATGGTGGCCCTGCTGGAGGCGATGGAGGGCGCCGGCGTGGCGAACATGGTGTTCTCCTCCTCCGCCGCGACGTTCGGCACGCCGGACAGTGAGCTGGTGACGGAGGCCAGTGCGACCGTGCCGGAATCGCCCTATGGGGAGACCAAGCTGATCGGCGAGTGGCTGCTGGCTGATCAGGCCCGGGCGGCCGGGCTGCGGCACACCTCGCTGCGGTACTTCAACGTGGTCGGCTCGGGCACCGACCGCATTAGCGACACCAGTCCGCACAACCTGTTCCCGCTTGTCTTCGACGCGCTGGTGGCCGGGAGGACGCCGCGGATCAACGGCGCCGACTACCCGACGCCGGACGGCACCTGCGTGCGCGACTACATCCACGTGGCCGACCTGGCCGAGGCGCACGTGGCGGCGGCGCGACGCCTGGAGGCGGGGGAGCCCGTGGAACCGGTCTACAACCTGGGCTCCGGGGCGGGCACCTCCGTCCGCGAGATCATGGACGCGATGGCGTCGGTGACCGGGATCGACTTCGAGCCCGAGGTGCAGGACCGCCGGCCGGGTGACCCGGCGCGGATCGTGGCCGAGGGGACACTGGCCGCCCGGGACCTGGGCTGGACCACGCGGCATTCCGTGCAGGACATGGTGGCCTCGGCGTGGAGTGCGCGGCAGGCGTGGGAGACACAGCAGACACGGTAAGCGCAGCAGGCGCGGTAAGCACGGCAGGCACGCTCGATCGAATGAAGCAGCCGCTGGCGTTCTAGCGGACGTCTGCCGAGGTCAAGGCCCGGTCTGCGGGTCCGTGGCCGTCGGCTCGGCGTCCCGTGGATCGATGGCCGGCGCCGAGGGAAGGTGCCGGGCAAACCACTCCGACGCCAGTCGGGCAACCTGCTCCAAGGTTCCGGGCTCCTCGAAGAGGTGCGTGGCGCCGCCGACGATCTCCAGGGCGTTCTCGCACTGCAGCTCGGACTGGGCCTTGCGGTTGAACTCGAGTACTTCCTGATCCTCACTGCCGACGATCAGCAGGGTGGGAGCCTCCACCGTGCCCAACCGCCGTTCGGCCAGGTCCGGCCGGCCGCCTCGAGAGACCACGGCACCGACACGGGCACCGGGTTCGGCAGCGGCCCACAGTGCGGCACTGGCCCCGGTGCTCGCTCCGAAGAACCCGACCGGTGAGGACATGCTCTGCGGTTGCCGGTGCACCCACGCCTCGGCCGCCGTGAGGCGTTGGGCGAGCCGGGGTATGTCGAAGGCGTTTCCCCGGTCGGTTTCCTCCTGCGGAGTAAGCAGGTCCAGCAACAAGGTGCCCAGCCCTGCCTCATGCAGGACAGAGGCCACGTATTGATTGCGCTCGCTGTTCCGGCCGCTGCCACTGCCATGGGCGAAGACCACCACAGGAACGTTGACCTGCGGCAGGAAGAAATGGCCCTCGAGCGTCACGTGCGCGGCCGGGATGTGTGCCTCCGTTGAGAGCGAAGGCTGTTCGGATTGCCCCGGAACGCCAGGGGTGGACTGGACCATGATGTGCACCTCTCCCGGGCGCCGCCTGTCCGTGTAGGCCATGACAGGCTCGGGCGTCCATTGTGGTCAATCGCTGTCCCGGCCAGCGTAGGTGCGGCCGAGGCAGCGCGGAAGGTGGGCAGCGCGGACGGCCGGTAATGCGGACCTCCAAAGTCCGCGCGGCCGCCCAGTTGCTGGAGGGGGAAGCGGCCCATGCTGGCACGTCGGCCGCCGATCTGACATGGTTTCCGCATCCGCGACGGTGACCGAGGAAGGACGAGCCCATGAGCATGCCACGCGACGAACAGGGACAACCCGAGGTGAACCCGGACGACGAGAACGCCGACCTGGGATCCGATGGCAGCGGCGAGGTTGACCTCGATCCCGACAATGACAGCGAGGCCGACTACGAGCCGCAGCCAGCCGCCGATATTGAACCGGATCCTGAGAATCTGACGGATGCCGAGAACCGGGTCAAAGCCGGCAACACCGGTGCCGAGTCCACCGGGCCGAACGAGCCGGCCTCG
This sequence comes from Citricoccus sp. NPDC079358, assembly GCF_040702545.1. Taxonomy (NCBI): domain Bacteria; kingdom Bacillati; phylum Actinomycetota; class Actinomycetes; order Micrococcales; family Micrococcaceae; genus Citricoccus; species Citricoccus sp. NPDC079358. The sequence continues at coordinate 293,200 of NZ_JBFBLI010000001.1, forward strand.
GCTGCGGACGCGGATTCCGAGCACTAAAGTCCGGGGGCGGTTCCCGTAGGCCACCGGCCGCGCCAGGAACACACAGCCTGGTCCTCAGATCTGACCGGTGGAGGAAACCAGGCCGTTGCGGAAGGCATAGGCGGCAGCGGCCGTCCGCGAGGCGACGCCGATCTTGGTGAAGAGGTTGTTCAGGTGGCGGGCGACGGTCTTCTCGCTGATCACCAGTTCTACCGCGATCTGCCGGTTGCTGCTGCCGGCGGCCACGAGGCGCAGGACCTCGACTTCCCGTGGGGTGAGGCCGTCGGGTGTGCCGCGATCGTGGCCTTCCGGGGACTCGCCGACGGGGATGCCGCGGGCGGAATCATCGCGCACGTCCAGCGTTGGGTGGGCCCAGTGCTCGAGGAGGGAGTCGACGCCGGCCACCGCCGGTTCCGCGCCGAGCGACACGAACGCATTCCGGGCGGCCGCGCTCTCATCCAACGCAGAAGCCATATCGCCGACGCCAGCCAAAGCACGGGCCAGGACCACCCGGGACCGAGCGACCTCGAAGGGGCAGGCGACGCCGCCCCAGGCCTGCACGGCCTTACGGGCATAGGGCAGGGCACCGCCCGGATCCCGGCGGGCCAGTTCCACCCCGGCGTGGGCGTCCGCGGCCGCCGCCACGACCGAGGCACACCCGGTCAGCTCGGCGAGGTCATCCAACTCATCGGCGAGGGCGGCTGCCTCGCTGATCAGGGGACCCTCGGGGGCATCCGTGCCGCCCGCGGCCAGCAGGACGTCGAGGGCGGCCGGGATGAGGGAGACCCGTTGCGCCGGCAAAACGGTCTCTGCCATGCACCGGTGGACGGCGCCGAGGGCATCCTCGCCCCGGCCCAGGCTCCACCACAGCAGTGCGAGGCCGGGGTGCGGATCGCAGCCCAGGTCTGCGGCCGTGCGGTAGGCAGCGGCGGCCTCCTCATGCCGGCCCTGCAGGCGCAGCACATCACCCCGATGGCGCTCGGCCCAGCCGGCCGCGATCACGTCCCCGCGCTTCTGGTGGCGCTGCCGCGAATCGGCGAACACCGCCACCGCCTCGTCCCACCTCCCGTGCACGGCCAACACCTGGCCTCGGTGAACCGAGCAGTGGCCGTTGAACAGCTCCAGGCTGGGCGGGGACTGGCACCAGGCGGCCAACGCGGAGGTCCACTCGCACAGCCGGTCCACGGCCCCGATCTCCTGACAGCCCTCGATGGCGGCGCACCACGCCAGCCCGGCGGCCAGCGGTCCTGGTTGACCGGACAGGATCCCGGCCATCACCTCATCCAGTTGTGCCAGTCCGCCCCGGATGTCTCCGGCATAGATCGCTGATCGACCGAGTGCGACCGTGCCCAGCGCGAACAGGTCGGGGTCATGGTGCAAGCGCCCCGCGGCCGTCACGCCGGGGGCGAGCCGAGCCACGGTGGTGAAGTCGCCGGTCATGATGCCGCCGTGCAGTTCGAGGAGGTCGAGGTAGCCGCTGGCCGTGGAGGTGACCTCAGCCTCGGGAGCAAGCTCGTCATACAACCGTCGCGCCTGCCCGGCCCATCCGCTGAAGAGGGCTGGCCGGCAGGTGGTGCCGAAGACCATGGCGAGCGAGAAGGCGACGGAGAACGCCCGGGCGGCATCGCCGTCGTCGTGATAGATCTGGAAGGCGCGCTGCAGGTCCTGGACTGCGCGTTCATAGTCTCCGGCCAGGTGGGCTGCGGTGCCGTGGGCCACCAGGTCGGAAACGGCTGGTTCAGCGGCCATGGGCGGTGCCTCCTGCTCGGGAGGATACCGCCCAGGGTTGCGCGGAGGCACGGGGTGCGGCGCGGCCCGCCGGACCGTTATCGCGCGGCGCGCTGGGGGACGTCGCCGCGGGGCAATCGACGGCGGGCGAGTGGAGTGCCGTGGCGACGGCGGCCGGCGGGTCGGTCCGTCAGCCGCTCGGCGATCCGGTCCGCGATGTACGCTGCGTCCGCACCGACGCCGTGGAAGTTCATGGAGGACATCGACGACTGGAACGCCAACCCGCAGAAGAACACCCCCGGAACGTCCTCGGCGACGCCGCGGTATTCACGCGGCCAGCCGTCCGCGCCCAACACGGGCAGTTCGAGCCACGAGTAGTCGTGGTGGAAACCGGTGGCCCAGATGACAGTCCGGGCGTCCATGGTGCGGCCGTCGGTCAGCAGTGGAGCGCCGTCCGGTGCCCCGCACACCCGGGCCTCGGTGCGCACGACGCCGGCCCCGTCCAGATCCTGCGCCTGGACCCTCAGCCGTGGCGCGCCGTGGTGCAGGACCTCCTCCCGCATGCGCTGCCCGGCGCGGGTGCCGCGGCGGTAGATGCGGGAGTGCTGGAACATGACCGCGGGCATGATCAGGTGGAGCAGCGGACTGTCCCAACTGACGGGGATCTGGCCCAGGTCACGGCCCGCCAGGGTGGTCAGGTGCCCGGACTGGGCGACCTCTAGGGCGATGTCACAGCCCGAGTGGCCGCCGCCGACCACGAGCACCGGGCCCTCGCGCAACTGGCCGGGCCGGCGGTATTGGCTCGAGTGCAACTGCAGGATGGCGGGATCCAGGTCCTGGGCGAACTCCGGAATCCTCGGCAGCTGGCCGAAGGGCCCGGTGGCCAGGACGACCGTGCGGGAGGAGTAGGTGGCCGTGGCGGTCTCGGTGCGGAATCCCTCCGGCGTGCGGGAGAGGCGGCGGACGGGAGAGTCGAGCCGGACCGGGAGGTCGAAGTCCCGGGCGTAGGCCTCCAGCGCGGCGGCCACCTCGTCCTTGGTGGCGAAGCCCCACGGCTGGCCGGGGAAGCCGAGGCCGGGCAGGCGGTTGAACTTGTTGGCGGTGAATAGGGCCAGCGAGTCGTATTGGTGGCGCCAGTGGTCGCCGACCCGGTGGGCGGCGTCGACGACGAGGCAGTCCAGGCCGCGGCGCCGCAGGTGGTAGGCCGTGGACAGTCCGGCCTGGCCGGCGCCGATGATCAGGGCGTCGAACACCTGACTGAGGTCTACTGGGCCGGGTACGGCGGGGAGGGTGGGTTCGGTGGTGGCCATGACGGCCTCCTGGGATGAAGGGTGATCCGGTGGGTGGCGGTCCCGGGGCCGGCATTGGTGCTTGTGCTGTTGCTGGTGCTCGAGGGGCCTTGCTCCACCGGCTGATGACCCCACGGTACGGATCTGGCCGGCCCCCGCGCGTCGGGAGAATGGCCCATTTGCTGGTGACGGGGGCGGTGGTGGGAGATGGGTAGAACTGCCCATCAAGCCGGGAGTGTGTGCTGCGCGGCGGGTTGGCATGTGCACCACGGCGGCCGGTATCCGCGGCCGCTGACTCCGGTAGCCATCCGTAAACTGGACCCCATGCCCGTCCACTCCTCCCGCCCCCTCCTCGCCATCGACGCCTCCGCCACCGCCAGCGTGGCCGTGGTACAGGACGGCGAGGTCCTCGCCCGTTATGCCTCCACCGAGACCAACACGCATGCCGAGGTGCTCACGCCGGCGGTGCGCCGGGTTCTTGCGGAGGCGAACGTGGAGCCGGGCGATCTGCGGGCGGTGGTGGCCGGCGTCGGGCCCGGGCCGTTCACCGGGCTGCGCGCCGGGCTGGTGACGGCGCGCTCGCTCGCGTTCGCGTGGGGGTTGCAGGTGCACGGGGTGATGAGCCTGGACGCGATCGCGCTACCCGCGGCTGAGGAGGCCTTCCGGGCGGGCATTGAAGAGTTCGTGGTGGCCACCGACGCCCGCCGGCGTGAGGTCTACTGGGCCCACTACGCCTCCGTGGGCGGGCAGTTCCAGCGCCTCCACGGGCCCTTCGTCACGGCCCCCGCCGAGGTCACCCCGCTGCCGGCCTACGGTGCCGGGGCCGGGCTGTACCCGGATGCCCTCGCCGCGGTCGCGGGGTTCTCCACCGCCGTGCCCGACGCTGGCTCGCTCGGCCTGGTCGGCGAGCTCGCCCTGCGCCGTGGCCGGGGGATCCTGCCGGTGCAGCCGCTGTACTTGCGCGAATCCGATGCGAAGGTACCGGGCCCCCGCAAGAAGGCCGGCACCGGCGAACGGTAGGCCGCGCCGGTTAGGACTCCTTGGAGGCGGATGAGTCGGACGAGCCGTCTGGACCGGAGGCGTCCGTGGGAGCGGAGGCGTCCGAGTGGCCTGACGCGTCCTGCGAGCCCGGCTCCACCTTCTGCGCAGCGCCGAGTTTCTGGCTGGACGGGCGCTGGCGGCTGATGCGCCAATAGCGCAGCCGTTGCGCCGTGGTGGCCTTTGCGTCTGCGCGGTCTTTCGCATCCAGGGGGTCCTGCCCGAGGACAGGGTCGTCGCCGGCCTGGTAGCGGTTCGACCAGACCTGGATCAGTGTCCACGCCACGGCGGTGTAGGGCACGGCCAGGATGGCGCCGAAGATGCCGCCCACCAGGGTGCCGATGGTCAGGGCCAGCAACACGATCATGGCGTGCAGGCTCAGCGTCCGGCCCATGACCACCGGTTGGAGGAAGTTGCCCTCGATCTGGTTGACCAGGATGACAACGGCCGTCACGATCAGTGCCGTGGTGAGTCCGTTGGTGACCAGGGCAACCAGCGCGGCCATGATGCCGGTGGCGGTGGCCCCGACGATGGGGATGAACGCGCCGATGAAAATGATCACGGCCAACGGCAGGGCCAGCGGCACACCGAGGATCGCCAGGGCGATGCCGATCAGCACGGCGTCCACGAGGGCCACGGTGGCGGTGCCGCGCACGTAGCCGCCGAGCACCTCGGATGAGCGGTCGATGGACTCCGCCAGCTTGGCCCGAGTGCCGCCCTGGAACCAGCGGAGGGAGAAGTTGGTGAACTTCCAGCCGTCCTTGAGCAGGAAGAACAGCACGACGATCATCAGTACCAGGCCGGTGAGGAACTGGCCGGCCGCGGAGATCCCGGTCAGTGTGCTGCTGGCCAGGCCGCTGGCGAAGTTGCCACTGGTGACGAAGTCGGTGACCTGCTGCATGGCGTCGTCGACGACGGAGGCGTCCACCGGCAGGGGTCCGGACGTGACCCAGTCCTGCAGTGCCTGCCAACCTTGCAGGGCCGAGGAGACCAGGGAATCCCACTCGTTGATGACCGCCAGGACAACCCCGGTAATCACCCCTCCGACCACCACCACGATGCCCAGGAAGGCCGTCAGGGTGGCCAGAAGATGGGACCAGCCCTTGCCGACCAGCCACCGCACCAGAGGAGCGACCGCGGAGGCCAGGATCAGGGCCACCAGCGCGGCCAGGACCACGACGCTCACGCGCAGCAGCACCCAGATGATGCCGACGGCCACGGCGGCAATCAGCAACGTCTGACCCGCACGCGCCCCGATCCGCCCCATCGGATCTGACCACGGGCCCGCGCCCGCGCCCGCGCCCTCGGGCCGACGTGGCGCAGATTGCTCCTGTGTGCTCATGCGGACGCTCCTGGTTCAGCGGTTTGGTGTGTGGTCCACCGCCCACTGTAAGTCCGCAGGGCGGCGACTGCAGCGTTGACCTGCCGTTAGCATGTGCACCAAACCGACGACACCACGTCCCGAAGGAGCCACTGATGACGACCACACCAGCCCAGTTTCCCGATCCGGAGGAAGAGGCAGAGGTCCTCGGACAGGGGAGCGCCGCGGAATCGGCCCCTGGCGCGGAGACCGAGACTATTGGTGCCACCGGTGATGCCGAGGCCTCCGAGCACATCGACCGGCTCCGGGAACAGCAGTCCTGACCGGGATCCCGGGCGGCGGCGCCCCTCCCGGTGGAGACCTTCCCCTGGGCGGTGGCTTGCCCCCACCGCTGCCGCACCCGCTGACGGGCCAGTCGTTCGCCTCGCCCGTGCCACCCGGTACCGGGTGGCCGGAGGACCCCGCGGGGCCTACGACGCCGGCCGCCACCTCGGCTGCACAGGTCCGGAGGCTGGCGGGCACGGCTCAGTCCCTGGCCGACGTCGACGCCCGGGTCTCCGTGTGCCGCGCCTGCCCGCGGTTGGTGGACTGGCGGGAATCGGTGGCGGTGGGCAAGCGGAAGGCGTTTCTCGGTGAGCCCTATTGGGGACGGCCCGTGCCGTCCCTGGGGGACTCGGAGCCGCGCGTGCTCGTCGTCGGGCTCGCCCCGGCTGCTCACGGAGGGAACCGCACCGGCCGGATGTTCACGGGCGACCGCTCGGGGGACTGGATCCACGCCGCCCTGTACCGGGCCGGCTATGCCGTACGGCCGACTTCGGTGTCCGCCGGGGACGGGCAGCGGCTCAGGGGCGTCCGCATGGTGGCCCCGGTGCACTGCGCGCCGCCGGACAACAAGCCGACGCCGGCCGAGCGAGCTGCCTGCGGTCCCTGGCTGGACCGTGAACTGCAGTTGGTGGACTCGGTCGAATCGATCCTGGTGCTGGGCGGGATCGGCTGGCAGTCGCTGCATGCCGCGGCGCTGCGCGTGGGCTGGAGCGTGCCGCGGCCCCGGGCGAAGTTCGGCCACGGGGCGCAGACGGTGTTCACGGTGCCGAGCGGTCGCGCTGGCGATGGCACCGGCGCCGTCAGCGCCGGCCGTCCGAGGGAGGTGCGCGTGGTCGGCTGCTACCACGTCTCCCAGCAGAACACCTTCACCGGGCGGTTGACGGAGCAGATGCTGGACGAGGTCATCGATCTGCTCTGACGCCTGCGTGCAACCGCCCCGATGCCCACTGCCCCTTGGGGGGTAACGGTCCCGATGCCCACTGCCCGCTGGAGTTATGAGCACGATCGCCGAAGGGTTCATCGGCGATTCTCGACGTCGGGCGTGCTCGTGACGTGGCTCTTGACTGGGTTCATGACCCGGCTAGTCACTCGGCCTGTGGATAACTTCTGCAGGGGCGGGCAGAATGCCCAACGCTGGTGTCCATGGACTGGAGGAACGAAGCCGACTCGACCGCGGTCGGCGAAGGTGCAGCCAAGCAGGACTCGGCTCGAGGCGCCGTGCCCAAGACGGTGTTCACCGCCGAGGAAGCTCGTGCATCTGGGATGACCGAGTACCAGCTGCGGCACCGGTGGTTGGTGGTGCCTACGCCGGGTATCAGGCTCTGGAACCTCGGAGACCCTCCGTGGCGCGAGGTGGTCGAAGCGGTGTCGTCATTGACCGGGGACCATTATCTGAGCCACTCGACAGCGGCGCGACTGTGGGGCCTGTGGTTGCCGCACCACCTGGAGGAGGATTGGCCGATTCACGTCACGGGCCGCAAAGGGGAATCCGGGGCCAGGCGTCGACCTGGAATCCAGGGGCATAAGGCCGAGTTGGATGACGAGGACGTGGTGGAGTTTGACGGACTGCGGCTCACGACACCGGAACGGACCTGGTTGGATCTCGCCACGCAGATCAAGGATCCGGTGTGGCTGGTCGCCGCCGGGGATGCGCTGCTGCAGAGAAGCAATGGTCCCGCCCGGCCGGCCGGGGTCTTGGGGGAGAACCCGCTGTGCACCCTGGCCGAGGTGGATGCAGTGCTGGTGCGCCGCCGTCGCACCAAGGGCATCAATGCCGCCCGCCAAGCGAGGGCATTGATCCGTGAAGGCGTGGACTCGCCTGCCGAGACCCTGCTTCGGCTGATCATCGTTGATGCCGGGCTGCCCGAGCCCGTGGTGAACCAGGAGGTCTGGCTTTCACCGACCCTGAAGAGACGGCCAGATCTGCACTATCCCCAGTGGCGGATCGCTATCCAGTACGACGGACGCGGTCACGGGGAGTCCGCCCAGTTGAATAGCGACATCAAGCGAGACAGCGACTTCACAGACCACGGCTGGGAATCGGTCAAGGCTGCTGATGACGTCTATCGCAGCGACGGTGCACGGCAGTTCCTGGAACGCCTACGCCGGGCCATCCACCGTCAGACACGAGTTGCGAGCACGGTCACCGTCGTCTGAATCGGCGATTCTCGACGTCGGGCGTGATCATAACGTGGGGGGCGATCAGCCGGCTGCCTCGACCACGCCGCAGGCCCAGCGGAAGCCCGCGTCGCCGGTCCCGGTGGTGTCCTCGTCCGGGCCATCGGGGGCATAGCGCTCGGGGATGTTGGCGAAGTTGTCCGGGCCGGAGTGCAGCATCATCGCGGCACCGTCCTCATCCTGCAGGTGCTCGGCGGTGAGCCGGTCGGTCTGGAAGGTCAGGTGCCCCTCCCCGGACTCCTGCACCAGGATGGGAGGCAGGTCCCCGGCGTGGTCGGGGTGGTCGGACTCGTCAGCACCGATGTGGCTGCCGGCCGAGAGGAACGCCCCCAGTTCGGAGGGGTCGTCCGGCGCGGCACTGTCCGGGTTGCACTCGCCGATCTCGTGGACATGCAGGCCGTAGAAGCCGGGCTCCATGCCGGAGACCTCAACGGTGAACTCCATCGCCCCGTCCATCTCCCGGATCTGCGCGGTGCCGACCTCACTCTCGATGTCCTGCATGCTCGCCGTGTAGTCCGCGGGTGCACCGGAGTCCTCCTCGCCCGAACCACCCGTGCTCGTGGAGTCGGATGCCGCGGTGTCCGTAGTCTCCGCGCCCTCAGTGGCTCCGGGGCTCAGGGACTGGACGCCGCCGTCGGGCGCGGACGCGCCGCCCTCCGGCGTAGCCTCGGATGCGCCATCGGGTGCGCAGGCACCCAGGACGAGAATGCCACCCAGGCCCAGCAGGGCCGCCGTCGTGCGGAGCGGGGTGTTCCTCGGGGAAAAACGCGCGGTCATGATGTGTCCTCTCCTCGTGCCGTGGCCGCCGGAAGAGCGTGAGAGAAGCCGACCGCGCACGGCGTGGCACCTTCCACGCTACCGACGCCCACCCGTCCCGTCAGGGGGCCAAAAGTACCGTCTTCACGGTCCGATGTCGCGGCCGGTGGCCATGCCCCTGGAGTGTCGACTCGACCAGGTGCACCTCATCCACGGTCCAGATCCGCGAGCTGAACGTCTCCAGCACGCGGATCCACCGTGTGGCATTCGTGCGGCCCGGGCGCGCCAGTGTCAGGTGCGGATGAAAGGCCTTGCCATCAGGCACGACGCCGGCCCGGTTGCCCGCCCCGCGCGCCTTCCGCGCCAGCCGGGTCAGGTCCTCGGCACCGTCCTCGACGCCCAGCCACAACACCGCGGCACTGTCCGGATGGGGGAATGCCCCGGCACCGTGCAGGCCGCAGGGAAAGGATTCGACGCTCCGGACGGCGTCGTCCAGGTTCTCCTCGAGTGGCTCGAGGGAACGGTCCGGGACGGATCCGAAGAACGCGAGCGTCAGGTGCATCTGCTCCGGGCCGGCCCAGGTCAGGCCCGGGCGGACGGAGAGGAACTCGGCCAGTTCCTCCCGGACGTCGTCGGGCGGGTAGACAGCCACGAACATGCGGGTACCCATGGTCGATTCCTATGTCACGCAGGGTCCAGATGGCAAGACCCAGAGGGCAAGATCCAGAGGGTAAGAAATCGCAGCCGTTCGTCAGGCGTCGGGTTCCCGGGCCTCACGCGAGGACGCCACGTCGTCCACGATGACGGCGAGGTGCCGCACGCTGGTGATCAGCGAGCCGTAGATCGGCCATGCGGACTGCGGGAGATCGTGGTCATCGGAGAGTTCATGGGACAGCGTGGTCAACCGGTCGTTGATCGGCTCCACCTCGGCGTCGGGGTCCGCGATGGCCTGCCCGCAGTCGCGCACGATGGCCACCCACTCGGTGCGGAACCGATCGTTCCACGCGCTCTCCACATAGGTCGCCTGGCGCAGGGTGCGGGCCAGGTGCCGCAGGTGGGAGATCCCCTCGTCCACCCGGGTCAGGATGTCCGCATAACCGGCTCCCTCCTCGGTGGCCGACGGGGGGTGGTGGTTCTTCGAGGGGCGCACGCGGTGCAGGTACGTCCGGGGATTGGCCCGGTGACTCTCCTGGGCGAACTGCACGAGTCTCCACGCCGTTCTGGTGTCCTCCTCCATGGACCGGGTCTCCTCGATCCACTCCTCGGCGTTGTCCGTGTCCCAGGACTGGGACATCTGGTCAGCCATGTCCACCAGCAGCTCGCCCATGCGGCGGTTGATGGAATCGACGTGCTGGGCGGCCTGCCAGTCCCGCAGCGGCGGGACAACGAGGAAGTTGACGGCGATCCCGATGGCGACGCCGACGCCGACTTCCAGCATGCGGTCCAGCAGTAGGGGCTCTTGGTCATTGAACCCGCTGCTGAGGAGGAAGATGCCCGTGGTGGCGATAGCCACGCCCTCGTCCCGGATCCAGCGGATGCGGGCCAGGATGAGCCCGACCATCAGCGCCAGGGCATACGTCCACACGTTGACGCCGAGATAATTGCCCACCACGAAGGACAGGCCGACGCCGATGACGGAGGCCACCGAGGTTTGCAGGCCGCGGGAGATCGACTGGTACACCGTGGTGTGCACGGTCAACAGGGCGGTCCACGGTGCCAAGAACGGCATTTCGGTCGTCAGGACGAACATCGAGAACCACCAGGCCGCGGTGGCCGCGATCACGCTCTTGATGGTTTGGGACACGGCCGTGAAGACGCCCGGCCGGTTCAGCCGCTCGACCAATCGGTCTCGGAGGGAAAGCTCCGGCTGCGATCGGTCCACCGTGTGAGAATCGCCCATGGTCAACCCGCCTCGCTCCTGGTCACTCCGTCACCCTAATGCCGATGCCGGGCCAGCCGTGAGAGCCGTGGTCCGGGCAGGAACGGCGGTTCGTAGAATAGCCCGCATGCCTACTCCTTCCGAGCCCGTGGACGAGTTCGATGCCACCTCCTCGACCGCCGCTGACCCCGTGCTGCCCGCCGGCTATTCGCTGCGACTCCTGGACTGGGCCGACCTGCCCGCCGTGCACACCCTGGAGAATCGGCTGTTCCCGCTCGACGCCTGGCCGCTGTCCTTCTTCGAAGAGGAACTCGCCCAGGCCGTCCCGGAGCCCGACGGCGGCACGCGTGACTACCGCGTGATCACCGGCCCGGTGCCCGGATCGGCATCCGGCACGACGGCGACCGGCACAGCGGTGACCGGCACAGCGGTCATCGATGCGGACCGCGACGCTGGTACGGGGGAGGCCGCCGACGTCGTGCTCGGGTACTGCGGGCTGATGTGCGTGCCGCCGCTGGCTGATGTGCAGACCATTGCCGTGGCTCCCGAGGCCGAGGGGCACGGACTGGGCACGGCGATGCTGCTGTGGATGGTGGCCGAGGCCGCGCGCCGCCGGGCGACCGACCTGCTGCTCGAGGTGCGCGCGGACAACCCGCGGGCCCAGCGGCTGTACGAACGCCACGGCTTCGAGCACATCCACACGCGGGCGGGGTACTACCCAGGTGATCCGGGCGTTGGAGGTGGCCGGGTGGACGCGCTGATCATGCGCCGTCACCTGGGGGTCCGGCGGAACCTTGCCGGCGCATAGGACCGTCCTTCCCCGGGGCCCTCTCCGCCGCTCTGGTCTCCCAAGAGTTAAGGGGAATCAGACTGGAAATGTATGAATGTCGTCATTGTCAAAGACCGACTAGAGAATTCCATCGCTTTCGACGATGGTTGAAGTGGACCGTGTGCAGCGCTCGCGCCGGCCGTTCCGGATCATTGGATGATGAGGGGAAATCATGCAGAAGAAAACGCAGAAAGTTTGGGCTGTCGGAGCCGTAGCCGCTGTGGTGGGGGTCGGCGGACTGGCAACCCTGGCCGCCTGGAACGACTCCGAATGAATCTTCGCCGGCGATGGTGCCGGCGGCCCGGGTTTGGGGGCATCCAGCTTCAACGTGCAGCAGAACCGTGACGCAGACGTTCCGCCGACGGCGGCCTCCACCTGGGATGACCATGAGACGAATCCCGGTGGCGAGGTCGTATTCACCCCGGGCGCGCTGAACCTGACCCCGGGCGACAGCGTGTACGCACCGGTGGCCCTGAAGACCGGAGAGGGCTCCATTGCGGGATCCCTCGCACTGCAGCCGCCGGTCGAAGCAACTGGCGTGGCCACGGACGCCGGGCTCTGGGGAGCGCTCACCTACTCCGTCAAGGCCACCGAGACCCCGACCGCCTGCAACGCAGCCACCTGGGATGCCTTCGGGACCGAGGTGATCCCGGCCGGTACGGGATTCGAGACCGGCGTGACCCCGGCCCAGCAGCAGCTGGCGGCGGATGAAGCCAACATCCAGTACTACTGCTTCGAGGTCACCCTGCCGGCAGACGCCCCGGGCGTGGACGGCCTTCAGGGTCAGACCGCCGCTCCGGCCTGGCAGTTCATCGCCACGTCGGTGGACGCCGAGACCGCGACTCCCTGAACCGGGGCACCGTGAGGACGCCCTCCACGGGACGGCAGATACGACGGGGGCTGACCAGCACCGGGCTGGTGGTGCTGGGATTGGCCGGCCTCCTGGTGGTCACCTGGTACGTGGTCAGCTTCCTGACCGGGGCTCGGATCGTGGTCTTCATGACCGGTTCGATGTCACCGGAGCTGCCCACGGGATCCGCCGCCATCAGCGTGCCCGTGGCCGCCACCGAGCTGGAGATCGGGGACGTGGTGACCCTGCAGCGGGACGATGCCACGCTCCCCGTCACCCACCGCATCACCCGGATCGACCCGGGACCTGCGGGAGCTGGCGACGGGGTCCGGTCCTTGACCCTCCAAGGCGATGACAACCCGGTGCCGGACCAATTCCCCTACGTGGTGGACGCCGTCCACCGGATGGTCGTGGGCGCCCCACACGTGGGGGCCGTGCTGGAGGACCTGCGCTCGCCGTGGGTGATCCTGGGCCTCACCGCCGTCGTCGCCGCCTTGGTCTTCTCCGTGTTCTGGCCCGACCCCGAGGAGGACACCGCCGATTCACCGTCCGGATCCACCGAACCACTGTCCGAACCGACCGCCTAACCCATCGCCGAAGGGAGCGTCCATGCCGATGAGCAACCGCAGGCCCCGCCGGGCGCGGCGGTGCCTTGCCGTGCTCGGGGCGGGCGCCGGCGTCGGGATACTGGCGGTCACAGCTGGCGGCCTGCCGCCGGCCAGCGGCGCGCTGCAGGATGTCCCGGAGACCGGGCAGGACGGCTACCTGGTGTTGCGGGCGGATCCGTACCCGGCGTATTTCACCGGGCTGACCCCGGGAGACCGGGTGGCCTGGACCATCGAGACGCGGCTGGAGAACGAGCCCGCCGGCAACCTGAGCCTGCGGCTGATGGGTAGTGGGGATCTGGTGGACCACACTCACGGCATCCGCATCTCGGTCCGGTCCTGCACGGAGCCCTTCGCCACCACCAAGCCGGAGGCACTATGCCCGGGGGAGGAGGCCCGACTGGTGGAGGCCACGCGGTTGGCTGACGTCGGTGATCCGGTAGGCCGGGGGCCCGACGGCGGCGCGCAGGGAATCGGCGCGGACGCCAGTGATCACGGCGCGGCGTCGGGCACATGGACCCTGGCGGACCTGGAATCCGGCAGCCCGCGGTACGTCATGGTGACGATGGGGCTGCCGTCCGAGGCGTCCTGGGACGACAGCCTGCAGGGCCTCACCGGGGACGTGGGCGTGGGCCTGTACGCCTCGGGCGCAGCCGCCGGCCCTGACTCCGGCCCGGACGCGGCTCCTGATCCGGCCCCCGGTACTGATCCCGACGCGGATTCCGACACTGACGGGATTCTCGGAACCCAGACGCCGATGCCGAGGACCGGCACCGTCGGGATACTGTTCCTGGCCGTCGCCGCGGGGCTGGTCCTGGTGGGAGTGGCGCTGGCGGCGTGGGCCCGCCGCCGGAGCGGGGGGCGGGCATGAGCCGGCGTCGCTGGTGGATGGTTGGACTCCTGGCCGGAGTCCTGGCCATGGTGATGGCGGCCTCTTCCGTCACGGGAGGGATCGTCCCGACGCTGGCCTCTTGGAATGACCGCGAGGTCGCTCATGGTCGGTTGGGCGTCCTTGACTGCACCGATCCCCAGGGGGCGTTCGCGACTCGCGGTGCGGGAACCATGGTCAGCGGTTCCGCGCTGGGGGTCAATCTGGACAGTGCGGCCGAAGTGCAGGATGCGGAGGTCCTCCAGGATGGTGATCGTTCCTGGACAGAACAGGGGGCGCCTACCGATTCCTTCGATGCGTACTTCGCCCCGCTCGGTGTGACGGCCCTTGAGTTCCTCAGCGTGGGCCTGGGGCTCATCCAGCTGCCTTTGGACACTGATACCGGCGTGATCGGACAGTACGGCCAGGCGCAGTCCACTGGGGAGGCCGTCGGGGCATCCGGGCTGGTCAATGACGAAGGGGTCATCGCTCTGGAGCCGGGCACCGGCGAACCACAGCTGGCCACGCTGCAGTTGTTCGAGCTGTTGGGCTCCCTCGACCACGACGTGGCTTCACTGGTGGGCGAGAACGTGGCTGATGTGGACCTGGAGGTCGGGGCCGTGGCCGGGCGCGCCGAGCTGGACGGTTGTGCGGCGGAGTTCGGGGCCCTGAATGAGGCCGTGACCCGGGAGTACCTCGTCTCCTCCGTGGACACCGCGGTGGAATCGCCGGCCGTGGGGGACCTGGTCACCGGCGTCAATGGCGTGCTGACCGGGCTGGAGAACGCCGTCAACGGGCTGGCCTCCAACCGCGGCGTTCTGGACCAGCTCACCTCCGGCGTCTCCAGTCTCGTCGGCGGCCTGCTGGGAACGCTTCGCCTGGGCAATGTCGGCGTCTCACTGACTGCGACCATCGACCTGAGCAGTGTCCGGAGTTTCCTGGCCGCTGACTTCGGCGACGAGTCGGGCGTGCTGACGATCAACCCTGGAACCGGGGTGGTCACGGTGGACACGGCGGCCCTGCTGGCCGCCACCTACCCGGGTGAGTACTCCCAGGGCCTGAACGGACTTCCGCCCAACACGGACCTGCTCGCCGACCCGGCCGTGGTGAACGCCCTGACCACCGCACTGACCCAGAGCCTCGATGACTGGCTGGCCGAGATTCAGACACTGCTCTCCGGGGCCCTGGATGCGGTGCAGGTGAGCGTGGACGTGACCCTGTCGCTGCGCCTCCTGGGACTCCCGATCGCCAATGTGGACGCCCATGTGGAGGGAGGCTTGGCTGACCTGCTCGCAGGGAGCCTCGCCGCCACCACAGACGTCAGGCTGCTCGGATTGCTCGACCTGGGACTTCTCGATCCCTTGGTCAACGGGTTGGTCAATGGGCTCGGCGGCACGGTGGGGACCATTCTGGACGGAGTACTGCGCCCCCTGTCCGCCCTCGGGTCTGCGGTCAACGCCCTCACCACCCCCATCGTCACCGCCGTCTCGAACCTCTACAACGTGCTGTATCTCGACGCTCTGGTGTCCCTGAGCCTGAACAACCAGAACGTCCCGGTCAACGGCAGCACGCCACCGCCGGAATGGGAGGGAATCCCCTCAGGCCAGTTCGAGGTCTCTGCACTGCGGCTCGGAATCCTCGACGCGGCGGGTGACGCGCGCGTCAGGCTCCACCTGGGGCGAGGCTCAGTGGGGCCTGTCTGCTTGCTGGACGCTGCCGCCCAGCCAGCAGGGTGCCCCGAGACGTGAGCACCACTCGCGAATCGACGTGCCACCCGGTTGAGAACACCCAGCAGCTCAGTGGCGACTACGGGCAACTGCCCCATTGGAACGGTTTACCGCCGGGGTTGTACCGGGCGAAGACGAAGTCCTGAGAATGACCGTTGCCGACGAGCCGGTATGCGCCGGTGCCGCTGAGACGGTACCGGGTCCCGCTGATGCGGACGAGCTCAGCGTTCTCTGCGGTGATCTTGTTGGGAAGGGTCGAGGCACAGACGTGATCGGCCAGATCCACGTCAACCTCCCACGGCAATTGGAACCTTGAGCCGGACGTGACCTGTACCCGCAAGGCAACGCCGTAGGAGTGGCTGCTGGGATCCACCCGGATCTTCGGGGCGGCATAAGCGGTCGGGTCGACTGCGGGCATGGCCGGGTTGGCGCAGTAGCCAACATCTGCGGAAGCACCAGGGGCCAGCGTGCGCTGGTAGTTGACCCCACCGATAGTCCAGAGCCCGGTGGCGGAGTCGTAGCCGGTGGTCTTCCCTCCCCAGAAGCCCCGTAGCGTTCCCGTTCCGTTCGACTTCACCGTGGTCGGATCCAGCCCCCAGTAGGGACCCTTGCTGGTGTCAAAGGTGACCGACCAGATGAGGGGTTCATCGGAAGTGTTGGAGATCCGGAAGTCGTGGCAGAACCCGAGGCCCGTTGGCCCGTCGTAACGGAAGGAACCTGACGGCTCGGAATAGGCCAGCCTGGGGTCCAGTCCGATGGGCCTGGTGCCGTCTGTGGCGTCTCCGCTACCGTCCTCGTCTGCGCCCCACGTGCCCGTGGTGACCTGAGACGACACGGTTCCGGACAGCGACCACAGGGCCGCCGCCCCGGCGACGCCGAGCCCACCGAGGAACACCGTCAGGAACACCGCGACGGCGACGCGCCACATCCTGCGGGTCATCGGTTCTCCCGGCGGTCTTTGAGGGCCCCGCGGATCATCGTGACGGCGCCCCAGGCTATGAGTCCGATGGCCAAGACCGTGATGACGGAGCATCGGTCCGAATTGCCGAGGGCGTTGGCGAGAAAGCCGACGTAGGGCACGGCGTAGGACAGCTTGCCGCGAACCTGGACTTCCATGACCGGGTTCTCATCGGCCACGTCATTGTTGTCCCCCTGGGTGATCAGCATGCGCTCACCGTCCTGGCTGGCCGTGAGCGAGGTGATGCGGTGAGTGATGACCTCTGGACGCGCGGACTCCACCTGGTAGGTGATGACATCGCCGGTCTGCAGGGAGTCGAAATCGGTCGGCTTGACGACCAGGAAGGTGCCCGGAGGATAGCTGGGTGCCATCGAACTGGTCAGCACGGAGTAGGTCTGGGAACCGGTGACGAGCGGGACGATGATCAGGACGATTGCCGCCAGCGCGGAGACACACAGTGCGATGAAGGAGAGGGCCTGACCAGCCCCGCCCATCCAGGAGGGGAGACGTCGGCGCTGCTGGCGGTGCATGCTCATGTCCTGTTCCTACTTCCTTACTGGATCTGGGTGGCGGTCACCGGTACGGCCACGGTGGCGGTGGTCTGCGTCAGGGTGCCGGGTGCATTCTGCGGAAGGCTCATCCGGAGGCACAGGCTCGCGGTGGCGCCCTTGGTGATGGTGGTGGCCGTTGGAGTCGAGGTGTAGCTGGCGTCGGCGCACTTGTTGGAGGCCGGCATGGATGCCGTCTGGATGGTCAGATTCGAGGCCAGGGCAGCTGGAGTGTTGGACGTCGTCGGTTGCCCCAGGACCGTTCGCAGGGAGAACGGTCCGCTGGCATTGGTGGCGTTGGTGATCGCGATGATCGAGTAGACCGGAGTCTTCGGCGTCAGGGCCGCGCCCGAGGTCTCGGGTCTCGCGGTGGCCGTCACACCCTGGGATGCCAACGGTGATCCGTTGACCGTGACGCTGAAGTCCGCGGCCTGGACGGTGCCCATCTGCGCCGGAGCGGAGGCGTTCCACAGGGCCCAGGTGCCTCCGACCCCCAGCAGGCCCGCCACCACCGCCAGGGAGATGACTGCAGCAGTCTGCACCATGGTCTTGATGCGCATGTCATTTCCTCAGGTGTCAAAGAGCGGCGGTAGCGGACCACGGGTGGACCGGGGATGGTCACCCGCTGCGTGGGGTCGGGACGGTACGGACCGGAGCGGATCAGCTGGCGGGAGTCGGGGCCTTCTGATCCAGGACGTAGGCGAGCCGGGTGAGGTCCAGCTCCTGGTTCATGTCCTCCTGATTGTCGGCGTCGAAGGCCAGGGTGGCGGAGGCGGTGAATGTGCCGGACTCCACATCGGTCGAGCCGTTGTAGGCCGTGATGGCAGCGTCGGCGGCCCCGGCCTTCGTCACAGTGAAGTCCTCCAGGGTCAGGTTGTTGGAGAAGCCGTTGGTGACTCCGGAGGTGTCGACGGACAGGGTGGCCTCCAGTTGGTCACCCTCCAGCCCGACCTCAAGTTGCTGCGTGTAGGTGAGTTCCTCGCCCGGGACGATGCGGTACTCGGTGATGTCCGAGATTGGATTGTTGGAGAGGTTGGAGGTCCAGACGCCCGTGCTCGAGGTCAGCTCCATGCTGCCGGCGGCCATGGTCCCGGCATTGGCGGTCTGCTCGACGTTCCACACGGCGAGGGTGCCGCCGCCGCCGAGGAGGAGGGCCACGCCCAGGCCGGTCACGATGGCGCCCTTGGTCATCTTCTTCATGTCAAAACCCCTTGCTGAGAACGATCTTGGCCGGGGCTGGCGGGGATGCCAGCGCCGGCGTCGATACTGAGACGGTGCAGGAGCTCTCGGAGACTCGTCGACGGGGATGTCGATGCCGCTCCCGGCTTCCTGCTGAGATCTATTTCAGGCCTCGGGCCTCAAGCCAGGCCTGCGGGTTGACGACGGATCCCCACAAGGTTTCCCATAGATTCGCCGCGCCGACCTTGAGGCTCCCTTTGGGAAGCGGGGCCGGCGTGGGTCTTGAGCAAAGCTTTGGGGAAAGCCCGGCGTGGTCCTGCGCAAAGGGGAGCATCATGAGTTCATGACCATTGCACCAGTACTTGATACTGATGCGCTGGGCCGGTTGGGGGAACAACTAGGCGATACAGACATGCTGTGCGGATTCATCCGCCGCTATGAGGCCATGCTGGACCAGCGCGTCGAACGGCTCCAGCATGCCCTCTCCACCCAAGACCACGAGGACTGGATGGACGCCGTTCTCAGCCTGAAGACCGCCTCGGCCATGGCCGGTGCCAAGGCGCTGTCCGCATTGGCGGCCCGCCTCCAGGAGGACTTCGCCAAACGTCCGCCGGCCCCCGTCCACTGGCCCCCTATGGAGCGGCTGGCCGAGATCATGGAAACGCTACGCCGTCTGGCCGCCGAGACTGCCCGGCAGCTGCAGTTATTCGTACAGCAGCTCGCGGGAGTTATCTGACATCCCGTGGGCTGCTCGCCATGCGGTAGCCCACCCCACGCACGGTCTGCACCCACCGCGAAGTCTTCGGATCGTCCCTCAGCTTGCGCCGCAGGTTCCCCAGATGCACCTCCACGGTGCGCTCGTCCGCCAGGGAGACGAAGGTCCCGTTGTCTGGTGCGTCCCCGCGGATGACGCGGGACAGCTCCGACTTCGACCGCACCACGCGGCCGCTGAGCATCAGCGTTTCCAACAACAGGAACTCCGTCGGGGTCACGGAGACCTCGCGGCCCTCTGCCACCACCTGGTGCACGGTCGGGTACAGCTCCAGTCCGTCCAGGGACAGGTGCCGATCGATCTGGACTGGTTTCTCGGTGGAGGCGGTCGGCACCGCGCCACTGGAGGTCTCCAGGACGGGCGCATGTGCCGGCGGGGCCGCCGTGGGGCACGGCCCGGGGCTGGAAGGCGAGGACGCGGCACCGTCGTCCGTGGGTTCGAGGGACGACGCCGGCCCGCGGGACTGCTCGCTGCCTCCCGGCAGCGCGGGGACGGCCGGAGCTGCGACGCTGCCGCCGCGGGGACGGCGTAACATGGCCTCGATCCGGGCCCGCAGCACGCGGGGGCGGAACGGCTTGGTGAGGTAATCGTCAGCACCGGCGTCCAGGCCCAGGAGGGTGTCGATCTCCTCGCCGCGGGCGGTGAGCATCACGACGTAGGCGTCGGTGAACTGGCGCACTTGACGGGTGACCTCGTAACCGTCAAAGTCCGGCAGACCCAAGTCAACAGTCACGAGGACGGGGTCGTAGTCTCGCACGGCACGCACGCCGTCGGTCCCATTGGTCGCCTCATGCACCTTGAAGCCGGACTGGCTCAGGAGGGCAACCATGAGTCCTCGGATGTCATCGTCATCCTCGACAACGACCGCGACACGGCGATCCTCCACGTGAAACACCCCCAAGATAGTCTGAGGTCCAAGGCTACCGTGGAGTGGGGCGTCTCATGCCTCGCAACGAACGGAGTCAAACCGTGTCATCCGCTACCCCCACGACGACGCTTCCCCCCAGGGAGGCTCGTGGTCGCCGCTACTTCGGCCAGTTCTCGCTGAGGCGCCGCGTCCTGTTCTCACAATTGCCGCTGGCGATCTCCACCGTCCTCGTGGTCATCGCGGTCTTGGTGATCGATCCGGGCGTGGCCATGGAATCCCCCTTCCTGGCCATCGGCTTCGGCGGCATCATGTTCCTGACGTTGTTGGCGGGGGCCGTTCCGTGGCACCGGCTGCCTGCCGTGCTCTACTGGGTCATCCCGCTGCTCGATTTCGTCGCGATCGCTCCTCTCTGGACTGCCGCACGTTACGTGCTTGACGGCATGGTCCTCCTGACGGCCTTCCCCGTCTTCTGGCTGGCATGGTCAGGTCTCTACCCCATGCTTGCCCTGAGCCTCGGCTTCCTCGGAACGGCCGCCGTCAGCTGGTGGCCGTATGTTTCCGAAACGACTCCGTTCTCGGACGCCCTCATGGAATCGAGCGTGACCCGGCCGGTCATGGTGCCGTTCATGATGCTGTCCCTGGGAGCCGCGGCCAGCATCCTGACGCGCAGCATGGACAAGCAGCGCATGGAACTGAGGGCCTCCCTGGAGACCTCCAAATCGCAGAATCGGATGCTGCAGACGGTGGTGGAGACCTCCGACGTGGGAATTCTGGTGGTGGACCGTGACGGTCACGACATCCTGATGAACCAGGCGCAGCGGCGCATGCACTTCATCGGCATGCCGCCCGGGGCAGAGGACGCTGCGGAACACGAGCTGCTGGTCTTTGAAGCGGACGGCACCACTCCCATCTCCGCCCCGGACCGGCCCGTGGTCCGTGCCCTGCAGGAGGAGGACTTCCGCGGCCGGATCATAGCCCTGGGCACGGACGGGAGCCAGCAGCACCTCTCCGTCTCGGCGTCGCCGATGTACGACGAGGACAACCGATTCGATGGCACCGTGGTGGTGTTCCAGAACGTCACGGACTTGATGGACGCCATCCAGGCCCGCGAGCAGTTCGTGGCCGAGGTCTCCCATGAGTTCCGCACCCCGCTGACCTCGATCATCGGCTACCTCGACCTGGCACTGGAGGAAGACCTGGACCCGGCCCTCCGCCAGTTCCTCAATACGTCCATGCGCAATGCGGAGCGGTTGCTCAGTCTGGTGACGAGCCTGCTCGACTCCGCCGCAAACACCTCCAAGGTCTCCGTGCAGGACGTGGACCTGGCCCGGCTCACCCGGTACAGCCTCGAGTCAGCCACGGTGCGTGCGCAGCACAGCGACCTCACCTTGGAGTCTGACCTTCCGGACCGGTTCGAGGCCGTGGCTGACCCTGTCAAGATGGGCCAGGTGGTGGACAACCTGCTCTCCAACGCCATCAAATACACTCCCGACGGCGGCTCGGTCACCGTCTCACTCCGCCGTCTGCCCGGTGTGGACGGGGGCGGGGACTGGGCCGAACTGGTCATCAAGGACACCGGATTCGGCATGACCGACGCGGAGCGAGGCAAGCTCTTCACGAACTTCTACCGCACCGAGCACGTGCGAAAGGCTGCTATCCCCGGCACCGGCCTGGGCCTGGCCATCACCCAGGGCTTCGTCCGAGCCCACGGCGGGGAAATCCTCGTGGCCTCCGAGAAAGGCGTGGGCTCCACGTTTACGGTCCGCATCCCGGTCGACGGCCCCGCCACGGAAGGATCACGAGAGCAGTAATTGTGGGGCGGTTCGGCGAGTCGCTACATCAACCGCGGCCGTGATCCTTCCGGACGATGGTTCCGGCGGGGCTCAGCGGTCCGGTCCTAGAATGAGGGGCATGCCTGACACCGTTCCATCCGCCGCTCGAGCCGCAGCCCCGCTCGTCCTCGGTATCGAGACCTCCTGTGATGAGACCGGATTCGGCATCGTGCGTGGGACCGAGTTGCTGGCAAATGCGGTGGCCTCATCCATGGAGGAGCATGTCCGCTTCGGCGGGGTCATCCCCGAGATCGCGGCCCGGGCCCACCTCGAGGAGTTCATCCCCACCCTGCAGCAGGCCCTGGACACCGCCGGCGTCACGCTGGAGGAGATCGACGCCATCGCCGTCACCTCCGGCCCCGGCTTGGCCGGCGCCCTCATGGTCGGGGTGGCCGGAGCGAAGGCCCTCGCGCTCGCCGCGGACAAGCCGCTCTATGGCATCAACCACCTGGTGGCCCACGTCGGGGTCGGCGTGCTGGAAGGGGTGGCCGAGAGCGGAACCGGGCCGGCCGCTGTCGTGCTCGGGGAAGGGAACACGGACGGCGAGCAGTCCGTGGAGCGCACGTCGGCACCGCTGCCTGAGAACCTCGGTGCCCTGCTGGTCTCCGGCGGGCACACCGAGATCCTGCAGGTCAACCGCCTCACCACGGATGTCGCTCTGCTCGGCTCCACCATCGACGACGCCGCGGGCGAGGCCTATGACAAGGTCGCCCGGCTCCTGGGCGCCGGCTACCCGGGTGGACCCGTGATCGACCGGCTGGCCCAGCAGGGCGATCCGAAGGCCTTCCGCTTCCCGCGGGGCCTCAGCGCGCCGAAGTTCGTGGGCAGTGCGGAAGAGCCCGGCAAGCACCGCCACAGCTGGTCCTTCTCCGGGCTGAAGACCGCCGTGGCCCGGTGCGTCGAGCAGTTCGAGGCCGCCGGTGTGCCGGAGGACCAGATCCCGACGGCGGACATCGCCGCGTCCTTCCAGGAGGCGGTCGCGGACGTGATCACCGCCAAAGCGGTCCGCGCCTGCACGGAGCACGGCATCACGCACCTGCTGCTCGGTGGGGGAGTGGCCGCCAACTCCCGGCTGCGCTCGCTGCTGGCCGAGCGGTGCGAAACCGCCGGGATCGGGCTGACGGTGCCGCCCGTGAGGCTGTGCACGGACAACGGGGCCATGGTCGCCGCACTCGGGGCACAACTGGTGGCCGACGGGGTGGCACCGTCCGGCCTGGACTTCGCCGCAGATCCCGGCCAGCCGGTGGAGAGCATCTCGCTGGTGGCCTGAGCGGCGCGGATGGGGAGTTCTCCCCATTGTTGCCTCTTACCGGGTCCTCCTAGTCTGGAGGAGACGAGGAAGGGTGGCGCTCGCACATGAGTTCCTACTGGATTGATCTGGACGGATGCCAGCAGGTCATCAATGACCTTGAGGGGATCCTCTCCAACGACAACAAGCATTTCACTGGCCTGGACGTGGACAAGGACTCGGTGGACACCGGGACCTACGGGACGGACGAGACTGACCAGATTCAAGACAGCGCCGAACGGACTAATGCAGCTTACAAGCAGTTCTACGATGAGCAGTTGATTCCCCACTACAAATCGATCGAGAGTGACATTCGCAGCCTCATCGATGCAATGCGGGACGTGGTCGTCTACTACGCATCAGGGGATGCTGCGATGGCTGCTGATGCCGCCGGCGCGGAGAACGTATATCCGGAGTTCCGCACCGGGGGAGAACACGGTGAGCCGGACAACTCACGGCCAACGCCCGACGATCCAGAGAACGGAGCATGGGAGTACACGCCGCCGTCCGATGCTGAGACGCCCGGTTCCTACAATCCTCAACCCTTCAACACCGCCCACGACGCCCCGTAGGGCAGCGACGGATAGAGCACCATGAGATTCGAGACCATACGTTGGCAAGAGGCGTCGGTCCCTGACAACATCCTTCCTGAAGAGCATGACAACTTCGTGTCATGGGCCGTGCCCCTACCTCCCTCATCGCGAGTTGCCGTGGGGGCGGAAAACACCATGGAAGCTGTCCGCAAGACCCATGATGTCCTCATGGACGTTGTACGTCAGTGGTCCCGGTTCAAAGACGTCTATGGGGGCGCTGACAAGGAGACGGTCTTCGCTGCGATGACCCCGGTGGCCGAGAAACTCGGTGGACTACTGCACGGTGCCGAGATCTTCGCCTCTGCGGCGACCACCTTCGATTCGACCATCCAGACGCAACAGGGCAAGAAGGAACCGTATGACTACTGGGCTCGGGGTTGGCTGACCCGCTTCTACGAGTATGACCGGGACAAGAACAAGGTCTATACCGGGGAATGGGAAGAGGAGGACTACGTCCAGAAGCACGGCAGGACGCCGACGGACCACCTCTCTGCCCTGGAGCAAGAACGGCATGAACACCAGCAGACGGCCATTGACATCTACCTGACGATTGAAGAGGCCCGCATCGCCATGGCAGATGCGGTGTCCGCCATCGATATGGATGAGCTGTCCCAACTCGCCTACGTCAGCCGGACCTCGGCACTGGAGATCATGGAGTCGCCCGAGGAACTGGCAACACTGCTCCAAGGGAGCCACTTCTTCGGTGGGATCGACGGCCTCTCGGAAGCCGATTACCTCAAGATCGCCGAATCCGTTCCGCTCGAAGACCTGCCCTACGACTACATGGACGCCGACGGCGTGAAGTGGTCCTACAACGAGGCAGGCGAGCTGGTCCGATCCGGCTCCGCGGAGGATCCCTACCTGACCTATGCGGTCCAGCTGGCGATCGCCCAGGACGAGGACTACAACGACATCGAACTCACCAATGTCACCGCCCCGGACGGTTCGTCGTTCGCGGATCCCCCGAACATGGTGGAGTACCTGGCTGCACAGGGCATCAACGTTGCCAGCGGGAAGATCGAGGGAGTGCCTAAGAGTGCGATCTTCGACGCCGCGTACAAGAGCATCGGCCTGGATACTGCTGGCAAGAAGTTCTTCGACGTCAACGTCACCGTCATTACGGGACTGGTGTCCAGTGGATGGAACACCAAGGAGTTCGAGAAGGAGTTCTCGGAACAGAATCCGCTCCTCAGTGATGAACAGGTCACCACCCAGACTCGCCGGGTTCTCGCCCAGGAGATCTTGACGTTCATGGCCTCGGGCGCCGTCGATGCCGGTGCGGGGGCCGGGGTGACTGCCTTGGGAGTCGGCGGTGTGCCCGGTTGGCTCCTCGTCGCCTTGATCTCCTGGGGTGGTGGCCAGTTGGCCACGGTGGTCATCGACGAGTCCTTCGACGAGACCTGGACCGAGGAAGAACGCCAGAAGGCGTACGCCGAAGGGGACATCGTCTGATGGCCCTGTCCCTCCCACCGCGTTGGACTACGATCGCCCTCCCGGGAATGGACCTGGGGATGCTCCCGCGTGTTGAGGGGCGGCCCTTGCGGCCGACCCTCATGGTGTTCCGATGGGGCGAAGGACAGGGAACAGGATCCGGCCTCGATCTCCGCCGTACTCAAGACCACGGTGCGTGGCCAGTGGGCATGGACCACTGGCGCGAGGGCGCCTGGTTCGGGTTCCGCTTCCTGCGCGCCGCCACCGTCAACGGGTCATCGGCTGCGGCCGAGATCCGCTGGATGCTCTGGCCGGACCCGGACGGTACCGGCTCGGCCACCGTGGATGTCTGGAATGACGACCCGGTCCTGTGCGTCATCGCCACCCTGGGCCTGGAGGACCTTCCCCTGATGGACTCGATCCTGGACACTCTCGTCGGGCGCCTTCCTGGAGACTGGGAGCCTGCCTTGGGACGTGGCGGCCCCGAGGACGAGTTCCTGCGCATGGATGACAGGCCAGTAGCCGCCACCACCGGCGATCCCTCGGATGGCTTCGCCGAGTCGGACGGATGGGATGCGGTGCCGTTGGCCGTGATCCAGGGTCCTCTGCTGGAGTTGCTTCGCCATCACCCCGAAGGTAAGTCCTGGGGACGTCTGCACTCCGAGGCCACCTACCAAGCCACGGAGCTCGGCTTGAGCGACGGGGACGGGTTGCGTTGGGGACGATGGGCATCACGGGTGGCCAGTATCCTTCAGGGGCCCGAAGACACCGCTAGTCTCACAGCGTTCAGCGGCGAGGGCCGGCAGGTTCGGCTCGAACTCTCACGCCAGTCGGATGCCACGGTCGTGGTGGTTCCGAAGGGGTGCTCATCGGCTCGGATCGGAACGGTCTCGGCCACTCGAGGTGGTGAGATGATGTTCCGCGCCATGGGTGTCGTACCAGCCTTCTCCGGCCGACTCGAGCAGGAACTGGTCTCCCTCAGTGACCTGGTCCGGCGCTCCATGGACTCGGGGTATCCGCTGCCAACACGCCTGGCCGGTCATCAGCGCTGGCAAGACCTGTGGGCCCACGAGGGGTTCGGCCTATGGCTCGTGGAGTCAGACCGTTCTCGTACTCCTGCGTCCATCCTGCCACTGATGATCCTGAACGCCGGTTCCCTGGGTACCTACCTGGTGACGCCCGCCGGTGCTGACGATGTGACGGTGCGCCCGATCCAAGGAGCCCAGCTCTTCACCTTGCTGATGCCCGATCTGGCGGGCTTCGTCCCGGGCCCCTATCAGCGTCAGTTGTTGCAGGGCACAGGACCCGAGACGGCATCCTAGCCCCCGATCGACACCCGCGTCCGGGCCACTGCATCGGCGACGACCGCGCGCAGGGGAGCGCCGGCGTCGTGCACCACGTCCGTGCCCGACGCGGGCCCGGCACCTTCCGCACTACCGACACCGCTGGCAGTCTCCACCGCCGCGGCCACCCGCCGCTGGTGCGCGGCCGCGCCGCCGCCGGCGAGGATGTCCTCCACGCCGGCCAGCTCGGCCGAGCAGCCGAGGCGCTCGGCCACCGGAGCCAGCCGGGTCAGCTCGGCGCGCAGGTGCTCGGACACCAGGGTCTCCTCGCCGGCCGCGTCCAGGATGATGATGGCGTCCTGGCCGTAGCGGGCGGCCCTCCACTTGTTCTCCTGCACGTGCCACGGCGGCATGGTGGGGATGGTGCCGCCGGCCTCCAGGATGTCGGAGAAGTCCTGCACCAGGCACTGGGTCAGGGCCGCGATCGAACCCATCTCCTCGAGGGTCGCCACGCCGTCGCACACGCGCATCTCCACGGTGCCCAGCCGTGGCACGGCGCGCACGTCCCAGCGGCACTCGGTGACGTCGTCGATCACGCCGGTCTTGGTCAGGTCCGCCACGCACTGCTCGAACCCGGACCACTCACGGAACTGGAACGGCAGCCCGGCGGTGGGCAGCTGCTGGAACATCAGGGTCCGCTGGGACTGGTAGCCGGTGTCCACGCCCGCCCAGAAGGGGCTGGAGGCGGACAGCGCCAGGAAGTGCGGCACGTAGTTCACGAGCCCGTCCACCACGGGCATCGCCTTGCGCACGTCATCGAGGCCCACGTGCACGTGCACCCCGTAGATCAGCATCTGCCGGCCCCACCACTGCGTCCGGTCGATCATCTTGCCGTAGCGGTCCGCCGGGGTGACCTGCTCCAGGGTCGGCTCTGCGAACGGGTGCGAGCCCTGGCAGTACAACTCCACGCCCATGGGATCGGTGACCTGCCGGACGGCGCGAGCCGAATCGCGCAGCTGGCCGATCCCCTCGGACACCGAGTGGCACACGTCCGTGACGAGCTCCACCGTGTTCAGCAGCAGCTCGGGCTTGACGTGCGGGTGCTCCTGCCCGAGGTGCAGCTCCGCCTGGTCCGCGACTCCGGCCAGCACCTGGTCCGCGACCGGCTTCAGCGTGCCGTCGGTGGCGCCCACCAGCGCCAGCTCCCATTCGAGGCCCAGGGTGGACTGTTCGGACCGTGCGAAGGGAAGGTTCATGGACTCATCCTAGAACTCCAGACCGGGCTCTCTCGGCCAGACAGGCAGGTGAGGAACAAGTGAGGGATGAGCGGGGGGGGCGAAGGGCCGGGCAGGGATCCCTACGATGGTCAGGTGAAGACCTCATCCCGCCCGCGCCCGTCCGCCGCTGCTCCCACGGCTGTCCTGACCGCTGTCCTGACCGCTGTCCTGGCTGCGGCACTGACGCTCACCTCCTGCACCACGCCCGCCGGCCCGGACGGCAGCAGCGGGGGCACGACGCCGGCCCCCGGCTCCGGCACGGACGGCACCGGGGGTGCCGGGGGAGCGGGTCAACCAGAACCCAGCGCCCTGGAGCTGGCCCTGGATGGTCCCTCGGCGGACCTGGAGGCGGCCGCGGCTGAAGCCGTGGCCGGAATGGAGACCGCCGAGATGGCCGGGCAGGTCCTGGTCGGCCAGCTTGGGGCGGCGGGGACCGATCCGGCCTCGATCGAGGAGCTGAACCTGGGCGGGATCATCGTCATGGGAGACGCCGTCCCGGTGGCCGCGGACGGCACCCATGGTGTGGAAGCCCTCAAGACGCGACTGGCCGAGACCCAGGAGGCGCTGAGCGCGAACCGGGACTGGACCGGGATCATCAGCGTGGACCAGGAGGGCGGGCTCGTGGCCCGGATCAAGGAGCCGCTGGTGGAGTGGCCCACGCCGATGAGCTACGGAGCCGCAGCCGCCGGGATGGCGGGTGCGGAGGGCGCCGACGGTGAGGACGGTGGCGAGGGCGAGAGCGAGGGCGAGGACACCGCAGCCCAGCTCGCCACCGACGGCCACGCCCTGATGGGCGCCCAGCTGGCGGAGCTGGGTTTCACGCTGGACTTCGCACCGAGCGTGGACGTGACGATCGGCGCGGGCGATCCGGCCATCGGCGCACGGTCGTTCTCCTCCGACCCGGAGACCGTGTCCACGCTCGGCACCGCGGCCACCGCCGGGTTGCTGCACGCCGGGGTGCTGCCCGCGCCGAAGCACTTCCCGGGCCACGGCTCCGTCACGGATGACTCCCACGTGACCGCCCCCGTGCAGGACGCCTCCGTGGCGGACCTGGAGGCCCGTGACTGGCTGCCGTTCCGGGAGCTGCTGGGCGGGGACCAGTACACCCCGATGGTGATGATGGGGCACGTCATCGTTCCCGAGTTGGAGCCGGACGTTCCGTCCTCGGTGTCCGCACCCGCCTATGAGGCCCTGCGTGGCGTGGCGGGCTCGGACGCGGAGCCGTATGCCGGCGTCGTGGTGACCGACGCACTGAACATGGGCGCCCTCGTGGAGCGGTACGGCGCGAACGAGGCCCCGGTCCGGGCGCTGGAGGCCGGCGCCGACCTGTTGCTGATGCCCTCCGATCTGCCGGGGGCCCGGGACGCCCTGGTCGAGGCGGTGGACGCCGGCGAGGTCCCGGCCGAGCGCCTGGAGAAGGCCGCCGAGCGGGTGGTGACCATGCTGATGTGGCGGGATCATCTGGCCCAGGAACTCGAGGAGGCGACGGACGAGGAGAAGCAGCAGGCCGGCGTCGGGACCATGAACGGGACAGAGAACGGGACAGAGAGCGGGACAGGGGCCGGCCCGGAGCAGGTCTCCCGGGACCTGTCCGCGGCGGCCATCACCGTGGTGGACGGCGCCTGCGGCGCACCGCTGGTGGAGGACTCCCTGCAGGTCACCGGCGGCAACGAGATCGACCGTGCCCGGCTGGCCGAGGCCGCTGAGGCCGCCGGGCTCACGGTGGGCGCCGGCCCCGTGGTGGCCCTCGTCGGCAGCGCTCGCGGGTCCGGGCAGGGGGACGTGGTGGTCGCCCTGGACGCGCCGTTCGGGCTGGCCCGGTCCTCGGTGTCCGACGGTGGCGCGAAGGTCGCGCTGTACGGCCGCACTCCCGGGGCATTCGAGGCACTGGTGGCCGTCCTGACCGGCGAGGCCGAGGCGCCCGGGGCGTTGCCCGTCGAGGTGGGGGACTGGCCCGCGGGGACGGGGTGCTGAGTGAGATCTGCATCACTTCCCGACATGTAGCCGCAATAAGCGACGAAGTGCATGACCTAATCACCTAAGGTTAGGCTTACCAAATGCAGGGCGCCGGGGACGAGGATGTCCCCGCCACGCCTGCGCTCGCAGCACTGCACTTCCCAAGGAGTTCCACTCGCATGCAGATCACGAATCGACGCCTCGGCCTGGCCGCCCTGGTGACCACTGCCGCCCTCGCCCTCACCGCCTGTGGTGGCGGTTCTGAGGCCGAGACCACTGACAGCTCGGCCTCCGCCTCCACGAGCGCCTCCAGCTCGGCCGGCACCAGCGCTGAAGCGCAGTCCTTCCCGCTGGAGATCGAGGACATGGCCGGCAACCAGGTGACCATCGAGTCCGCCGATTCGATCATCGCCACGGACAACCGCATCTTCCGCACCCTCGAGGACTGGGGCGTGGAACTGTCCGCCGCCCCGCTGGGCCTGATGAACGAGGGCACCGTGGACTACCCGTCCGACGACTCGATCATCGACCTGGGCAGCCACCGCGAGCCCAACATGGAGGGCTTCGTCGAGGCCGAGCCGGACCTGGTCCTGAACGGGCAGCGCTTCTCCGGCCAGACCGAGGCGATCAAGCCGTTGATCGGTGACGCCGCCTTCCTCGACACCAACGTGGTGGAGGGTGAGCCGTTGGAGAGCGAGCTGCGCCGCCAGACCACCCTGCTGGGTGACATCTTCGCCAAGCAGGCTGAGGCCGAGGCCCTGGTCGCCGACTTCGACGCGGCCATCGAAGAGGCCAAGGGTGCCTACGATGCCGAGCAGACCGTCGTCGGGCTCATCGCCACCGGCGGCGACCTCTCCTACGCCGCCCCGTCCACCGGCCGCGCCATCGGCCCGGTGTTCGACATGCTCGGGCTGACCCCCGCGCTGGAGCGTGAGGGCTCCACCAACCACCAGGGTGATGACATCTCCGTGGAGGCCATCGCCGAGGCCAACCCGGACTGGCTCCTGGTCATGGACCGCGACGCCGCCACCTCCTCCTCCGAGGAGGAGGGCTACCAGCCGGCCGCCGAGCTGATCGAGGGCTCCGAGGCGCTGCAGAACGTCACCGCGGTGAAGGAAGGCAACATCGTCTACCTGCCGGAGGACTTCTACGTGCACGAGGACATCCAGAACTACACCACCTTCCTCACCGAGCTCGCCGAGGCCTTCGGCGCCTGATCCTTCTGGGCGTGGCATGGAAACGGCCACGTCATCCAGGGAATCAACACCATTCGGCCCGGATGTGACGGGCGGGCTCAACCGCCCGCCCGGCGCATCCGGGCTGAGCCGTGAAACGCCGAGGGGTCATCCGACCACCGAGGCACGACGAGGGAACGCCACCTCCGGCTGACCCCGACAGGGACACCAGTGACAGCACCATACGAACACCGGAACCCGGAGGCCCAGACGGCCCCGCTGGGCGCCGACTATCAGACCGTCCATCCCGGGGGCCATGACGGCCTGCCCCCGGAGGCAAGCGGAACCGGACGGCACCCGGAGGCCGGCGGAACCGGCCGCCGGCCGTGGCGCACCGCGGGTCCGCTGCTCATCGGGGTGGTCCTGACACTGGGCCTGATCGTCGCCTCGCTGTTCGTCGGCGTCTATGACATCGCCACTGCCGAGGGCGGCTGGGAGATGTTCTTCATCACGCGCGTCCCGCGGACCATCGCCCTGGTGCTCGCCGGCGCGGCCATGGCCATGGCCGGGCTCGTCATGCAGCTGATGACCCAGAACCGCTTCGTGGAACCGACCACCACGGGCACCACCGAGTGGGCCGGCCTTGGGCTGCTCGTCACCATGCTGGTGGTCCCCAGCGCCACGATCTTCGACCGCATGTTCGGCTCGATCCTCTTCGCCTTCGTCGGCACCATGGTGTTCTTCCTCTTCCTGCAGCGGGTGACGCTGAAGTCCTCGCTGATCGTGCCCATCATCGGCATCATGCTCGGCGCCGTGGTCGGGGCGGTCTCCACCTACCTCGCCCTGCAGACGGACATGCTCCAGCAGCTGGGCATCTGGTTCGCCGGCTCCTTCACCGGGGTGGTGCGTGGCCGGTATGAGCTGCTCTTCATCGTGCTGGCCGTCGGCATCCTCATCTTCCTCCTGGCCGACCGGTTCACCGTGGCCGGCCTCGGCAAGGACATCGCCACCAACGTCGGCCTGAACTACAACATGGTGCTGCTGACCGGCGTCTCCATGATCGCGATCGTCACCGGCGTGGTCACCGTGGTGATCGGCGCCCTGCCCTTCCTCGGGCTGATCGTGCCCAACGTGGTCTCCATGTTCCGCGGTGACAACCTGCGCACCAACCTGCCCTGGGTCTGCCTCGTGGGCATCTGGGTGGTCACGGTGTGCGACATCATCGGCCGCGTGGTCATCATGCCTTTCGAGGTCCCCGTCTCCCTGATCCTCGGGGTGGTGGGCGCCGTCGTCTTCATCGGTCTGCTCGTCAGGAGGCGCCAGCATGTCTGAGACCACCTCTTCCGACGGTCGGATCCTGACCGCACCGGATACCGGCTCGTCCACCGCACCGGCCACTGGGCCGAGGGCTGACCCGGCCGACGCGCAGGGTGCCGTGCCGTCTGAGGCGACGGCCGGCGTCGGGCCCCAGAAATCAGCGCAGCGAAGCCGGCCCCTGCGCCAGTCCGGGCCGTTCGGGGAGCCCAAGCACCGCCGGCGCTATCTCTGGCTCGTGGGCGGGCTGCTGGTGCTCGCGGCGCTGGCGACCTACGGGAACCTCGCGTGGGACAACCCCATGCCGCTCGGATCCGAAGGATTCTGGATCATCGCGAAGCTGCGCGTGGAGTCGATCGTGGTGATGCTGGTGGTCGCCGTGTGCCAGGCCGTGGCGACGGTGAGCTTCCAGACCGCCACGAGCAACCGCATCATCACCCCCTCGATCATGGGCTTCGAGTCCCTGTACACGCTGGTGCAGACTGCTGCCGTGTTCCTCTTCGGGGTCGCCGGTGTGACCATGGTGGTCGGACTGCCGCAGTTCTTCCTGCAGGCCGGGCTCATGGTGGTCTTCGCGGTGCTGCTGTACTCGTGGCTGCTGTCCGGGCGCTTCGGCAACATGCACATCATGCTGCTCGTGGGTGTGGTGCTCGGCGGTGGGCTGGGCGCGCTGTCCACGTTCATGCAGCGCGTGCTGGACCCCAATGAGTTCGACGTGCTGACGGCTCGGCTGTTCGGCAACATCTCCAACGCCCAGACCGAGTACTTGCCGTACGCCATCCCGATCGTGGTGGTGTGTGCCTCCGTGCTGTTCATTCGGGCGCGGCGGCTGAACGTGATGTCGCTGGGCCAGGACGCCACCAACAATCTGGGGTTGAACCACAAGCGCGAGACCATGATCGTGCTGACCCTGGTGGCCATCCTCATGGCCATGACCACCTCCCTCGTGGGGCCGATGACGTTCCTCGGCTTCCTCGTGGCGACGCTGGCCTACCAGTTCACGGACACCTACGATCACCGGCTCATCCTGCCCGTGGCCGTGCTGATCGGCTACACGATCCTGTCCGTGGCCTATTTTGTCCTCCGGAACATCTTCTACGCGGAAGGTGCCGTGACCATCATCATCGAGCTGGTCGGCGGCCTCGTGTTCCTCATTGTCATCATGCGAAAGGGCCGATTGTGATCACACTCGACGGGGTTCAGAAGAGCTACGGGGACGAGACCCAGATCGGGCCCGTCACCGTGGATTTGCCCCAGGGCGGCATCACCGCCCTGGTCGGCCCCAACGGTGCCGGAAAGTCCACCATCCTCACCATGATCGGGCGCCTGCTCAAGGTGGATGCCGGGCAGATCCAGGTGGCCGGGCAGGACATCGTCAACGCCCCGTCCAAGGCCGTGGCCAAGATCCTGTCCATCCTGCGCCAGGAGAATCACTTCGTGACCCGGCTGACCGTGCGGCAGCTGGTGGGCTTCGGGCGGTTCCCCTATTCCAAGGGCCGGCTGACAGCGGAGGACGAGAAGTACATCTCCGAGGCCATCGACTTCCTCAACCTGGACCAGCTGGAGAACCGCTACCTGGACCAGCTCTCCGGCGGCCAGCGCCAGCGGGCCTACGTGGCCATGGTGCTGGCCCAGAACACCGACTACGTGCTGCTGGACGAGCCGCTGAACAATCTGGACATGCAGCACTCCGTCCAGATGATGAAGCAGTTGCGCCGTGCTGCTGACGAGCTCGGGCGCACCGTGGTGATCGTGCTGCATGACATCAACTTCGCCTCCCGCTACGCCGATTGGATCCTCGCCATGAACGACGGCAAGGTCACCGAGTTCGGCACGCCCGAGCAGATCGTCACCGACGAGGTCTTGACGCGCGTGTTCTCCACTCCCGTGCAGGTGATCCAGGGGCCGGAGAGCCGCCTGGCCGTCTACTACTGATCCCCCCCTGATGTTGAGTCTGGAGGGATTCACCGGAATTGGGCGTTTTCCGTGAATCCCTCCAGACTCAACGCGGGGTGGTGGCGGGCCCGGTGTCGCCGGATCACTCCACAGGTCCCTGATCGGACGGTTCTGTCCACACACGGCGGTGGGAGAGCGGCCTGAGCACCGCCAGATGTTCGACCCTTGGGGCATGCCCGAACCACAGAACCCACTCCACGCGGCGTTGACCGGACCGTATTTCTCGTCCCGGATCCTCCAGGAGCAGTCTTTACCCTGGCGTGCCCTCCACACTCCTGGGGTTCTCCCCGTCAGCCAGTCGATCTGGCGCCACGTCGGCTCCCCGGCCGATTCGCCGCATTACCTGAAACTGCTCCAGGGTATCCACCCGGAGGGGGTGTTCTCCCACGAGACGGCGGCCGCACTATGGGGGATGTGGATGCCCTGGGGCAACACGGGATTCTCGCCGGTCCATCTGTCGAAGCGGCGTACGGACGGCGGGCCGCCCTGGCGTCAGGGGATCAAGGGGCACCAGCTTCCACCCCATGCGAGGATCCTCGACCGTGTAGGGGTGCGGGTGACCTCGCCGGCGTGGACATGGGTCGACCTTGCCGGCACCAGGATGTCCTTCGAGGATCTTGTGGCAGCCGGGGACAGCCTGTTGCGGCGGGGCAACGGCCCCGCCGGTCAACGTGAGCCCGGTCTTCATCCGCTGAGCGGCGTGGAGGACATCAAGGCGACCATCGCGGTCCGGCCCAAGGTCAAGGGGATCGTGCGGTGCCGTGAGGCCGTAGAGCTCCTGCGCGCCGATCATGATTCACGGCCGGAGAGCCTCGTCAGGACGCGGCTGCTGGAGGCGGGCTTGCCGGAACCGACCATCAATCCCGTCCTGCGGATGTCCAAGGGAAAGACGATCCAGCCCGACCTGGCCTGGATCGATCTCAAGGTTTGCATCCAGTACGAGGGCGACCACCACCGCGCCGACAAGGACCAATGGCACCGGGACATCGGAAGGGACCGGACCATGCATCAGGATGGGTGGGTCGTGCTGAGGCTGACCAGCCGTGACCTGGAGTCCCACCAGTGGCAGGCCTTCCTCGGCGAGGTCCGTCAGGCGCTCGGCATCGTCTGAGATTCGGTCCGCGGGGGCGGTGGCCCGGCCTGGCGGCCCGTAATCGTCCGCTTGAGCCCGGAGGGAATCACCTCCAGGTCGCGATTTCGGTGAATCCCTCCAGACTCAACGGTCGGGGGCAGTGGTGCGCGGGGTGGGGAGGGGATCAATGGTGGGGTTCAGCGGTGGGGTTCAACGGGGCAGGGGATCGACGACCACGGCCACCCGCTCCTCGCCGATGCGCGTCAGCACCAGCGTGGCGTGGCGGCCAGCGCCCTTGCCGACCTTGCCCTGGCCGGACATGAGCAGACGGCGGAGCTCCTCGGGGGTCACATCCACGCCGCGCTTCTTGATGTCCAGCCGCCCCACGCCGGTCTCCTTGACCCAGCGCCGCAGGCCCTTGACCTTGTACGGCATGACCTCCAGGACCCGGTACCCCGTCGCGAAGGGAGTGTCCACGGCATCATCGGCGCAGAAGTACGCGATGTGCTCGTCCAGCAACCGTCCGCCGACGCCAGCGAAATCGCGCTCGATGAGGTCTGCGACGAGACCGGCGCGGATCACGGCCGGATCGGGCTCGAAGAGGTAGTCCGTCAGTCCCTCGAGCCCCGCCACGGGCACCGCGGGGGAGTCGCCGAAGTCCGCCGCGGAGGTCAGTTCAGCCGGAGACTTGCCACCCTCAGTACCCGACGACGGCTGCCCACCCTCTGCGGCCGGCGCACCACCACCGCTGGTCGCCATGGAGCCGCCACCCAGGACCAACGCCGAGCG
The DNA here is from genome assembly GCF_040702545.1 of Citricoccus sp. NPDC079358. Lineage (NCBI taxonomy): Bacteria > Bacillati > Actinomycetota > Actinomycetes > Micrococcales > Micrococcaceae > Citricoccus > Citricoccus sp. NPDC079358. The sequence goes on from NZ_JBFBLI010000001.1 coordinate 328,892, forward strand.
GCGGACTCCCGGGCGGGCCAGCGCGTTGAACCACAGCACCGCCTCGGTCAGGGACCCGTCCACGGACACCCACTGGGCCTCGCAGCCATCCGGCACGGAGTCGTGCGGCAACGCCGGCCCGAGCTTCACGCCCACGGGCGCCCCGGTGTCCGCCAGCCGCTCCACGAAGGACAGCGGAGGGGAGAAGGCCTCGGGGTCGAAGACGCGGGATGACCCGGACGAGGACACCACACGCCGGGCCGGATCGAGCCAGAACCCGTCGGGTCGGCCGCTGGTGCCGGTGGTCGTCCCACCGGCACCGCCCCGCGCCCCCAGCCACTCCTCGGCGTCGGCGCAGACCACGGACGCGTTCGGGAAGGGCATGAGGTTGATCGTCGCGGCGGCGGCCACGGTCTCGTCCCGTTCCACGGCGGTGACCTCCAGGTCCAGGGCCGCCAAGGCCATGGAATCGGCGCCGATCCCGCAGCCCAGGTCGGCCACGGAGGTCACACCGGCGGCGGCGAAACGCCCGGCGTGCAACGCGGCCACGTTCATCCGCGTCGCCTGCTCCAGGCCGGCCCGGGTGAAGACCATGTGCCCGGCGAACGGCCCGAACTTGGCCGCGGCCTTCGACCGGAACTTCAGTTGGGTCAGCACGGCGGACACCAGCTCCGGCGCGTGCCCCTCACCCCGCAGGCGAGTCGACAGCGCCAACGCCTCGGATTCCCGGTACCCCTCCAGCGAGTTCAGCAACGACCATCCCTCCGGCGTCAGCACGGGCATCAGCACCGTGTCGTCCTGCGTGGAGTCTGTTGCGGAGGCGCGAGCCGGACCGCCCGGGGCGGCATGGGTGGAGGGAGAGGAATGCGAGGAGGAGGCCACGGTTCCACGGTACCGGCAGGCCCCGTTTCGCGGCGCCACTAGCGCCCCTGCGCCCACTCCGTGGCCCCGCGTGCCAGAGTCTCCCAGTGCCCCGCCCGGCGGTCCACATGTCGCCCCGCCGCCGCGAGCCCACCGGTAGGCTGGAAGCATGCCTGACCGTCCAGCTCCGCGCCTGCCGCTGCCCGAATTCACGCGCCGCCACCGGGACCACCTGGATCCGGATCAGGGCTGGGACGGCGAGCCCGGCTTCGACTTCTTCGGCCGCTTCGAGGAGGAGCAATCGGGGCCCGGCACCACCGAAGAGCACGACGCCGGCGCCTTCGACTCCTCGCCCGTCGCCTCGGGTGCCGACCGGCGAGACGTGGGCCGTACCTCGCGTGCCTCGCAGCAGGCGGCCTCGGCTCCGCTCTGGTGCAAGGTGCTGCTCTACGCCTCGATGGGTGTCGGGGTGGTGGCGGCGCTCCTGCTCATCGTCACGGTTATCGCCCAGGTGTTCGTGGCCGGGACCTTCACTCTCGGCGGCGGGGACATGCTCTCCGACTCCGAAGCGGCAGGCTCCATCCGCAGGGATGTCGTGTGGGTCCCCCTCACCGGGCCGCTCATCGCGCTCGGTGCCGCGTTCGCGGGACTGTGTGTGGCCGCCGTCGGAATCTTCCGGGCCCGCCGGAACGGATAGACCCTCGAGGGCATCGACGTCCCCTCGGTGATCGACGATGGGTGGCTGCCGCAGCCCAGGGCCCACGATGGCGTCACTCCCAGGACACGTTCTGGCACTCACCTTGACCGAGTGCTAAACCCGGCCTAGAGTCATTTCTGGCACTCCGGGGCACCGGGTGCTAAGCCTGAAGGACCTGCCATCCGGCACCCGCGACGACGGTTGGCCAGCCTCCGGCGCACAACACCATCCATAGACGCTGGCTGCCCGCACGCTCGGGTGGCCCACCCAAAAGAAGGAGAGTACAGACGTGTCTGTCTCTATCAAGCCCCTTGAGGATCGTATTGTTGTCCGTCCGCTGGAAGCCGAGCAGACCACCGCTTCCGGCCTGGTGATCCCGGACACCGCCAAGGAGAAGCCGCAGGAGGGCCAGGTCGTGGCCGTCGGCGCCGGCCGCATCGATGACAAGGGCAACCGCATCCCGGTCGACGTGGCCGAGGGCGACGTGGTCCTGTACTCCAAGTACGGCGGCACCGAGGTCAAGGTCGGCGGCGAGGAGTACCTCGTGCTCTCCGCCCGCGACGTGCTGGCCATCGTCACCAAGTGACTCGCCGCCGGACCCGAGCGTCCGGCTGACGCGCCCAGGCCCGGCCAGGCACCTGAGCCGGCCGGGCCTGCGCGCGTTCCGCGCCGCCGTCGTCGGTGTGGTTCTGAACCGAACTCACGCACGACGCCGGCCGCGCACCTTGAGCTTTTCCCCGCAGTTTCATTGGAATTCGCAGATTTCCTTTACGAAAGGAGCTTCGTTCATGGCGAAGCAGCTTGCCTTCAACGATGAGGCCCGCCGCGCACTGCAGGCCGGTATCGACAAGTTGGCCAATACCGTCAAGGTCACGCTCGGCCCCAAGGGCCGCAACGTGGTCCTCGACAAGTCCTGGGGTGCCCCGACCATCACCAACGATGGCGTGACCATTGCCCGTGAGATCGAGCTGGACGACCCGTACGAGAACATGGGTGCCCAGCTGGCCAAGGAAGTGGCCACCAAGACCAACGACGTGGCCGGCGACGGCACCACCACCGCCACCGTGCTGGCCCAGGCCCTCGTGAACGAGGGCATGCGCCAGGTGGCCGCCGGTGCCGCCCCGAACGAGATCAAGCGCGGGATCGAGGCGGCTGTGGCCGCCATCGACAAGCGTCTGGGCGAGAACGCCGTGGATGTCTCCGGCAACCAGGTGGCCGCCGTGGCCGCCATCTCCGCCCAGTCGGATGAGATCGGCGAGCTGCTGGCCCGTGCCTTCGACACCGTCGGCACGGACGGCGTCATCACCATCGAGGAGTCCTCGACCACCTCCACCGAGCTGGTCATCACCGAGGGCATGCAGTTCGACAAGGGCTACCTGTCCCCGTACATGGTGACCGACGCCGAGCGCCAGGAAGCCGTCCTGGAGAACCCCTACATCCTGCTGAACTCCGGCAAGATCTCCAACGTGCAGGAGTTCCTGCCGCTGCTGGAGAAGGTCCTGCAGGCCAACAAGCCGCTGTTCATCATCGCCGAGGACGTCGAGGGCGAGGCCCTGTCCACGCTGGTGGTCAACAAGATCCGCGGCACCCTGAACGTCGTGGCCGTCAAGGCCCCGGGCTTCGGTGACCGCCGCAAGGCCATGATGCAGGACATCGCCACCCTCACCGGTGCGCAGGTCGTCTCCCCGGATCTCGGCATGAAGCTGGACCAGGTCGGCCTCGAGGTGCTCGGCTCCGCCCGTCGCGTGACCGTCACCAAGGACAACACCACCATCGTCGAGGGCGCAGGCTCTGCCGACGAGGTGGCCGGCCGCGTCTCGCAGATCCGCTCCGAGATCGAGAACACCGATTCGGACTGGGACCGCGAGAAGCTGCAGGAGCGCCTGGCCAAGCTGGCCGGCGGTGTGGGCGTCATCAAGGTCGGCGCCGCCACCGAGGTCGAGCTGAAGGAGGCCAAGCACCGCATCGAGGACGCCGTGTCCTCCACGCGTGCGGCTCTGGAAGAGGGCATCGTGGCCGGCGGCGGTACCGCGCTGATCAACGCCCTGACCGCCCTGGACGAGGACGAGGCCATCAAGGCCTTGTCCGGCGACGCCGTCTCCGGTGTCGGCATCGTCCGCCGTGCCCTGGTCGAGCCGCTGCGCTGGATCGCCCAGAACGCCGGCGAGGACGGCTACGTCGTCACCTCGCGCGTCGCGGAGCTGGAGCCGAACTTCGGCTTCAACGCCAAGACCGGCGAGTACGGCGACCTGCTGGCCGCCGGTGTCATCGACCCGGTCAAGGTCACCCGTTCCGCCCTGCTCAACGCCGCGTCCATCGCCGCGCTGGTGCTGACCACCGAGACCCTGGTGGCGGACAAGGTGGCTGACGAGGACGAGAAGTAACCTCGAGCCTCCCTGAGGTTCACTACACAGGGGCCCCGGCATGCATCGCGCATGCCGGGGCCCCTGTGCGTTGTCCAGCGCAAGTTCCGGCCAGTGCCGTTGTGGTTCAGCGCCCGAGGGCCGGAACGGGACCGGGGACGGGGCGCGAAGAGGGCCGGAACGGGGCCGAAGACGGGGCGCGAGGTGGCGTCAGCGAACGGGGTGGTCCTGCGGAGCGGTCGCCCGGAAGATCTGACCATTGGCCGGGAAGTCCGGCAGCGCACTGGGCCTGGCGTAGCCGGTGGCCCAGCGGTGGCTCAGCCGTTCCGCATCGATGTCCACTCCCGTCCACCGCATCGGCAGACCCGCCGCGGATTCGGGGCGGGGCCGGTCCATGAGCTGGATGTGGAGGTGCGGTTCGGAGGTGTTGCCGGTGTTGCCGACCTGCCCGAGCTGTTGACCGGTATGCACGCGGTCGCCGGGCCGGGCCACAGCAGAGCCCCGCCGCAGATGCGCGTACGCCGCGCAGGTGCCGTCGTCGTGCTGGATGACCACCCGGTTGCCCATGATGCTCCGGGCCCCACCGAGGACGCGGAAGAACCCCTCCAGGGTCAGCATCCAGATCAGGGTGGGCCAGGAATCCCGGGCCCGGTGGTCACGTACCCGGTCGGTCACGTGGACCACCGTTCCGGAGGCCATGGCGAAGACCGGCGCCCCGTAGCTCGGGTAGTCCTCCGGACTGCTTCCCCGGAGAGACCACCCCAGGGAGGGGGCTTGGTCCCTGGTCTCCTCCGAGGCCTCCGGGACGAGGTCCACGGCATACATCTGACCGTGGGCGCGCACCCCGTGGCTCGGAACTTTCGAACCCGGGCTGTTGCACGCGACCCACCGGCCGCGCACGGGAACATGCATGGTGACAGGCTCCGGCCGCTGGGCCGGCGGGCGCACGAGGTGCAGCGCCAGGGGAACCACCATGCACACCACGGCCCACAGGCGGGGGACCGGCGCCACGGACATCACCAGCACCATCACGACGAAGAGCCGGACCCACCAGGTCTGCCATCGGGCGATAGCCCGTCGGATCGTACCGCCGCCCCGCGATGTCCTGGGCGGCATCAGCACTGGTCAGCCGTTGTTCTCTGCGGACTCATGCGATCCACACTAGCGACCGCAGGCGTCTGGCTGACGACGCCGTCGGGCCGGAGATGCCTGGCTGACGGCGCCGGCTGCCCGTGCCGAGTGGCCGGCTCAGGCGCGGGACGACTCGCTCTCGCGCTCCGCACCGGTGCCGGCGCCGCCGTCGTCATTGGTCTCGAGCGGCGCCTCGTCATCGGCGAGCAGGTTACCGCCGGTACGGGAGGCGTTGTACTTGTCCTCGTCCAGGATGCCCTCCTGCTTGGACACCAGTGCCGGCACGAGGGCCTGGCCCACCACGTTGACGCCGGTGCGGCCCATGTCCACGATCGGGTCCACGGCAAGCAGGAGGCCGACGCCGGCCAGCGGCAGCCCCAGCGTGGAGAGGGTGAGGGTGAGCATCACGATGCCGCCCGTGGTGCCCGCGGTGGCCGCGGAGCCCAAAACGGACACGAGGATGATCAACAGGTAGTCACTCCAGGCCAGGTCGATACCGAAGAACTGGGCCACGAACATCGCGGCGATGGCCGGGTAGATCGCGGCGCAGCCGTCCATCTTGGTGGTGGCGCCGAGGGGGACGGCGAAGGAGGCGTAACCACGGGGGACGCCGAAGTTGCGCTCGGCCACGCGCTGGGTCACCGGCAGGGTGCCGATGGAGGATCGGGAGACGAAGCCCATCTGGAAGGCAGGCCACATGCCGGTGAAGTACTGGCGGATGGACAGGCCGTGGAACTTGGCGAGCAGCGGGTAGACCACGAGGAGCACGATCGCCAGGCCTACGTAGATGGCGGCCACGAACTTGGCCAGGGTGCCCATGGTGTCCCAGCCGTAGGAGGCTACGGCGTTGCCGATCAGGCCGACGGTGCCGATCGGGGCGATGCGGATGATCCACCACAGCACCTTCTGGATGACTTCCAGCATCGAGGCGGAGAAGTCCAGGAACGGCTTGGCCTTATCGCCGAGCTTGAGCGCGGCCACGCCCACGGCGATCGAGATGACCAGCACCTGCAGCACGTTGAAGCTGACCGAGGTGGTCATCGAGCCGTCCTCGGCGGCGGTGGTGCTGGCGGAGAGGCCCAAAAAGTTGGACGGGATCAGCCCCTGCAGGAAGGCCCACCAGCTGCCGGTCTTACCCTCATAGTCCGGCGGCGCGGTCTGGCCGGTGCCGACGCCCGGCTGCATGACGGCGCCGAGGATGATGCCGATGACCACGGCGATCAGCGACGTGATGGCGAACCAGAGCAGTGTCTTGGCGGCCAGCCGGGCCGCGTTGGTCACCTTGGCCAGGTTGGCGATCGAGGCGACCACGGCGAAGAACACCAGCGGAACGACGGCGGCGCGCAGCAGGGAGATGTAGCTGGAGCCGAGCACCTCCAGCGTGGTGCCGAGGCCGTTCGGGGTGTCCGCCGTGTGGCCGGCGGAACGGGCAATGAGGCCCAGGACCAGGCCGAGGACCAGGGCGGCGAGGATCTGCACGCCGAAGTTGGTCATCCAGCCGGGCAGGCGCCGAACAGGGGTGGGGGTGGGTGCGGTGGAGGAGGAAGTCACCGATGTAGAGTAGTCCTCCTTTACCACAACCGTGTACCGGTGTTGCGTCAGATGACGTCACTGTGACCCGTGACTCGGGGGTGGGGCCCTGCTGCGGCGGGCGCTTCGTCTGGATGCCCCCTCGGCGGGGCGAGGGTACCCTCGAGGCATGACCGGCACCCTTGACCGGCCGCCCTCAGGCGGGGGTGGCGCCGAGCGTGACGCTCGGTCCGCGCGCCGGGCCTCACGGCGGGAGAAGCCGCGGCGCGGTGTGCTCTCCATGCTGGGCAAGCTGTTCATCACCCTCGGCGTCCTGGTGGGCCTCTACGGCGTCTACGAGCTGTTCATCACGGACGTCATCGCCGAGTCGGACCGCACCGAGGTCGCCGCGCAGTGGCGCTCCGAGCAGGCCCCGGCGGCTGACGGCGTCGGGGCGGAGTACCGGGACAATTTCCCGGTGGTCGAGGGCGAGGGCACCCTGGGCCTGCTGCACGTGCCCAGCTGGGGGGAGGACTTCGCGGTCCCGATCGGCTCCGGCGATGGCGCGGACGTGCTGGACTCCGGTCAGGTGGGCCACTATGACTCCACCCAGCCGATCGGTGCCATGGGCAACGCCGGACTCGCCGGGCACCGGACCACGCACGGCAAGCCCCTGCGCGAGGTCCACCAGCTGGAAGAAGGCCACGAGATCGTGGTCGAGTCGGCGGAGCATTGGCTCGTGTACACGGTGGTGGCCCATGACATCGTCAAGCCGCACCAGTCCGAGGTGCTGGATCCCATCCCGCCGTTCGAAGGCGCCACTCAGGGCCGCTACCTCACGCTGACCACGTGCGACCCCATCTTCGGAATCACCGACCGCTACATCGTCTGGGCCGAGGCCGACTACTGGACGCCGAAGAGCGAAGGCCTGCCGCCAGCGCTGGCCTCCTGAGGGGGTTCGTGAGCGGGCTCCTGTGGCATGACTCACCGGCGGAATAGGCAGGACGGTCCCGGACGTTGCACGAGCCACTACTTCGAACAGCCCGTTCCCTGCTGGCGGGCCTAGACTGGGCCCAACCCCGCTGACTGAAAGGCCCCTCGCCCGTGAGTGCACAGATTTCCGGTCCCTCGGTAGACCCGGTGGCCACCGCCGCCGATCCCTTCGGATTCGTCGGCCTGACCTATGACGACGTCCTCCTGCTCCCGAACATGACCGATGTCATTCCGGCCGAGGCGGACACCTCCACCCGCCTGACCAAGCGCATCACCCTGACGACCCCCATCGTCTCGGCGGCCATGGACACCGTCACGGAGGCCCCGCTGGCGATCTCCCTGGCCCGGCAGGGCGGGATGGGCATCATCCACCGCAACCTGTCGATCGAGGACCAGGCCGCTCACGTGGACCGCGTCAAGCGCTCCGAGTCCGGCATGATCTCCGACCCGGTCACCGTGGGCCCGGAGGCCACCCTGGCCGAGTGGGACGACCTCTGCGCCCGATACCGCGTCTCCGGGCTGCCCGTGGTCGACTCGTCGAACACCCTGCTGGGCATCATCACCAACCGGGACACCCGGTTCATCTCCGGCGCCGAGTTCGAGCACCGCACGGTGGCCTCCGCCATGACACCGATGCCGCTCATCACCGCCGAGGTCGGGGTCTCCCGCGAGGACACCGTCCGTCTGCTCTCCGAGCACCGGATCGAGAAGCTTCCCCTCGTGGACGGCAACAACAAACTCCAGGGCCTGATCACGGTCAAGGACTTCGACAAGGCCGAGCAGTACCCGGAGGCCACCAAGGACGAGGAGGGGCGGCTGCGGGTCGGCGGCGCCGTCGGCTTCTTCGGTGACGGCTATGAGCGGGCCATGGCGCTCGTGGAAGCCGGCGCTGACGTGCTCGTGGTGGACACCGCCAACGGCCACACGCAGGGCGTGCTGGACATGATCGCCCGCCTGAAGAAGGATCCGGCCTCCGCCCACGTGGACGTCATCGGCGGCCAGGCCGCCACCTACGCCGGCGCCAAGGCGATCGTCGACGCCGGCGCGGACGCCGTCAAGGTGGGTGTGGGTCCGGGCTCGATCTGCACCACCCGTGTGGTGGCCGGCGTCGGGGTCCCGCAGATCACCGCCATCTACGAGGCGGCCAAGGCCACTATCCCCGCCGGTGTCCCGTTGATCGCCGACGGCGGCCTGCAGCATTCCGGTGACATCGGCAAGGCGCTGGTCGCCGGGGCCGACTCCGTGATGCTCGGCTCCCTGCTGGCCGGTACCGCCGAATCCCCGGGTGACCTGGTGTTCTACAACGGCAAGCAGTTCAAGGCCTACCGCGGCATGGGCTCCCTGGGTGCCATGCAGACCCGCAACGGCCAGCGCTCCTTCTCCAAGGACCGCTACTTCCAGGCAGATGTGCCCAGCGAGGACAAGCTGATCCCCGAGGGGATCGAGGGTCAGGTGCCCTACCGCGGCCCGCTGTCCGCCGTGGTGCATCAGCTCGCCGGTGGCCTGCGCCAGACCATGTTCTACACGGGTGCGGCCACCATCGGGGAGCTCAAGCAGAACGGCCGCTTCGTGCGCATCACCCCGGCCGGGCTGAAGGAGTCACACCCGCACGACATCATGATGACGGTAGAGGCGCCCAACTACCGGACGCGCTGAGGCCGCACTAGGCTGGGGTGACGGCGCCGCCCAGCGCCGAACCCCGCCGCCGGCGCCCACGCCACCGGAACCACGGGGCAAAGGAGGTCACGCCTCCGGGCGATGACGACCACCGGAATCCTCCTGTCCTGGTGCGGGCGTCGCCAGGGTGCGTGGGGCCGGGCGAGGATCCGCGCAGAAGGAACCGTCATGGTCCAGCACAAGCACTTCAAGTCCCGCGTCCGCGCCCGGATGGCCAAGACCAGGGAGAGCTACACGGCCGCCCGCCGGCAACTCCTCGCGGCCCGGCCCGCGGACACTGGCACCGGCGATACCAGCCCTGAGCGCCTCGTCTCCGCCGGCACCCAGTACGACGCCGCCCTGTGGCACCACGTCCTGGCCGGGTCCGGGGTGCGCAACCCCGCCACCGGGGCCCCTTTCAGCGAGGCCATGCTGGCGGGGCTGGCCGGCGGCATCGGCTTCATGGTGGCCACCTTCTCCTACGAGTCCGTCACCACCGCCACCGTGGTGCTCCGGGCCCATCCCGAGCCCTACACGGACCGGCTCTTGGACCGGTGCGGCGCCCCGATCGAACGCCTGCAGACCGGCAGCGCGAAGACCGCCCGGACCTCCCTGGACGCCGCCCTGGACGCCGGCCGGCCCGTCGTCGTGCGCGCCACCCACGGCGCCCTGCCGTGGATCGCCTCCGAGGCCGCCGAGTACCTGGACTCGATCGACGTCGCGATCACCGGCCGCGAGGCCGGGCAGTACCTCGTCGACGGCGGAGGCCCGCACCCGGGCGAGGAGACGGTGGACGACGCCGGCCCGCACCGCGCGCTGCCCGCCGAGCTGGCCGCGGCGAGGGCCGCGCGGAGATCCGACAAACACTGGGCGGCCTGGGTGGCCGCGTCAAAAGAGCCGAACGGACCGAAGGAGGCGGACAGCCCGGGTCCCACGGTGGAGGACCTCGTCGGGTCCGTGCGGGCCGCCGTCGCCGAGACCACCGGACGGCTGCTCGGCACCCTGCCCCTGGCGGGCATCCCGGCCAGCTGGCTGCCGAAGTTCGGCGTGGCCGGGATGCGCACCTGGGCTGCCCTGCTGCGGGACGAGCGCACGAAGAAGGGCTGGCCGGCCCTGTTCGAGGACCCGGAGCGCCTGCGCTACGGCCTGGAGATGGTCCAGGGATTCCTGGCTGGCTCGCGCTGGGGCGGCTCCGGCGGGCTGCGCGGGCTCTACGCCGAGTTCCTTACCGAGGCCGCCGGTCTGCCCGGACTGGCGGACCTCGCCGGCGCCGCCGGTGCCTATCGGGACCTGGCGCCGCGCTGGGAGGCACTGGCCGACGTCGTGCACCCGGGGGTCAGCCCGGAGGACCGGATCCCGCACTTCGCCGAGCTCGCCCAGCGGCTGGAGGAACTCGCGGGGCGCGAGGAGGCCGCGGCCCGGGCCCTGGCCGCGGTCCTCAGCGCCAGGTACTGAGGGTGTCCGCCAGCGGGGTGGTAGGGCGGCCGAGCAGGCGGGAGAGGTCTCCGGTCTGGAACGCCTGGGTATTGTCACGCATGCCCGCGTTCATGGCGCCGATGAAGCCGACGGTGCCGTCGTCGAGACCGGCGCCGATCAGCATCTCCTGCTCCTGTTCCGGGGTGAGCGCCTCGTACCGGACGGGCGTGCCGAGGATCTGCTGGGCGGTCTCGGCGAACTCGGGGTAGGACCACGCGGTGTCGCCGGACAGCTCGTAGGCAGTGCCTTCATGCCCGGGGGTGGTCAGCACGATGGCGGCGGCCTCACCCATGTCCTGGCGTGAGGCGGTGGCGAGTCGTCCCTCCCCGACGCTGTTGGCGATCACGCCGCGTTCCCGGGCGGACTCGAAGTCCTGCTGCATGTTCTCGTTCCACCAGCCGTTGCGCAGGAGCGTCGCTGGGATTCCGGACGCGGTGATGACCTCCTCGGTGGCCTGGTGTTCCGCCGCCAGGACGAAGGTGGTCTCCTGGGCGTTGAGCGCGGAGGTGTAGACCAGGTGCTTCACGCTGGCCGCGGCGGCGGCGTTGATCGCGGTGGTGCGTGGGGCCAGCGCCTCCCCGGGGGTGCCGACCGAGATCAGCAGCAGCTTGTCGACACCCTGGAGGGTGGCGCTGGTGGCCGCTTCATCGGTGAGGTCGATGGCCGCGGTGCGCAGGCCCCGGTCGGCGAGGGCGCGGAGGCGGTCGCCGTCGCGTCCGAGGGCCAGGATGTCCGAGGCCTCGACTCCGCGTTGCAGGAGTGCGTCGATGGTGTGGCCGCCGAGCTGTCCGGTGGCGCCGATGATGGCAATGGTCATGGTGAATGTCCTTCTTGTTGGTGTTGGTGTTGAGTCAGAGGGCAGCGAAGCGGAAGACCGCGACGAAGAGGGCGGCCAGGAGCAGCACGGCATTGATCGGCAACGCCTTGGGCTCGCCGCGGCGTAGGTGCACGATCGCTGCGAGCAGCTGCACGAGGACCAGGCCACTGGCCGCGGTGGGGGTAAGCACGGGTGCGATCCCGGTCAGCCAGGGCAGGATCAGGCCGAGACCGCCGAGGAACTCGACGATCCCGATGAACTTCACGGTGCCGGGGCGGAAGTCCTCGGCCCACGGCAGCGACCTGACCAGCTTGGAATGGGGTAAGAGTGCCTTGTTGAGGCCGGCAAAGATGTAGGCGGCGGCGAGCAGTGCCGAGACGATCCAGAGGGCGATGTCCACAGGGTTTCCTTCGTGCCGCGGTCTAGTTGCTGATGGCGGGTGCGCGGCGGACGTAGGTTGCGTCGTCCACCTGGGCGGCGGTGAAGGCGGCGATGTCGGCTCGGGAGGCGGCGAAGCCGATCTTGTCGGTGCCGAAGAACCCGGTCCGGACGCGCTCCTGCTTGGGGGTGTCCTTGGGGGCGATGAACCGGACGATGGTCCAGTCCAGCTCGGATTCGATGACGGGGCCGGTCATACCGCGGATCTCGTCGTAGGCGCGAGGCATGAAGGTGCGCGGGATGAAGCTGGTGAAGCGGGTGATCAGGGTGGGTTTCTCCTGCGGGTCCAGCACCGCCGGGGTGGCCTGGCCGATGTACCGGGTGACGCCGTGGCGGCCCATCGCCGCGAGGATGTGGCCGGTGCCCTCCACCAGGGGCAGGCCGGTGGCCTTGCGGTCCATGGCCGGGCCCAGGGCGCTGATGACGGCGTCGGCACCGGCCACGGCCGTATCGATGGCCGCGGCGTCGGACATCTCGCCGATGACCACGCGCACCTTCTCACCCCAGGATGTGGGGACCTTGGCGGGGTTGCGGGCGTAGGCGGTGACGGTGTGCCCGTGGGCGAGGAGTTCGTTGACGGTGAGGGAGCCGATGGCTCCGGTGGCGCCGAAGACGGTGACGTTCATGCTGAGGGGTGTCCTTCGAGTGAGCGGGAGGTGACGTGGTGGATGGCGGGGGCGACGGTGTCGCCGAACCGTTGAATGGAGTCGCGGACCATCTGGGCGGGCATTCCACCGAGGTCGACTTGGCCGAGGAACCGGTCGACGCCGAGCTCGGCGCGCAGATCGAGGATCTTCTCGGCGATCTCCCGGGGGCCGCCGACCATCAGGGCGCCGCGGCGGGCCGCGAGTAGCTCCATCTGGGCGCGGTCGACGTGGAAGCCGCGGCCTCCGTTCGTCTCCGGGGAGAGGTAGCGGTGGTAGTAGGGGTAGAAGTCCTCCAGCGCCTGTTCCTGGGTCTGGCCGACGTAGAAGTGACTGGTGATGCCGACTTTGAGCTTCTCCTCCGGGTGCCCGGCGTCGGCTCCGGTGGAGCGGTAGAGGTCGATCAGTCGCTTGGCGTGGTCGATGGTGCCCCCGATCAGTCCGAGCACCATGGGCAGCCCGAGCCGCCCGGCCCGCATCGCGGAGGCCGGGGTGCCGCCGACGGCGACCCAGATGGGGAGGTCGCCGGCGTGCCTCGGGTTGACCTCGGCGCCGTGGAGCGCCGGGCGGTACGTGCCGTTCCAGGTGACGGTGTCCTCGTCGCGCAGGCGGAGCAGGAGCTCGAGTTTCTCGGCGAAGAGCTCGTCGTACTCGGCCATGTTCTCGCCGAAGAGGGCGAACGGCTCCGTGAACGCGCTGCGGCCGGCGCCGATCTCCGCCCGGCCGTGGCTGAGCAGGTCGAGGGTAGCGAAGTCCTGGTAGAGGCGAACCGGGTCCAGGACGGTCAGGATCGTCGAGGTCGTGGTCAGGGTGATCCGGCTGGTGGACCGGGCGATGGCGGCATGGATGACCGCGGGGGAGGAGACGGCGAAGGCGCGGGTGTGGTGCTCACCGACACCGTAGACGTCCAGGCCGTGCTGTTCGGCCAGGATGCCGTAGCTGATGATGTCGTCGATGCGAGAAGCCGCCGTGTCGGGGCTGTCGGGGTAGATGTCGGAGAGCGAGAAGACGCCGAGTTCCATGGCGATGGTCCTTCGTGGTGCGCCTGCCGCGGGCCGGGGGGACGGCCCGCGGCAGGCTGGTTGGGAGGTGGGGAGACGGTGTCAGCGGACGGTGGTGTTGGTGTCAGTCGAGGGTGATGACGAGCTTGCCGAGGGTGCCGGCGCCGAAGTCATCGATCGCCTGCGGGACGTCGGCCAGGGGGTAGACATGCTGCACCGTGACGGCGGTGGCGCCATCCGCCTGGTTCTGGGCCAGCCGGGCCAACGTGGCCGGGGCGGGATTCGCGTAGACCGGGAGCACCTCGATGCCCTCGGCCGGCACGGCGTCCGCGCTCATGATCAGCGTGGAGGCCAGCTTGCCGCCCGGCTTGACCGCCGGGACCAATGCGGCCGGGTCGCCGGCGAAGTTCAGCACCACGTCCACCCCGTCCGGGTGGCCGGCCAGCACCTGGGCGACAACGTCGCCCTGGTAGTCGACCGTCTGTGCGGCACCGAGCCGCTTCACCAGCTCGATCTCCTCGGCGGAGGAGGCGGTGGCGATCACCTCGGCGCCAGCGCGCACGGCCAGCTGCAGGGCCTGTTGGCCCACGCCTCCGGTCGCCCCGGCGATCAGCACCGTGGCGCCCTGGCCGATCTGGGCGGCGTCGAAGGCGTCGACTGCGGCCGTGCCGGCCAGCCCCAGCGCCGCACCCTCGGTGAAGTCCACCTGGTCGGGCAGAGACGAGAGGCCGACGGCGGCGGGAACGGTGACGTACTCGCCGAAGGAACCGTCGCCCAGGTAGTCCTTGGTGACCACGCCGAAGACGCGGTCACCGATCTGATATCCGGTGACGCCGGACCCGACGGCATCCACGGTGCCGGCGAAGTCCTTGCCCAGCACCACCGGGAACCGGTGCTCCATCATGCCCTTCAGGCGGCCGGCCGCCACTGACAGGTCGAAGCCGTTCAGTGCGGCGGCCTGGACCCGCACCCGTACCTCGCCCTCCTGAGGCTCCGGAAGGGCGACCTCGGTCATCGAGGGGGCCTGGCCGTCGTCGTGCAGTGCGAAAACCTTCATGAGTACTGCCTTCGTTCGTGAGACGTCTGGGTTGAATGTATGTGGAGCGCGTGCTCCACATACATCTAACCATGAAGCGGAGGATTTATTCCATATGACTAGAATGGAGCCATGACTGACACCGCAAAGCCCCTCCGGGCGGACGCCGAACGCAACCGGCAGGCGATCATCTGCGCCGCCGGATCCGTGTTCGCGGACGAGGGGACCGCGGTGACGCTGGAGCGCATCGCGGCCGCCGCCGGTGTCGGGGTCGGGACGATCTACCGGCGCTTCGCCTCCGTGGAGGAGCTCGTCGCGGTGGTGCTCGAGGAGAAGATGCGCCGCTATGCCGACCGGACGGAGGAAGCCGCTGAACAGGCGATCGACCACCCCTGGGAGGCGTTCCGCGACTGGGTGCTGTTCATCCTGGAGCAGCAGGCCACTGACCTCGCGTTCAGTGACGTGGTCCTGTCCTCAAACGACGGGAGTGAGCTCTTCCGGGCAGAAAGCCGCCGCGCCCTCCGCGCCTCCATCCGCCTCGTCGGCCGGACGCGGGACGCCGGAGCGATCCGCTCCGACTTCGACCACAGTGACCTGCTGATGCTGCAACACGCCAACGCCGGGTTGGTGCGCGGAACGCACCGCCACGCCTCCGGGGCATGGCGCCGCTTCGCGGACTACATGCTCCAGAGTTTCCGTGTGGCCCAGGGGCCGTTGGCCGATCCACCCGCGGTCTGGGTGCGCGAGCAGGCGGCGGGCGCTGGCGCGCTGGACTAACTCGTCCGGCGCCTGCACTAGGCTGGAAAGCGTGAGCAACGAGATCGAAATTGGCCGCGGCAAGCGGGGACGTCGGGCCTACGCCCTGGATGACATCGCGGTGGTGCCCGTGCGCAGGACCCGGGATCCCGAGGATGTGTCCATCAACTGGCAGATCGATGCCTTCAAGTTCGACATGCCGGTGATCGGCGCCCCGATGGACTCGGTCATGAGCCCGGACACCGCCATCGCCCTGGGCCAGCTCGGCGGCATGGGCGTGCTCAACCTCGAGGGTCTGTGGACGCGCTACGAGGATCCGGCCTCCGTGCTCGAGGAGATCGCCTCCTTCGAATCCAGCAACTATTCGCCGGCGAATACGCGGCGCCTGCAAGAGATCTACTCGCAGCCGATTCAGGCCGACCTGATCACCGAGCGCCTGGCTCAGATCCGTGAGGCCGGTGTGGTGGTGGCCGGGTCCCTGACCCCGCAGCACACGCAGGAGTACTACGAGACCGTGCTGGCCGCCGGTGTGGACATGTTCGTCATCCGCGGCACCACGGTGTCCGCCGAGCACGTGTCCCAGAACCGCGAGCCGTTGGATCTGAAGAAGTTCATCTATGAGCTGGACGTCCCCGTGATCGTCGGCGGTGCAGCCGGCTACACCCCGGCCCTGCACCTGATGCGCACCGGTGCAGCCGGTGTGCTCGTCGGCTTCGGCGGCGGGGCGTCCTCCACCACGCGCCGCGCCCTGGGCATCCGCGTGCCGATGGCCACGGCCATCTCGGATATCGCCGAGGCCCGCCGGGACTACATGGACGAGTCCGGCGGACGCTACGTCCATGTGATCGCCGACGGCGGCGTGGGCAACTCCGGGGACATCGTCAAGGCCCTGGCCATGGGCGCCGACGCCGTGATGCTCGGTGCCGCGCTGGCCCGTGCCCAGGAGGCCCCGGGCCGTGGCTGGCACTGGGGTGGGGAGGCCGCTCACGGGGACATGCCACGGGGGGACCGCACCCACGTCGGCACCGTCGGCAGCCTCAACGACGTGCTGTGGGGACCCAGCCACCACACCAACGGCACCTCCAACCTGATGGGCGCCCTCAAGCGGGCGATGGCCACCTCGGGATACTCGGACATCAAGGAGTTCCAGAAGGTCGAGGTCCTCGTGGCCCCGACCGGGGACCGCTGAGGCGGACCTGACGGAACCGGAGACGGCCTGATGACGACCGCCGGCGCACTGGGACCCGCACACCGAGCGGACACGCTCGCCACTCTGCGGGCCACCACGCCGGAGCATTCATTGGATGTGCTGGTCGTCGGCGGGGGCGTCGTCGGAGCCGGAACCGCCCTGGACGCGGCCACGCGGGGATTGTCTACCGCTCTGGTCGAGGCCACCGACTTCGCCTGGGGCACCTCCTCCCGGTCGTCCAAGCTGGTTCATGGCGGACTGCGCTACCTCGAGATGCTGGACTTCCCCCTCGTCCATGAGGCGCTGCGGGAACGCGGCCGGCTCGTGGAGGACATCGCGCCGCACCTGGTGCGGCCCGTGCCGTTCCTGTACCCCCTGTCCAAGCCGTGGGAGCGGCCGTACGTGGGGGCCGGCGTCGCACTCTATGACGGTATGGCCGCCGGCCGCACCGGGCACCTGCCCGTCCACAAGCACCTCGGCCGGGCCGCCGTCTCCCGCTTGGCGCCGGGGCTGAAGCCCGAGGCGTACATCGGGGCGATCCGTTACTACGACGCCCAGGTGGATGATGCCCGACTGGTGATCGAGCTCGTCCGCACGGCCGCCGTCCACGGGGCCCACTGCGCCTCCCGCCTTGAGGTCACCGCGTACCTCGGATCCGAGACCGGCGGCATCGTCGGCGCGGAGGTCCTCGACCGGGAGACGGGCGAGCGGATCGCCGTCCATGCCCGCCGCGTCATCAACGCCACCGGAGTCTGGACCGGGGCCATCCCCGTCCGCCACCCGGACGGACGTGAGGAGCTGGTGGTGCAGGGCATGCCGCGGGTCACCGCCGCCAAGGGAATCCACCTCGTGGTCCCGCGTGACCGGTTCACCTCGACCTCGGGCCTGATCCTGCGCACGGAGAAGTCAGTGCTGTTCGTCATCCCCTGGGACCGGCACTGGATCATCGGCACCACGGACACGCCCTGGCGCGAAAATGTTGATCAACCCGCCGCCACGAGCGAGGACATCGACTACGTGCTCGAGCGCGCCAACGCGGTCCTCGCTGCACCGCTGGACCGCTCCGACGTGGTCGGGGTGTTCGCCGGGCTGCGGCCACTGGTCACGCCGGCGGGGGAGGATGAGCCGTTGGGGGACACCGCGGCGGCCGCGGGCACGGCCAAGGTCTCCCGCGAGCACGTGGTGGCGACCCCGTTGCCGGGGTTGACCGTGGTGACCGGCGGCAAGCTCACCACCTACCGGACTATGGCCGCTGACGCCGTGGATGCCGCCGTCGGAGCAGCCGGCGCCCAGGACACCGGACCACTGACCGGCCAAGACGTGACCGGTTCGGGGGAGGGCGTGCCCGCCTCCTGCACCGCCCACCTGCCCTTGCTCGGAGCGCAGGGCTGGGCCCCCGCCTGGAACCGTCGCCTGCTGCTCACGGCGGACTCGGGACTGCCGGCCGCCGTCGTCGAATCCCTGCTGCACCGTTACGGTTCCGGCGCCCCGGAGGTCATCGGCCTGGCCGTGGACACCCCGGAACTGACCGAGGAATTGCCCGGATTGCCCGGACACCTCGCCGCCGAGGCCGTGCACGCCGTCACGCATGAGGGCGCCCGATCGATCCAGGACGTCCTGGCCCGGCGGATCCGCGCGGTGTTCGAGGCGGACGACGCCGGCGCTGCCGCCGCCGGAGCGGTCGCCCACCTGATGGCCCCCCTGCTCGGCTGGGACGCCGAGCGTGCGTCCGCCGAGGCCGAGCGCTACCGGCAGTGGACGATGGCTCAGCGGGCCACTCAGGAGGCTGGCACCGACGGCGAAGCCCATGCCCTGCTGGTCGAGGCGGCCCGGGGTTCGGTCCGGGACATGGCCCGCGGCGGCCTGCCCGAGATAGCGAGTTCTACGTCTGGTAGAGAAACCGCGTAGTCTGGTGGGGTGCTGAAAACCGCCCTGAAACCCCAGTGGATCGCCGGACTCGTCCTGGCGCTCGTGGTCTCCGCGGCGTTCGTGCTCCTCGGGAAGTGGCAGATGGACAACTCCGCATCCGCCCCGCCGCCGCTGACCCAGACCGAGACGCCCGTCGAGCTGACGGAGCACTACGTCCCGGAGAAGGCCATGTACGCCACCGAGGCGGACCAGGTGGTCACGATGACCGGCTCGTTCGTCCCGGACACGGACGTGTTCATCCATCCGCGCCTGCACGGCGGCCAGGACGGAACCGTGGGCTACTGGGTGGTCAGCGCCTTCCAGGTGGACGGTGCCCCGAACGGGGAGGTCATGCCCGTGGTCCGCGGCTGGACCGAGTCCACCGCCGAGACCGACCCGGCGCCGCAGGGGGACCTGCACATCACCGGGCGTCTGTTGCCCGCCGAGGGACCGGCCCCGGAAGGCATCCAGCACACGGCGGACGGCACCGTGCTGGCCAACCTGGCCTCGTCCGAGCTGATCAACCTGTGGGATATGCGCTCCTATGCCGGCTATGTGGCTGCCTTTGATGTGGTGGCCACCGGCGGCCCAGGCACTGCGGCCAACGGCCAGGAGGTCGGCGCGAAGGCCGAGGGCGGCGAGCTGGAGCCCGTGATCGTGGGCCCCCAGCCGCAGGAGACCACCTACAACTGGATGAACATCTTCTACGCCATCGAGTGGGTCGTGTTCGCCGGCTTCGCCATCTTCCTCTGGTGGAGGTTCCTGCGGGACGACTACCTGCGCAGCCAGGACGAGGACGAACTCGACCGCCAGTGGGCCGAGGAGTGGAAGGCCGCCGAACTCGAGCGCCGCCGCACCGAGGCCCTCGAGGCCAAGCGGAAGGCCATCGAGGAGTATGAACGCTTCTACGGGGTCTCCGCAGCTGCCCCCGCGTCCCGCCAGCAGTACCCGCCATCGTCGTCAGCTCAGCAAACCCAGCCAACGCAGGAGAACCAGTGACCACCCCGGACCAGCGGCCCCCGGTCGACCCGAACACCCTTCCCGACCCCGAGGACATCACCGAGGCGGATCTGCCCGCACCGCCGCCGCGGCCGGAGAAGAGTGCTCCGCGGCGGTTCGCGGGGACGGATCAGCAGATCAAGTCGGCCCTGACGATGTACAAGGTCTGTGCGTGGATCACCGGCATCATGCTGCTGCTGCTCGTTTTCGAGATGATCTTCAAGTACGGCTACGGCACCGAGCTCTACGCCGGCGGCACCCTGGCCGACGGTGCCGCGAACACCTTGTCCCTCCAGCCTGAGGACTCGGTGACGGGTGGGCTGAATCTCTCTATCGCCGTGCTCATCGCCCACGGCTGGCTCTACGTGGTCTACCTCGTCGCCGCCTTCCGCCTGTGGTCGCTGATGCGCTGGAACGGCATGCGCCTGCTGGCCATCGCCGGCGGCGGTGTGGTGCCCTTCCTGTCCTTCATCGTGGAGAAGCGGGTCCACCGTGAGACCCTGCAGGAGCTCGCCGATCACCCCGAGGCCCTGCGCCGGTACTGAGGATCGGCCCAGTCTGACGCGTCCAGCGGCTAGTGCCTGATGAGATCTTCGTTCATGAGGTCATCGGCCGAGAGCGGACGGGTCCGCCGTCCGTGGTGGTGACGCAGCTGCTGGTCATCGCCCCCTTCCACCTCACGGTCTTCGGCTGGTGCTCCCGCCGGCGGGGATCCGCGTAGCCCATGCTGGTGCGGGACATCGTGTTCGCCTCCGCCGTGCTCTCCCTGCCCGTCATCCTCGGGGTCGCGCTGCTGCTGGGACCCTGACAACGGGCCGTTCCAGGGCCTGATCTGTGGGGTGATGCGGGCCGATCCGCGGAGCTACGCTGGGGCCGAGAGCATCCGCTGATCAAGGAGTGAGACCGTGACCGAGGACGCAACCCCCTGGATGGATGCCGAGCTGGAGCCGCGGGAGCGGGCCCGGCTGCTGGTCGCGGCCATGAGCCGGGAGCAGAAGATCGCCCAGCTGCACGGGGCCATGGAGACGATCGACATCTACGCGGTGTCCGCCGAGGCGGCCCAGGGCGAGGGCGGACTGGACGCGGTGGCTGACCAGTTCCGTGTCGAGCGGCACGTGGACGGCATCGAGGAGCTCGGGATCCCCCGCTTCCGGATCACCAACGGGCCGGTCGGCGTCGGCATGGGGGACGGCACGCCGAGCCCGCCGGCCACCGCGCTGCCCATGGCGATCGCGCTCGCCGCCGGCTTCGACCCGGATCTGGCCCGCGATTACGGCGGCATCATCGGCGCGGAGGCCGCCACCCTGGGCCAGCACGTGCTCGAGGGCCCCGGGGTCTGCCTGCACCGGACCACGATCGCCGGCCGCAACTTCGAGTACTTCTCCGAGGACCCGTACCTGTCCGGCGTGATGGGTGTGGAGGTGACCCGGGCCATCCAGGCCCAGGACGTGATCGCCATCGGCAAGCACTACGTCCTCAACGACCAGGAGGTCGAGCGGTTCCGGACCAGCGTGGAGATCGACGAGGACGTGCTGCGCGAGCTGTACCTGTTGCCGTTCGAGATGCTCGTCAAGGACGCAGGGATCGCCGGCATCATGAGCGCCTACAACCGCATCCGGGGCGTCTACGCCACCGAGAACCGGCCGGTCCTCACGGAGATCTTGCGTCACGAGTGGGGCTTCGAGGGCTACGTCCAGTCCGACTTCTGGTCCACCCGCTCGGCGGCCCCCTCGCTCAACGCGGGGCTGGACCACGAGATGCCGGACGCGAAATGGCTCAACGAGCAGAACATCACCGCCGCGCTGCAGGACACCAGCCTGGAGATCGAGACGGTGGACCGCGCCCTCGTGCGCCGCTTCACGCAGATGTTCCGCTTCGGCGTGTTCGAGAGGCCCTACGCCCCGGGCGAGATCGACGCTGCGGCCCACGGCGCGGTCTCCCGCCGGATCGGCGCCCAGACCGCCGTCCTGCTGAAGAACGACGGCGGCCTGTTGCCCCTCGATCCCGCGGTCGCCTCGGTCGCGGTGATCGGACAGTCCACGTTCGTGGACGAGGCGTGCCTGGGCGGCGGCGGATCCTCCAAGGTCATCCCGCTGTACACGGTGCCACCGGTCGAGGGGCTCCGGGACGTGCTGGAGGGCCTCGGGTCCCCGGCCGAGATCACCCGGGTGACGGTCGAGAAGGACCTGTCCAACCTCGGTGAGGCGAGGCAGGCGGCGGAGGGGGCCGACGTCGTGGTCCTGATGGCCGGACACGTGGCCACCGAGGGCGCAGACCAGCCCCACGCCAGCCTGCCGGACGGCCAGGACCGGATGCTGACCGAGCTGCTGGCGGTCAACGGGCGGAGCGTTGTGGTGCTCAAGGACAGCAACCCGGTGCTGATGCCGTGGATCGGGGCCGCCCCAGCGGTCCTCGAGGTGTGGAACCAGGGCGCCGAGGACGGCCACGTGGTGGCGGACCTGCTGTTCGGCGTGGTGAACCCCTCCGGCAAGGTGCCCACCACCTATCCGCGCTCGGAGGACGACACGCTGTACGCCGACCGGTCGGAGCGCTACCCCGGCACCGATGAGGGGGACGGCTACCCCGTCATCCGCTACTCCGAGGGACGGCGGATGGGCTACCGCTGGTTCCAGTCCGAGGGGATCGAGCCGCTCTTCGGCTTCGGCCACGGGTTGTCCTACACGAGCTTCGAGCTCTCCGACCTCGTGGTGGACGCCCCGGACGGCGTGGCCGCGCCGGTGGCGGTGGAGGTCTCCGTAACCAACACGGGGCAGCGCGCCGGGGGCGAGGTGGTCCAGGTCTACGCCGGCATCCCTGCTGAGGGGCAGCCGCCGAAGCGGCTGGTCGCCTTCGCGAAGGTGCACGTGGAGCCGGGGGCCACCGAGCGGGTCCGGCTGACGATCGACCCGGGCGCCACCCACCACCCCTTCTCCGTGTGGGACCACACGGCGCGGGCCTTCCGGACCGTGACCGGGGACTACACCCTGTACGTCGGGACCGCGGCGGACTCCACCCCGCTCACCGCGACCCTGAGGGGCGCCGCCTCCGACGGTTAGGCGCCGGCCCGACTCACCGGCCGGCGCAGTAGTCCGGCCATGCCGAGGCCGCTGAGCGCCACGAGGACGGCCAGTGCGGCCGAGAGTCCGGTGAAGCCGAGGCCGCCCATGATCGGGCCCGCCGCCAGCGAACTGAGCGCCGCCGCCAGGGACATCACCGCGTCCGAGAAGCCCTGGGCGGGGACCCGGTCGGCGGGCCTCAGCGCGGCCACGAGGAGCGTGGACCCGGCCACGGTGGCCGCGGACCAGCCGAGCCCCAGCACCACCAGGCCGAGCACCACGGCGGCATGCACGTGCGGGAACAGCCCCGTGAGCCCGGCCGCGGCCAGCAGCATCGCGAGTCCGGCCCCGGCCACCCGGGCCGGGCCCAGGCGGTCCGCGAGCAGGCCCATGACGGGGGAAAGCGCATACATCCCGGCCACATGCAGGGACAGGGTGAAGCCGATCAGCACCACCGTGTCCGGATGCTGTCCCAGTTCGCTGCTCGTCAGCCCCGCCTCGTGTTGCAGGTGCAGCGGCGTCATGGACATCAGGCCGACCATCGCGGCGTGGGCGCCGGCCACCGCGAGCACGGCGGCCAGGGCGGTGGGCTGGGCCCGGACGATCCGCCACCCGGCGGCCCACCCGCCGGAGCGGGGGGATCTCCGGGCTCGCCCGGAGGAACGAGAGGCAGGGACGACGTCGGCGGACCCGGGCACCGCAGGGATTCTCGGCTCGCCTGCCCCGGCGCCAGACCCGGGCACCGCGGTCTCGGTGCCGTGCCCGGCCGCCGTCGGACTCCCCGCGGCCTCCTCCAGCCGCCGGCGCAACAGGAGGGGATCCGGGCGCAGGCCGGTCAGGATGATGGCGGCGCCCACGGCCATGCCGGCGCCGGAGATCAAAAAGGGGCCGGCATGGACGGGCAGCCCGAGCCAGGCGGACACCACGGCGCCCGGCCCCACCATGTTGGGCCCCACCACGGCGCCCACGGTGACGGCCCAGACCACCACGGACAGGTCCCGTCCACGGTGCTGCGGCTCGGACAGGTCCGTGACGGCGAACCGGGCCTGCAGGTTCACGGCGGCGGCGAATCCCACCAGGAAGGCGCCGAGCAACAGGACGGGGAAGAACCGGGTGACGACTGCGGCCACCATGAGCGCCTGCCCCAACAGCCCGGCGGCCAGGCCGATCCCCAGGGCGACCCGCCGTCCGCGCCGTACCGCCAAGGTGGACAGGGGGATGGACACCGCCGCCGAGCCGAGCGTCATGGCGGTGTTGACGAAGCCGGCGTTGGACTCGGCGCCCGAGAGTTCCACCGCCAGGATCGAGCCCAGGGACAGCGTGGCGCCGTTGCCCAACCCCGAGAAGACCTGGGCGGTGCCCAGGACGCGGACCGCACGGCGCTGGGCCGCCCGGGCCTCTGGAAGCAGCGCTGGATCATCGGATAACGAGGAGTCGGCCACAGTGGACATTCTGCCCGAACAGCGCCCGGACAGCGCCCGAACAGCGCTCGGACGGTGGCCCCCGGCCGCCACGGCGCAACGCCGCGGACCGTGCCGTGCCTGCACTATCCTTGACGGGTGACTTCCTCCCAGGCTGACGACCAGACCACAGCTCCGGACCACCGGCCGGACACCCCGGACAACCCGCAGATCGCCGCTGACTTCCCGACCGTGCTCGTGGTGGACAACGGCGCCCAGTACGCCCAGCTGATCGCCCGCCGTGTGCGCGAGGCCAACGTGTACTCCGAGGTCGTCCCGCACACGCTCTCGGCCGAGGACATCCTGGCCCGCAAGCCCGCCGCCCTGATCCTCTCCGGCGGCCCCTCCTCGGTCTATGCCGAGGGTGCGCCCGGGCTCGATCCGGAACTCCTCGAGGCCGGCGTCCCCGTGCTGGGCCTGTGCTACGGCTTCCAGTCGATCGCCCAGGCGCTCGGCGGCACCGTGTCCAAGACCGACACCCGGGAGTACGGCTCCACCCGGCTGGAGGCCATCGGCTCCACCTCGGTGCTCTTCGCCGGGCAGGACGTGGACCAGGTCGTGTGGATGAGCCACGCCGATTCCGTGACCGAGGCCCCGGCCGGCTTCTCCGTCACCGCCCGCACCCCGGGTGCCCCCGTGGCGGCATTCGAGAGCCCGGAGAAGAAGATCTACGGTGTGCAGTGGCACCCGGAGGTCGGCCACTCCGAGCGCGGCCAGGAGGTGCTGCGCAACTTCCTGCACCACGGCGCCGGCCTGAAGGACACCTGGACCACCACCTCCGTGATCGAGGAACAGGTCGAGCTGATCCGCGAGCAGATCGGCGAGCACCGCGCGATCTGCGGCCTGTCCGGCGGCGTGGACTCAGCGGTTGCCGCGGCCCTGGTCCAGCGGGCCGTGGGGGATCAGCTGACCTGCGTCTACGTCAACCACGGCCTGATGCGCCAGGACGAGTCCGAGGAGATCGAGAAGGCGTTCGGTGCCGCCACCGGCGGCGCCAAGCTGATCATGGTGGATGCCGAGGACGTGTTCCTGGAGGCGTTGGCGGGCGTGACGGACCCGGAGGCCAAGCGCAAGATCATCGGCGAGAAGTTCATCCGCACCTTCGAGAAGGCGCAGGCGGACATCATCGCCGAGTCCCGCCATGACCCGGAGGCCAAGGATGTGAAGTTCCTGGTCCAGGGCACCCTCTACCCGGACGTCGTCGAGTCCGGCGGGGGTGAGGGCACCGCGAACATCAAGAGCCACCACAATGTGGGCGGGCTGCCGGAGGACATCGAGTTCGAGCTCGTCGAGCCGCTGCGCGCCCTGTTCAAGGACGAGGTCCGCGCCGTGGGCTCCGAGCTCGGCCTGCCGGATGAGATCGTCTGGCGCCAGCCCTTCCCGGGCCCCGGCCTGGGCATCCGCATCATCGGCGAGGTGACGCGGGAACGCCTGGACCTGCTCCGCCAGGCCGACGCGATCGTCCGCGCGGAACTGACCGCCGCCGGCCTGGACCGCCACATCTGGCAGTGCCCCGTGGTGCTGCTGGCCGATGTCCGCTCCGTGGGCGTCCAGGGTGACGGCCGCACCTACGGACATCCCGTGGTGCTGCGTCCGGTCACGTCCGAGGACGCGATGACCGCTGACTGGGCCCAGTTGCCGTACGACCTGCTCTCGCGGATCTCCAACCGCATCACCAACGAGGTGGACGGCATCAACCGGGTGGTCCTGGACGTGACCAGCAAGCCCCCGGGAACCATCGAATGGGAGTAAGCCCCGTCTCGGGAGGCGGACGCCGGGGAACCGGCCCGTTTCCCTCGGGGGAATCCGCGGTGCGCCTGTGTACCGTGGAACCAAGCATTGGTGCCTCGCGGCCCCACCGTACCGGCCGTCGTCGTGGGCAGGGCGGGGAAGCGGCCGGCGGCAGGAAGGACAACTGTGACTGAGCAGGACCCCCAGCAGAGCCCCGCGGCGCCTCGCCTCCACGGGGGCAGGGACACGGGCCTGCCCGACGACGGCCCCGTCGAGTCCGACTCCCGCCTCACCTTCCCGGCGTGGCTGGCCTCGCTGGGCTCGGGCACCGAGAACGACACGATGCTGCGCTTCGCCCCATCCGGCGCGAACAGCATCGACATCTCACACTCCCACCCCTCCGGGCTGAGCCAGTTCATGTCCGGGCGCCGCACGCGCCTGTCCACCCTGCTGCGGGACGGCGACGCGTTCGTGCACGCCCGCGGTGCGGCCCGGCAGCTGCGCGGCAAGATCCAGGAGCTGGCCGAGGACCGTGGCGTCGATGTCGGGTACCTGGCCACCGGCCTGGCGACGTGGCGGGTCATCGAGGACGGCCGCTCCACGCAGATGTCCGCACCCGTGATGCTGGCCCGGCTGAGTCTGACGCTGCGGGGCGAGCAGGACGACTACGAGCTGCAGATCTCGGACCGAGCCCGGCTCAACCCCGCCCTCGCCCGCTACTTCCGGGACCACCACGGAATCGTGCTGGACGCGGACGACTACCTGCGTGCCGCCTACGCCACCGCCAAGCTCGAGCCCATGCCGGCCATGGAGTTGCTGCGCTCGCAGGGCCGCGAGGTCCGGGGGCTGGTGGTGGAGCACCGGCTGCTCGTGTCGACTTTCGCCGACCTGGCGGACACCGCATCCGTGGACGTGGTGGACTCCACCCACCCGGTGGTCTCCGCACTGTATGACGCCGGTTCGGGCATGGTCCCGCGCCGCGCGGAACTGCCGGAGACGGGACTTCCGCCGGTCGACGAGCGGGACCCGACCGCCGAAAGCCTGATCCTCGACGCGGACCCGTCCCAGCAGCGGGCCCTCGACCACATCGCCGCCGGCCACGACCTGGTGGTCGTCACCCCTCCCGGCACAGGCCAGACGCAGACGGCGGCCAACGCCGTGGCGCAGCTCGCCGGGGACGGCAAGCGCGTGCTCGTGGTGGCCGAGCGCACCGCCACCCTGGACGACTTCCGGCGCCGCCTGGGCTCCGTGGAACTGGACTCGCTGGCGCTGGACATACCGGCGGCGGCCACCCCCGAGCTGATGCGTCGTCAGCTCATCCAGGCCCTGCTGCGGGTGGAGCGGGCCCAGGAACCGGGAACCAACCGGCTCAACGCCACCCTCGTGGAGCGCCGCCACCAGCTGCGAGACCACCTGCGCAGTCTGCACAATGTGCGGGAACGCTGGGGCTGCTCACCCTTCCAGGCCATGCAGTCGCTGGCCTCACTCACCGCGATGGATCCGGCCCCCTCCACCACCGTTCGCCTCAAGCGCTCCGTGCTGGACGCCACCGTCAACCGTGACGAGACCGCCGCGACGTTCATCCGCGCCGGGGAACTCGGGGCCTTCTCGCGCTCCTCCACGGAGAGCCCCTGGTACGGGGCTCGGTTGCGCAACGTGCAGGAGACCGAGGACGCCTACGGACTGGCCGAGGACCTGGCCGCCGCGCTGCCCGTGCTGCGCGAGCAGCTGGACCAGGCCACCGAGCAGGCCCAGTTGTCCACCGGCGGGACCTTCGCGGACTGGGTGCGCCAGATCCACCTGCTCTCCGCCGTCCGCGGTTCGCTGGACCAGTTCACCCCGGACATCTTCGACCGCCCGGTCACGGACCTGATCTCCGCCACGGCCTCCGGGCAGTGGCGCAAGCAGCACGGCGTCGAGATGTCCTCCATGACCCGCTCCCGGCTCCGCCGTGTGGCCAAGGAGTACATCCGCCCGGGTGTGCACGTCTCCGACCTGCATGAGGCCCTCGTGGACGTGCAGGATCAGCGCGCCGAGTGGACCCGATGGGCCACCACCAAGCGTCACCCCTCCGTGCCGGCCGGCCTGGAGGCCCTCTCAGCCAAGGGCGCTGAGGTGTCCGACCAGATGGCCCGGTTGCAGCGGGCCCTCGCCGAGCCGCGGCGGGAGTCGGGCCGGTTGGAGAACCTGCCCGTGGACGAGCTCAGCCAGGTCCTGGACCAGCTCGTGGCGGACCAGGACACGCTCAAGACGCTGCCCGAACGCACGCTCGTCGGCGACCAGCTGCGGGAGCAGGGCCTGCAGGAACTCATGGCGGACCTGCAGCAGCGGGAAGTACCGACGGACCAGCTGCGGGCCGAGCTCGAGCTGGCCTGGTGGCAGTCCGCCCTCGAGGCGATGATCTCCGGTGACGACTACCTGGCCATGATGGACGCCGAGTCGCTGCGGAAGATCGAGGCGGAGTACCGTCTGGCGGACACCGCCCACCTGGAGGGCGGCAGTCAGCGCCTGAACTGGAAGATGGCCCAGCGGTGGACCAAGACCTCCGGCATCCACCGGGCCTCGGCCCGGGTGCTGCGCTCCCTGCTCAAGGACGGCAACCCGGACCCGGAGTCGCTGTCCGGCCTCGAACCGGAGCTGCTCCAGTCCCTCGTGCCGGCCTGGACCACCTCCCCGCTGGCCCTGGCCGAGTTCCCGGCGGACATGGGCTTCGACGCCGTCCTGCTGCTGGACGCTGAATCCCTTGCCCTCAGCACGGCGCTGGGCGCGATCAGCCGCGGCCAGCAGGTGGTGGCTTTCGGCGACGGCACCTCCGGTTCACCGAAGACCTTCAACGTCTCCGTGGACCCGACGGCTTCCGTGCTGCTGCCGCGCGAAGTGGACTCGGCCTTCACCGCCCTGATGCGGGTGCTGCCGAGTGTCAGACTGACCACCATGCACCGCGGGCTGGAGCGCAAACTCACCCGTCTGCTGGGCGAGCAGCTCTACGACTCGACGCTGGACATGCTGCCCGGCGCCTCCGAGCTGACCGGTGCGGACCATCCGGTGCGCGTGGAGTTCCTGCCCGGCGGGACCGGCATGCCCGGTGCCGGCGACGAGGGCGTGGAATCCACCGTGGCCGAGGTCAACCGGACCATGGACCTGGTGTTCGAGCACATCCGCCACCGTCCGGACGCCTCACTGGCCGTCATCACCGCGAGCCAGCTGCATGCCCGCCGCGTGGCCGAGGCGATCCGGTTGAACCTGCCCAACAACCCCTGGGCCGCCGCCTTCTTCAACCGGGACCGCGAGCCGTTCGTGGTGGCCCCCATGGCCCGGGCCCACGGCGTGGTCCGGGACCACATCATCTTCAGCCTCGGCTACGGCCGGACGCCGCACGGACGCGTGGTGCACCACTTCGGGCCGTTCTCCGAGGCCGGCGGCCGGGAGCTCTACGCCACCGCCCTGACCCGCGCACGCCAGCACCTGCACGTGCTGACCTGTGTGCACCCGGACGACCTGGATCCGCAGCGGCTGGGCAACGGTGCCTCGGACTTCTACGGGTTGCTCGAGGCCTATCTCAAGGACACCGGGCACACCACCTCTCCGCGACCGCGGGACCCGCTGGTGGCGGACCTCTCCGACCGCCTGGCTCATCGCCATGCCACCGTGCTGCCGAACTTCGCCGGGAGCATCGACCTGGCCGTCTGGAACCCCCTGGGCCTGCCCGCCTGGGAGGCGCAGACTTCCCCGGAGCAAGCCGTTCCGATCGCCATGTTCTCCGACGGTTCCGAGGCGTATCGACGGATGACCGTGCGCGAGCGGTCGCGCCAGGTGCCGCAGCAGCTTGAGCGCAGCGGCTGGCGCTACCACGCCCTGTGGACGATCGACGTCTTCGCCGACCCTGCCGGATGTGCCCGGACCATCGCCGACTTCCTCGGTCTGCCCTCGGCCGAGGGCGGCCCCGTGGAACCGAGCGGCCCCGGCACCGTGGAATCCCTGGGCCTGCCCGATGCCGCGATGGCGGTTCCCTCGTCGGTGGATTCACCGGAGGACTCGGAAGCTGTGGAAGTCGTGGAAGCCTCGGATGGCACGGGGTCGTCCGACGCGGTGTTCGACGGTGCGGTGTTCGACGGTGCTGCCGCCGAGCATCACCGTGAGGACGCGCAGGCTGACGCGCACCAGGACGATGGCACCCGCTGATCCCGAGCACCCGTCGGCTCGCCGCCGCGGTCCCCGACGGGCCGACGCCCCCGGCACCGGTCCGGCGTCCGCCGACGGGCCCGAACCGACCCTGGGCGAACCGGCGGTTGGTGAGTCCTCAGCAACCTCGGTGCCATCGGGCTCCGGCCAGCGCGACGCCCGGTCCTCAGACCAGCGCAACCTGTCCGAACGTGAGCGCTGGCTGCTTGAACAGCGTCCGCCCCACTGGGACTGACGCACGGGGACTGACGCACTACGGCCGATGCGCTGCGACCGACGCCGGCTACGGTTCCGGTGTCACCAACAGCGTGAGGTCCTGATTCACCGAGGCCGCCGCCAGTTCCGGGGCGCGTTCCTCGGTCACAGCCAGGACCAGTACGGTGGCCCGTTCCGTGGAGCGGTCCTGCAGCACCTCGACGTTCGCCTCCAGCACGCTGCCGTCCGTTCCCACGATGTCGATGCGGTCCCCGGAGGCCACCAGGTCCACGGCGTCGGGGCTCGCGAACCTCACGGCCACGGCCCGGTGCCCGTCCGGCACCTCGGGCCTGCTGTGGGACTCTCCGGCCCCGCCAGAGGATATGGCGCCCCCATCGGGAGAGGCTCGGCGGTGCCCTTCCTGGACCGCCGCCACGGCGACGTCACCGGCCGCTACTGCCTCCGCCCCGGCGTGCTGGGATTCTGACCCGACCGAACCGACCGAACCGCCTGAACCGCGCGGACCGTCCGCGGCGCCCTGGCCACCCGAGTCGGCCGGGCCACCGAAGGCATTGACCAAGAGCAGCACGGCAGCGAGGACGAGCGGGAGGGAGGCCAGGGCCAGCTTCAGCCGGTGGCGCCGCCGGGAGGAGGCGGTTGCTGCGGCAACCTCGGCGTCGGTGGATCCGTCGTCCGTCCAGTCGATCCAGCCACCGGTCGCAGGAGGGGCGGGCCCATCGGTCGGCCATCGGTCTGATCCGCGCACCGCACGGGTGGCGCCGGCAGGAGGACGGGACCGACCGGCGTCGTGCTCCAGGAGGTGTGGGGGCGGGGGAGTGGCCATCCGGCGGCGCACGGCGCGGCGATACTGCCGCAGCTCACGGCGAGGAGAGGTCCGTCTACGGGGTCGGGGCGGACGTGGCGGAGAGTCCCGAGAACGCCGGGACCGGGCGATAAGTGATGACATGCCACGATCCCATCAGGAGCGCAGCCAGCCCGGCCACCATGATCACCTCGGCGGTGGAGGCACAGCCGTCATCGGTCGGCTGTGGAGGAGCGCGGAACTAGCGGACACACCGCGGCCCCGGACCGAGTGGACGATAGCGATCCTCAGTCACCGTGGCCATGAATCCACCCTGACCCGGAAATCACCCACCTCGAGGGAGACACGCCCTATGCGGCGTTATCCGAGCTGGAGCTGCCCGATGAGCCGGAAGACGCCGCAGTGGAGCCGGACTTCGATGGCGCGGCGGCCCCGGAGGTGGACGGTGACGAGGTGGCGGCCCCGGACTCCGAAGAGGTGGACGCCCCTGTCGACGCGGCGCTGTCGGAAGAGCCACCCGAGGAGCTGTCCGAGGCAAGCGTCGAGGAGGCCTGGGAGCCGGAGCCCTCGGAACGGGAGTCGTTGCGGTAGAAACCGGATCCCTTGAACACCACGCCCACGGAGTTGAACTTCTTCCGCAGGGTGCCCTCGCATTCGGGGCAGGTGGTCAGCGAGTCATCCGTGAACGACTGGACGATGTCGAACGCATGACCGCAGTCCTTGCAGGCGTAGGCATAGGTAGGCACCGAACGGTCCTCTCAATTTGGCACTCTCACGTTTCGAGTGCCAAGTCTACACCTGACCGAACCACGTGAAGCCGTCGGCGGTGACGGCTCCGTCGACCGGTTCGTCGAACTCCGAGGTGGGCACCTGGCCCCGCGTCATCAGCTCGTGCCGGAACACCACGGCCACCGTGACGGGGACCGCCAAGGGTGCCGGGCCGGCGTCGGGCGCGGTGGTGACATCCGTGCGGGAAGCGCCGGACGTGCTGGACGCGGAACGCTGACGGTAGAGGGCGGCCAGGAAGCGGTCGTAGTAGCCACCGCCCTGGCCCAGGCGGAAACCGCGGGTGTCGACCGCCTGAGCGGGGACCAGTACGAGGTCCACCGTCTCCATGGTCTCCACGCCGAGGCGTTCGCCCACCGGTTCGTCGATCGGCGCGACCGAGCTGCGGGCCACCTCCACGCCGGGATGCCAGGCGGTCCAGGAGAGCTGCCGTTCGGGTTCCGTGATGGGGACCAGGACCTCGACGCCGGCCCCGTGCAGTGCCTCGAGCAGCGGTCCGGTGTCCGGCTCGGCACCATAGGACAGCACCGCGGCGACGCGGCGGTGCTGCGCCCGCGGGAGATACCAGTCGAGGATGGTGGAGGTCAGCTCGGCAGACTGGCCGGCCCGATCAGCCGGGTCCAGCTCTCGCCGACGGGCCCGCCACAGGGTGCGGAAATCCTGCTTGCGGTGCTGCAGCACCTCCTCCGGGCTCTCGCCCCGGTTCCCGGTCAGGGACGCGGAGTACTGGGCCTCTCCTCCCTGTTGGGACGAGGAGGAGGCTGACGGATTGAACGACTCGTTGAACGACACGCTCCCATTCTGCCTCCCTCCCGCAACCACTCGACTTTGGGGGCGAAGATCAGTACTTTTTTCTGCCCGCAAAGTCGGCTGGGGGACGGGTATCGCCTCGCGGACCTAGGATCAGGCACATGCCGCCTGCCGCCACCCTCCGGATGACCCATCGCTGGCCCGTGTCCCTGGAACACGGGGACCTGGTGCTGCGACCGTTCCGCCGCTGGGATCAGGAGGAGTGGACCTCACTGCGGGCCCGCAACCGGGAGTGGCTTCGCCGCTGGGACGCCACCAATCCCGAGCCGGCCACCGCTCTGAAGAGTTATGCCGAGATGGTCAAGGTCCTCAACCGCTCCGGCAAGGACGGGACCGCCCTGCCCTGGCTGATCTGCGTGCGGACCTCTGCCGCCGGAGCGCCGGTGGTCGCCGGACAGCTGAGCGTGTCCTCGATCGTGCGCGGTTCGGCGCTCTCGGCCTCGCTGGGCTATTGGATCGATCAGGCGCGAGCGGGGCAGGGGCTGGTGCCGACCGCCGTGGCGCTGGCCACCGACTACTGCTTCACCACGCTCGGGTTGCACCGGATGGAGATCAACATCCGGCCGGAGAACCTCCCCAGCCGGCGCGTGGTGGAGAAGCTCGGCTTCCGGCACGAGGGGATGCGCCGGGACTTTCTGCACATCGACGGGGCGTGGCGGGACCATGACGCCTATGCCCTGACCGCTCCAGAGGTCCCGGAGGGACTGCTCGCCCGATGGGAAGGGCGATGACAAGCACGAATCTGCGGCGACACGGCAGTCATATCGTGGCGAATCACACCGGTGTAGTTCGCGGCCGGTACCGTTTGAGGGGTGGATGCAGGCACAGGTAGTCTTGAGGAGTCGCTCAGCCTTGCACTGGGCTACCTTCCGGACGTTCACCTGCACGGATCACTGGTGCTGTGTGCACTGGTGGTGGCGTGGTTGATAGCCATCTACCGGAGGGCGAACAAGGAGCCCCAGCCCAGGAGCCACCGGAGGAAGACCATGAAGCGCACCGCCCCGTCCATGCCTCGGAACAACGCCCGTCCCGTGGACGCGGCGAAGGACTCCGCCGCCGGCTTCCGCGTCAAGTGGGACCGGACGATCATCGCCGCCGTTGCCGTGCTGGCGACCCTCACCTTCCTCGGAACCGGCATCGCCGCCGCATTCGGCGCGGGGACCCTGCTGGTGTCCGGCATCGCCGCAGCCGTCGCCGTGGCCGGTCTGGCCACCCTGCGTGCCCTGGCCCTCCAGGACCGCAAGCGGCGCAAGGACCGTCGGATCGAGAGCGCCTTCGATGACGCCATGAACCCCGTCCTGCCGGCCGTCGAGCCGGCCGCGCCCGCCGCCGGCCCGGCCCGCGTGTTCGATGCGGCCGCCGGTTCCACCTCGGCCCGTGGTGCGGCCCCGGACGAGAAGCCGGCCACCGCGCCGACCACCGAGCAGGACGCCCCCGAACAGGCGTCCCGTGACGCGGGGGCCCACGAGGGGGCCCCGGCTCTGCCGTCCGTCCCGCGGCCCACCTACCTGGACGCCGCAGAGGCCCACCGGGTGGTGCCGGCTCCTATGGCCAAGCCAGAGACCCCGCAGGCCAGCCCCGGCGTCAAGCTGAAGGCCGGCGTCTCCGCGGAGTACCGCGCCAAGGTTGAGGCCACGGCCAACCGCACCCTGGACCTGGACAAGGTCCTGGAACGCCGCCGGGCCGTCTGAGACCCGGGTTGGCACCGATGCGCAAGGGCGCGCACCGGGACGAAGCGGAGCATCGGCAGGTACAGTACCTGTCCTCAGCAGCCGTCCGAGGCCGCCTCGGAGAGGTCCTCGACGGGCAGGGCTATCACCTCGATCACGCCGAACTCGTCGATCTCCAGCACCGTCCCGGTGCCGGGGCCACTGGCGTCTTCCGCGTCCACGTCACCGAGGACGAGTCGGAAGAACTCTTCGTCGCGCTGACCGCAGAAGCCGTGCCGGAGGACTCCGTCCTAGCGGCAGGCGAGGACGGGGACGCCACCTGGTCGGCCTGGTTCCATCCGCATGACCCGTTGCTCACCGGCCTGGCGCTGGCGTCCGACCCGGCGACGGTGGCTGCTCTCTGGGGCCGCGGCGGGACGCTGGTGGACCTGCAGACCATCAGCTACCGACCGCTGCGTCGAGCCGTCCTGCGCGCGGTGGTGACGGGCGTCCCGGGGAGCTCCGATGCCTCCGGCGATCATGACGCCTCCGGCACCTTAGATATTTCCAGCGCTTCTGGGCGGCGCACCGTCTTCCTCAAGGTCATGCGCGCCGGGCTGGCCACCCGACTTCACCATCGTCACACGTTGCTGGCGGCGGCCGGCGTACCGGTGCCCGTGGTGCTCGGCCCGCCGGTCGCCGATGTGCTGGCCCTCGAACAGGGCGAGGGCGAGGTCCTGGCCAACGCGATCATGGCGAACGGGGCACGGCAGGTGGAACCGGCCGACGTCGTGGGGATCCTGGACCGGATGCCCGCCGATCTGCTCGAACTGCCGCGGCGCGATGCCTGGTCTGACCGCACGCCCGACTACGGGCACGCCGCCGCCACCGCCCTGCCGGACCAGGCCCGGCGGATCCGGTCCCTCGTGGACCACCTGCAGCGGCAACTGACCGTCACGGACCGTGGGCCGGTGGTGCCCACTCACGGCGACTTCTACGAGGCCAACCTGCTGGTGAAGCAGAACCGCATCAGCTGCGTGCTGGACATCGACGGCGCGGGGCCGGGCCACCGGGTGGACGACCTGGCGTGTTTCCTCGGACACCTGGCCGTGCTGCCGGCCGTCGACCGCCGATACGTCCACGTGGACGAGGCCCTGCGGCGCTTCCACGGGTACTTCAAGACCGGAGTCGATCCAGCGGCGCTGGCATGCCGCTCCGCCGCGGTGGCGCTGTCCCTGGTGGCCGGGGCTCGCGACTCGGGGCGGGGGGACTGGCAGCGATCAGCCCGGCAGCGGCTGGACATCGCCGAATCGCTCCTGGACCTTTAGCCCTTCAGATCTCCAGCCCTTCAGATCTCCCAGCTCTCCAGGCCCGAGACCCGCCTCAGTCGTCAGCGGGCTGGTAGTCCTTCTCGTCCACCAGGCGGTAGCCGACGCCGCGGACGGTGGTGAACCGTGTGACGCCGAGTTTGTTACGCAGGTAGCGCACGTAGACGTCGACCACGTTGGAGCCCGGATCGAAATCGTAGCCCCACACCCGGGACAGTAGCTGCTCGCGGCTCAGGGCCTGGCCGGGGTGGCGCAGGAAGGTCTCGGCCAGGGAGAACTCGCGGGCGGACAGGTCCACCTCGACGCCGCCGATGGCCGCCACGTGCCGGATCGGGTCCAGCTCGAGGTCGGCATGGCGCAGCACCGGGTCTGCCGGGGCCGAGGACGAGTTGCCCTCGGAGCGCAGCCTCAACCGCACGCGGGCCACCAGCTCGGCGAAGCGGAACGGTTTGGGCATGTAGTCATCGGCCCCGGAAGTCAGCCCCGTGACGGTGTCCTCACCGGAGGCCCGCGCCGTGAGGATGATGACCGGCAGACCCGGGTCCTGGGCCCGGATCTTCTCCAACACCGTGAAGCCGTCCATGTCCGGCAGGCCAAGGTCGAGGATGACGAGCTCGAAGCCGCCGGTCAGGGCCAGGATGAGGCCCTCGCGCCCGGTGCCGGCCACGGTGGTGGCCAGCCCCTCGGCCTTGAGGCCCTTGGCCACGAACGAACTGATCCGCGGCTCGTCTTCGATCATCAGGATTTGGCTCACGCCGCACCGTCCTTGGGATGGGAGGTCTTGCTCACTGGAGAACCTACCTGCCGGATGTGGCCGCCGTCCGCTCCATCAACCTCCGTGACGTCTAGAAGGCCGTCCAGAGAGCCGTCCGCAGGGCCGTCCAGCGGCAGGTCGATGTAGAAGGTGGATCCGATGCCCGGCGCGGACTGGACATCCACACTGCCGCCGTGGGCCTGGACTATCGCGGTGACGATGTTCAGCCCCAGTCCGGAGCCCTCGGCGCGGGTGCTGTTGGAGCCCCGTCCGAAGCGCTCGAAGATGCCCTCCCGATCCTCGGGACGGATGCCGATGCCCTGATCCCGCACCCACAGGCGCAGGGTGCCGGACAGCGCCTGCGAGCCGAGGGAGACCTTGGAGCCCTCCTCCGAGTATTTCACCGCGTTGGACGCCAGCTGCAGCCACGCCTGAGTGATGCGCTGGGCATCCAGGGACACAGTCACGTCGGCCGCATGGTCCAGGGTCCAGATCCGGGGTCCCAGCGGGGACGCCTTGCCCAGCACATCGCGGGTGAGGGTCCCGACGTCGGTCGGTTCGGTATCGACGAAGTCCGGCCGGCCGGACTTCGCCAGGGTGACGAGATCGTTCACGAGCAGCCGCATCCGGTCCAGTTCGTCGAGGGCGATCTCCCGGACCTCGCGGACATCGGCCGCGTCCTCGGCATCCTGCAACTCCAGGTGCCCCTGGACGATGGTGATCGGGGTGCGCAACTCGTGCCCGACGTCATCCAACAATTGCCGCTGGGACGAGAAGGCGCCCTGGAGGCGGTCCAGCATCTCGTTGAAGGTCTCGGCCAGCTCGGCCACGTCGTCCTGGCCGGAGACCGGGACGCGGCGCCGCAGGTCCGTGCCGGAGATCTCCGCTGCCGTGGACTGCAGGATGCGCAGGGGGTGGAGCAGCCGGCCCACCAGGAGCCACCCGGCCACGCCGACCACGATCATGACGCCGAAGCCGACGAGTCCGTAGGTCAGGAAGGTGCCGTCCAGGTCGCCGAGCTCGGCCGAGAAATCGTAGGCGAGGAGCATCAGGGACGGTGCCGTGTCATTGTCGAAGTGGATGGGCACGGCGACGGCCCGGTAGGTGGTCTGGGCGGTGGTGATCGTCTGGATGGCCACCCCGTCCGAACCGAGCTGGTCCGCGGCCCACCGCACCAGTTCCGGATCGTCCTCGAGTCGCAGCTCCACTGCGGAGGACGCCGTCCAGCTGATCTCGCCGTCCTGGAATCCCAGCATGCCCTCGTGCTCGGCCGGCAGGGTGCGCTGCATGGCCGTGAACACCAACTGGTCCGAGGCCGAGAACGGATCACCGGTGGCCGGATCGATGCCCTCCTGCGCCAGGATGCGGAATTCCTGGACCGACCGCGTCAGGGAGTCGTCGACCTGCCGGGCCATGCCGCTGCGCTGCAGCGCGTAGGCCGTCGCCCCGGAGAGCAGTAGGGCCACGGCGGTGAGGAAGACGAGGAGTGCGACCACCCGGGTGCGCACGGGCAGCGCACTCCAGTTGGTGACCAGGGCCCGAAGGGTCCGCAAACGGCCGCCGGCCCGGGATTGCTCCCGGGCCGGCGACTCTGGGTGCGTTCCCGGGGGAGCGGTCATCTCCACGCTCCGGGAATGCGGTGGCGATCAGTCGTCGTCATCATCGTCGTCTTCCCAGTCGTCATCGTCGTCGTCATCATCATCCCAGTCGTCGTCATCGTCATCATCGTCGTCGTCGTACGTGGGTTGCTGGGGCGCTGGGTTCGGCACCGGCTGGGGAGCCGGCACGGCGGGACGTGAGTCCGAGCCGGAACCACCCGAACCAGAACCACCGGATCCGGATCCACTGGACCCGGCACCAGAGGACCCGGAACCGGATCCGTCCTGGGCGGGGGCGGTGGTCGTCGGACCGGGCTTGGATGAGATCTTGACACGAGAGGACGGCGGTTCGGCGGCAGCACCGGACACGGGCGCGGACGAGCCGCCGGACGAAGACGCAGACGGCGAAGAGGAGGGGGAGGCGGAGGGAGAGGCGGTGCTGGGCGCAGTGGAGGCGACGCCGGCCGAGGACGGCGCGTTGCGCTCGCTCGCGGACGGGGCATCACTCACGGCGATCATCGCGCCGAGGTCGACCGGCCTCGGCTGAGCGGAGACCACGGCGATGCCCAGGGCTGCCATGACCGCGACCACCATCATGATGACGGTGGCCTTGAGTCCCTTCCCGGCGTTCTTCATGCACTCCATGATCGCGCGTGATCATGAGTCCAAGATGAGAAACTGTCCCGTCCGCATGAGAAACGTGTGAAAGTCATCGGGAAGTCGGGCCAGCCCAGCCCTGCCCAGTCCACCGGCGTGGGTCAGTCGGTGTCCGGTTCGGTCTCCGGGCCGCTGTCCGCCGCGCCCGCCTGGCCAACTTCGTCGTCGCCGTCGGGACTCTCCGTGCTGGCGGCGGCATCGGCCTCGAGGCGTGCCTTCGTGGCGCCCTCCTCGTCCCCGGACAGGTCCAGGGACTGGGCCAGCCCGAGCCAGGCGGCCATCCTCAGGTACCGGGCAGTGTCCTCCTGCTCGGTGATCATCCGGAAGAGGGAGGCGGCCTCCTCGGCACGCTCCTGCTCCAGCAGGACATAGGCGGCGAACAGCTCGGCGTTGGACGAGGCCATGGAATCCTCCGAGGCGGCGAACAGGTCCGCCGCAGTGAGGGCGGAGGACACAGCGGCCGCGCCCTTGCGCAGGGCCCACAGGCCGCGGGCACGCGTGTCCGTGAAATCGGCCTCGTACCAGGAGGCGGAGGAGTCCTGGGCCAGGGCGATGGCCTCGTCCAGCAGGGCCACCCCGCGCTCCTCGCCCAACTCGCACAGGACGTGCCCCAGGGCGTGCAGGGCCTGGGGGAGGACCGCGGGATCATTGTCCTCGGAACCTTCGTCCTCGCGGGCCAGCTCCACAGCCCGGGAGAACCGCTCGGCAGCCTCCTCCGGTTTCTCCTGCCGGTTCAGCAGGGCGCCGGAGGCGAGGTACATGCGGGCGGCCTCATCGGTGGCACCGGCCTCCTCGAAGAGGGTGGCGGCCCGGCCCCAGTGCTCCAGGGCCTCTGCCGGCCGGTTCTGGTGACGGGCCGCGTGGCCCAGGTCCACCAACGCGCGGGCGAGGCCGGGCAGCCGCCGGGCGGCCTCCTCGCGGCGCACCAACCCGGCCAGCACGCGTTCGGCGAGGGCATGCTCCTCGGCCTCCAGCAACTGGTGCCCCAAGGCGAGCGTCAGGTCCGAGGCCTCCGGGACCTCCCCCTGCTCAGCCTGGGCCACGGCCACCTTCCAGGCGAGGATGGAGGCCTGCTGATCGTCGGCGTCGTCCGCCAGGCCGGCCAGCAGGGCCGCAGCCGAGGCGGCACCCTTGCGCACTCCGGCGGCGGCGTGCAGTTCCACCGAGCGCAGGGCATCGAGGATGGCCGTGGCGGAGTCCCCCCGCTCCTGGGCGACGACGGCCTTGAGCATCCACATGGCGGCCCGTACGGCGCGGTTGGCCTGACCGGCGAGAACCTCGTCGGCTACCTCGGCGGAGCTCTCCGGCTCGTGGCCCATCAGGTGGACGTGGGCCAGGAACATCCGCGTGGACGCCAAGGACTCCGGGGGCACCGGTATGCCGGCGGCCGCCCGGGCGTCGAGGATCTCGAGGCACTCCTCCAGCAAGTCGACGGCGGGATCGAACCGGCCGTCCTCGACGTGCCGGACCGCCAGGGCCACCAGCACGTCCGGCAGCACGGTGTCGACGGAGTGGGCGGACCGGGTCCTCTCTTCCTCGAGGACACCCTCCAGCACGGTGGCCTCGAACGATTCGGGCTCACGGAGCAACATGGTGCCGAGCTCGGTCTCCATCCGCGCCTGGTGCGGGTAGCCGGCCTCCGCCAGGACCCGGGCGCGGTCGGCGATGTGACGGGTGGCGGCAGCGTGGTCGCCGGTCAGCGCGGCCACCGAGGCCAGGGCCCGGTACAGGCTGGCGCGGTTGACCGGGTCATGGCCGCCGGGGGCTGTCAGCCCCGTCTCCGCAGCACGGGAGGCACGGGCCAGGTCCTCGGCGTAGGCGGCCTCGTAGGAGACGTCCAGCCAGCCGCGGGCCGTGTCCGGCTCGCCCTGGGGTCCTCCCGTCAGCGAACGGCGGGCCAGGACCGCGTTCAGGCGAACCGTGAGGTCCTCCGGCAGCTCCGGCGTCGGCTCAGCGCCGTCGTGCTCGGTCATCCCAGCCCTTCGTGATCCCAGTCGTTCCATGTGTTCTGCAACCCATCCAGTATTCCAGACGCGCCCGTCCCCAACATCTAGACTGGTGAGCATGGATTTCGACAGCCGGGTCGGCGCCTACGGCGTCGTCATCCGTGACCGTGCACTGCTGCTGAGTCTGTGGGCGGGGCCCACCGAGAACATCTGGACGCTGCCCGGGGGCCAGGTGGAGCTGGGGGAGCAGCCCCACGAGGCCTGCGTGCGAGAGATCCTGGAGGAGACCGGCTACCGGGCTGAACTGGGTGATCTCTTGGGCGTCACCAGCCGCACCATCGAGGCCGGCCGGCGGATCTCCCACCCCGGGCGCCCCCTGCTGACCGTCCAGGTCCTGTACCGGGCCGCTGTCGTCTCCGGCGAACTGCGCCCGGAGGTGGACGGGTCCTCCATCGACGCCGCCTGGATCCCCCTCGGGGACTTGCACCGTCACCGCACCTCGCCGACCGTCCACCGGGCCCTTGAGCTCGCCGGGGTCGGCCGGTGAGGGCACAGAAGGCCGGCGGCCTGATCGCGGCCACCGCGCTGGCGGCCGGCCTCCTGGCCGGCTGCACGCCCACCCCCGGCCATGACGACCCGACGGCTGAGGGCAGCCCCGCGGCCACAGCGTCCCCGACCCAGACGCCCGTCTCCGTCATCACGGGCTCCCGTCCGGAGGAACAGCTGCTGGCAGTGGTGCTGGCGCGCCACCTCGCGAACAAGGGCATCCCCGCCACCGTGGGGGAGCCGTCCGCTGAACCGTGGGGCGCCGCCGGGGAACAGCAGGTCGCCGTGGTGGACTCCCTCGCCATGGCCTCGCACCTCGTCCCGGACCTCCTCGCCGGGGAGGTCCCGACGCCGTCCCCCTCACCCACGGCGTCCGTCTCCGGTGCCCCGTCCGCGGCCGACCCCAGCGCCGCCGCGAGCGCGACGGCGACACCCGGCGCGTCGCCGTCGGACCCGGCGCCAGCCTCGCCGACCGGCCATCCGACCGCCACGGGCTCACCCACACCCCTGCCCGAGGGGCGTCCCGCAGCAGACGCTCAGGGCACCACCGCCATGGTCGCCGAGTACTTCCCGGAGGACACCGAAGTGATCGGGGCGTCCTCGGGCACCATGCGCTTGCAGGCCGTCACCACCTCAGCGCTGTCCGGACTGTACGAGATGGAGGACCTCACCGACCTCAACGGCCTCTGTGACCGGATGGCGTTCGTCCCGGCGCCCGCGGCGGCCGTCCACGGCGAACGGCTGGAGGTGCTGGCCGGCTGCGAACCCGCCGAATGGATCGAGGAGGGTGACGCCGGCGCCGCCGCCGACCTGGTGACCGGACGGGCCGACGTCGCGCTGCTGTACGGCACCAACCCGGCGATCCCCGATCACGCGCTCGAACCCCTGGCAGATGCGGGCCGGGTGCTTCCGGAAGGACGCGTGCTCATGGTGGCCGAGCCGGAGGTCCTGCCCGAGGGGACATCGGACGCGGTGAACGAGGTCGCCGGGAAACTTGGCGGGGAGATGCTGACCGAACTCCAGCGGCTTTCCACCGGACCGGACCGTCTGCCGGGCGAGGAGGCCGCCCAGTACTGGCTCGTCGCCGCCGGACTCGAGGAGACCCCCGAGAACTGGTTCTGACCGGCGCTCCGCCGGGAGCCGCGGGAGCACCGCGCGCCAGCGCCGGCCGTATCCCGCGGTCACTCCCGCGATCCGGCGGCCCACGGTTCTAGGATGGAGCCCATGGCAAAGACACGGACCGGTCAGATCAAACAGTCTTCGAAGCTCCTCAACGTGCGCTATGACGTGCGCGGACCGATCCTGGAAGAGGCCCAGCGCATGGAGGCGGCCGGCCACCGCATCATGAAGCTGAACATCGGCAATCCGGCGCCGTTCGGCTTCGAGGCCCCGGACGCCATCCTCAAGGACATGGTCTCCCACCTGCCGCACGCCCAGGGGTATTCCGACTCCCGTGGCATCTACTCGGCCCGGACCGCGGTCAGCCAGTATTACCAGTCGCGCGGGATCATGGGCATCGATGTGGAGGACGTCTTCATCGGCAACGGCGTCTCTGAGCTGATCTCGATGGTGCTGCAGGCGCTCGTGGACGACGGCGACGAGGTGCTCATCCCGGCCCCGGACTACCCGCTGTGGACCGGTGCCACCACCCTCTCGGGCGGCAGCGCGGTGCACTACCGCTGCGTCGAGGAGGAGGGCTGGTCCCCGGACCTCGAGGACATCGAGTCCAAGGTGACGGACCGGACCAAGGCCATCGTCATCATCAACCCGAACAACCCCACCGGGGCGGTCTACTCCCGCCAGGTGCTCAACGGGATCGTGGACATCGCCCGTCGACACAACCTGGTGCTGATGAGTGATGAGATCTACGAGAAGATCCTGTACGACGGTGCCCGTCACATCAACGCGGCCGGACTGTCCGACGACGTGGTGACGCTGACCTTCTCGGGGCTGTCCAAGGCCTACCGGGTGGCCGGATTCCGCTCCGGCTGGGTGGCCATCTCCGGTCCCAAACACCGGGCCACGGACTTCATCGAGGGCCTGACCCTGCTGGCCAACATGCGCATGTGCGCCAATGTCCCGGCCCAGCACGCCATCCAGACCGCCCTGGGCGGCTACCAGTCCGTCAACGACCTCATCTTGCCGGGCGGACGGCTGCTGGAACAGCGCAACCTGGCGCAGAAGCTGCTCTCCGAGATCCCCGGGGTGAGCGTGCAGCCGGCCCAGGGTGCCCTGTACCTGTTCCCGCGGCTGGACCCGGAGGTCTACCGGATCGAGGATGACGAGAAGTTCGTCATCGAGCTGTTGCGGGCCCAGAAGATCCTCGTCTCCCACGGCCGTGCCTTCAACTGGCCGGACACCGACCACTTCCGCCTCGTCACCCTGCCGAACGTGCGGGACCTGGAGGAGGGCATCGGCCGCATCGCCGATTTCCTGGAGGACTACCGTGAGCGCTAAACGGCACGTGATGGAATTCCACGCGGACCCGTGGCCTGCACTGCGGGCCCGCTCCACAGTGGGGACACCCGGGGAGCCCCGGGGCCCGCTGGACGTGGATCCGGACACCAAACCGGGCTACCTCGGCGGCAAGGCCGAGGGCGAGGCCACCCTCGAGGCCCGCGCCGAACGGCTGGCGGAACTCCAGGAGCTGCTCTACGCCAACGGCGTGGCCGGCACGCTGGACGAGCACGGTCGGGGCCGCTCCCTGCTGCTGGTGGTCCAGGCGATGGACACCGCCGGCAAGGGGGGGATCATGCGGCACGTGATCGGTGCCATGGACCCCCAAGGCGTGGAGGACGCGGCCTTCAAGGCGCCCACCGAGGAGGAGCGGCAGCACCACTTCCTCTGGCGCATCCGCCCGCATGTCCCGCAGGACGGCTATGTGGGCGTCTGGGACCGGTCCCACTACGAAGATGTGCTGATCCACCGGGTCCGGGGGCTGGTTTCGATGGAGGAGATCGAGCAGCGCTACGCGGACATCCGTGCGTTCGAGCAGGAACTGGTGGCGGGTGGCACCCGCATCATCAAGGTGATGCTGCATCTGTCCAAGGACGAGCAGAAGGAGCGCCTGGCCGAACGCCTGGAGCGCCCGGACAAGTTCTGGAAGTACAGCCCCTCGGACGTGGACGAACGCGCGTATTGGGGCGAGTACATGGAGGCGTACCGGGCCGCCATCGCCGAGACGGACACCGAGGACGCCCCCTGGTTCATCGTCCCGGCCAACCGCAAGTGGTACTCGCGGATCGCCGTGCAGGAGCTGATGATCACGGTGCTGGAGAGCATGGGCCTCGACTGGCCGCCGGCCGATTTCGACGTGACCGCCGAGCAGGAGCGTCTCGCTGCCAGCTGAGGCCTAGCTGAGTCGCCGCCGG
Source organism: Citricoccus sp. NPDC079358 (assembly GCF_040702545.1). Lineage (NCBI taxonomy): Bacteria > Bacillati > Actinomycetota > Actinomycetes > Micrococcales > Micrococcaceae > Citricoccus > Citricoccus sp. NPDC079358. Next base: position 373,237 of record NZ_JBFBLI010000001.1, read on the forward strand.
CTGACACGGTTGCCGGCAGACGGAGCGCCCGTTGAGACGGCGGCCGGTCGACGGATCGGGGGCCGGGCACTGGTGTCAGTGCCCGGCCCCCGATCCTTCTTCTGAGGTGCGCTGTGGTGTGCGCTGGCGTTCGGTGGTGTTCAGCCTCAGCCGGTGAAGAGAGCGGAGGCCTTGATCGCCGTCTGGACCAGGCCGTAGGCCAGTGCGGCAACGACGATCAGGGCGAGGACGATGGCCACGGCGCGGTAGACGCCTCCGGTGTCCATGGCAGGGGAGTGGCCGCCGGCCGCCACCTCGGTACGGGAGGCGCTGTTAGGGGTGTTCTCGTTGCTGGTACTCACTTGGCTTGCTCCTTCTCGCGGATCTGGTCCTCGGAAACGTGGTGCTTCTCGGCCACGGGCCGGACCAGCAGGTTGGCGATGAAACCGACGGCCAGGAGGCCGACCATGATGTACAGCGAGACCGTGTACAGGTCAGCGCCGGTCTTGTCGGCGGCGGCCTCGGACTCCAGCACGCTGTTGACGATCAACGGCCCGGCGATCCCCGCCGCGGACCAGGCGGTCAGCAGGCGACCATGGATGGCCCCGACCTGGAAGACACCGAACATGTCCTTCAGGTACGCGGGGACCGTGGAGAACCCGCCGCCGTAGAAGGAGATGATCACCATGGTGGCGACGATGAAGACCACCAGGTTGGCCCCGCCCATCAGGGCGATGATCAGGTACATGGCCAGCCCGATGCCGAGGTACATCATGTAGTTGTTCTTGCGGCCCCAATAGTCCGAGGTGGTGGACCACACGAAGCGGCCGGCCATGTTGGCGATGGACAGCAGGCCCACGAAGCCGGCGGCAGCGGCCGGGGTGATCCAGTCGAAGTACCCCTGGATCATGGGGGCGGCGTTCTCCAGGATGCCGATGCCGGCGGTCACGTTGCAGAACAGCACGATCCACAGCAACCAGAACTGCGGGGTCTTGATGGATGAGCTGGCGGACACGTTCGCCGTGGTCTGCATCGGCTTGGCGGCGGCCGTCGACGGGTCCCAGCCCGCCGGCTTCCACTCGGGGTGGGGGACGCGGATCACGATCGCACCCAGGGCGATGACCACGGCATAGATGATCGCCAGGGTGAGGAAGGTCTGCACCAAACCGCTCTGGAGCTGCTCCGGCTCGGCGCCCCCGCCGTAGAAGACCATGAGGCTGTTGGACATGGGGCTGGCGATCAGCGCGCCGCCGCCGAAGCCCATGATCGCCAGGCCGGTGGCCAGGCCGGGACGATCCGGGAACCACTTCATCAGCGTGGACACGGGGGAGATGTACCCGATGCCGAGGCCGATGCCGCCGATCACGCCGTAGCCGAGGTAGACGAGCCAGAGCTGACCCGTGGCGATGCCCACGGTGGCGACAAAGAAGCCGACCACCCAGAAGCTGCCGGCCACGACCATCGACTTGCGCGGCCCGGACCGTTCGACCCACGTGCCGCCGAAGGCGGCGGCCAGGCCGAGCATGGCGATGGCCACGGAGAAGATCCAACCGACCGCCACATCACCAGCCTCGAAATGCCCCATCATCGGGATCTTGAAGACACTGAAGGCATAGACCTGGCCGATGCACAGGTGAATCGCCAGTGCGGCGGCCGGGATGAGCCAGCGATTGAATTCTCGAGGGGCGACGATCGCCTCTCGACTGAGGATGTTGGGCATGACGGTGGGGTCCCTCTCCTGGTCGCCATCGACCAGGGGTGCTTGGTCAACTGGAAACTCTGGTGCATGAGTGATGCTGGTTATATTTTTCCCATCCAGCTTTGCCGAGATTATCTCTGGGATATCCGCTGGTCAATCGTGGCCCCGTCGGCGATTCGCCTCGCTTTCGGCGAACACGAGCGTCACAGACCTTGCCTCGGCCCGGGGGGAACGTGCTTAGGGTGGAGCATGACTACTCAGCAACTCCAGGGAAAGTCCATCGCCTTCCTCGCCACCCGGGGTGTGGAACAGGTCGAGCTCACCTCGCCGTGGGACGCCGTCATCGCCGCCGGGGGACAGCCCCGGCTGGTCTCGGTCGAGTCCGGCACCATCACCGCCATGAACGGTGACTGGGAGCACGGGGACTCGTTCACCGTCGATCACGCGGCCGGTTCCGTCTCGGCCTCGGATTTCGACGGCCTGGTCATGCCCGGCGGCACCCTGAACGCGGATGTACTCCGCGTGGACGCCAGCGTCCAGGGCTTCGTCCGCGGCTTCTTCGACCAGCACAAGCCGGTGGCGGCCATCTGCCACGCACCGTGGACCCTCATCAATGCCGGTGTGGTCCAGGGCCGCAAACTCACCAGCTACCACTCGCTGGCCGAGGACCTGAAGAATGCCGGCGCCACCTGGGTGGACGAGCAGGTGGTGGTGGACCAGGGACTGACCACCAGCCGCAACCCGGGTGATCTGGACGCCTTCAACGCCAAGATGGTGGAAGAGTTCGCCGAAGGAAAGCACTCCGGCCAGACCGTCTGATCGGGTCTGCACCGGCCTGGACTGCACCGGCTGCGGCCGGTGCGGATCAGGCCGGTGCGGATCAAGCGGTGCGGTCGGCCGTCTTGGCCCGCACCTCATCGAGCTTCGCCCGGGCCCCGTTCAACCACTCCTCGCAGCGGTCGGCGAGGGCTTCGCCGCGCTCCCAAAGAGCCAGGGACTCCTCCAGGCCGGCCCCGCCGGTCTCCAGCCGGGTCACCGTCTCGACGAGTTCGGTGCGGGCCTGCTCGTAGCTCAGGGTGGCGATGTCCGAGGTGTCCGCCGCGGAGAACCCATCCACAGCGGCACCCTCTGGGCCCGGGGTGGTGGGGTCGGTGTTCTCGATCGGGCTGCTCATGCGGTCTCCTCGGTGGTCGTGGTGTTTTCGGCGTGCTCGGCAGGATCGGTGGTGTCCGTGACGGTGGCGCCGATCCTGCCGGCGGCCACCAGGATGTCCAGCCGGTCCCCGAGGGCGACCCGCCCAGCGTGGCGGACCACCCCGCCCTCGTGCTGGACGACCGCATAGCCGCGGTCCAGGGTCTTCTGGGGGGACAGGGACCGCACCCTCGCACGCAGGTGCCCGACGGCGTCGTGCTCCCGGTCCAGCCGGCCGGAGAGTGACGTGCGGGCCCGTCCCCGCCACCGCTCCAGGTCCTGGGCGCGTTCGTCCACCAGGCGTTCCGGTTGGGCCATCACGGGCCGGGTGCGCAGCGCCTGCAGGGACTGGGCCTCCTGCAGCACCAGGCGTTCCACCCCCGAGGCCAGGCGCAGCCGGGCAGCGGAGATCGCCTCGCGCTCGAGCGCGGCATCCGGGACCACCCGCTTGGCGGCGTCCGTGGGGGTGGAGGCCCGCACATCGGCCACGTCGTCCAGCACGGGGCGGTCTGCCTCGTGCCCGATGGCGGAGACCACCGGGGTGTGCGTGGCGGCCACGGCGCGGACGAGAGCCTCGTCCGAGAAGGGCAGCACAACCTCCTCGAGTGCGCCCCCACCGCGCGCGATGATGATCACGTCCACCTCCGGATGGGCGTCCAGGTCGGCGACGGCGGCCATCACCTCCCGCGGCGCGTTCGCCCCCTGCACGGCCACCTCACGGACCTCGAAGCGTGCCTGGGGCCAGCGCAGGTGGGCGTTGCGCATGACATCCTTCAGGGCGTCCGAGTTCTTGCCCGTGACCAGGCCGATCAGGTGCGGCAGCACGGGCAGCGGCCGTTTGCGGGCCGCCGAGGTCAGGCCCTCGGCCTCCAGGGTGCGGCGGAGCTTCTCCACCCGGGCCAGCAGGTCTCCGATGCCGACCGGCCTCATGGCGGAGGCGATCATGTTCAGCCGGCCGGTCTTCGTGTAGAAACTGGGCTTGACGCAGGCCACCACGCGGGAGCCCCGCTCGACCGCGCCCTCCAAGGTGGAGGCCACGTTCCGCCAGGCAGTCACCGGCAGCGAGTAGTCCTCGTCCAGGTCACGCAGGGTCATCCAGGCATTGCCGCGGATCACCTTGAACTCGATCAGCTGCCCCTCGATCCAGGCTTCCGGGGCGCGCTCGAAGTACTTCTTGAGGTTCTCCGAGAGGACCCGCAGTGGCCACGGGGCATCCGGCGCGGTCCCGGAAGCGGCGGCCGGCAGGGGTGCCGGTGACGGCTGGTCGTCCATGCGTAGTGTGTCTCCTCGGTGGCAGGGTCTTCATGCCATTCTCTCTCTAGGCTAGGACGGGATACACCCGACCTGCGCCACCGAAGGTCACGTCCACCCACGCTGCCCGCGCGAACGGAGCCACTATGCGCACGGTACTGTCCATCCTGCTGGCCGCGCTCGCCGGCCTGCTCGCCGCGATGTCCCTGGTGGGCGCCCGGGCAGAGGCCCTCGTCTACACGCCGGAGCCCCTGCAGCAGATCGCCGCCCCGATGTCCGAGGACCCACAGCTGCGGCAGGCGCTGCCCGGGGAGGTCAGTTCGCTCGTCGAGGACCAGTTGCCGGAGCAGCTGCCCGGATTCGTCCAATCCGCCGCCTCCGGGCTCGTGGAGGGCGCCGCCAGCGGACTGGTCGAGGACGACCGTTTCCCGGCGGCCTGGTCCGCGGTGCTGGAGGAGACCCGTCAGGACTGGGTCGGCCGCATCGACCGCCTCGCCGGAGGGGACACGACGACGTCCGGTACCGTGCACCTGCAGGCCGCACCGCTCGTGGAACTCGGGGCGGAACGGCTGGCCGAGGCCTTCTCCGGGGTGCCGGGTGGCGAGGCGGTGGCGGAGATGCTGCGCGAGGGAGTGACCGCCGGGCGTGAGGCCGGCACCGAGGAGACGGGGGAGTCGTTGCTGTCCGTGGACCTCGCCGTCCCGGACCCGGAGGTGGTGCCCACGGAGGCCGTCGTGCTGATCGTGGACAACCTGTACCGCTGGCCCTGGCTGGCGGGAACAGCCGCCGTGGTGGCCCTGCTGGCGCTGTGGGCGGCACCGCGCCGCCGGAAGGGCACCCCGTTGTTCATCGCCGGCCTCACGGTCCTGGCTGTGGGAGGAGTCAGCCGGTGGGCACTGGGGCGGATGGAGCCGACCGCAGACCTGGAGGGCATCGCCCGGGTCGGCGCCGCGTCGCTGCTGGACGGCATCCGCGACTACGCAATGCCGGACACCTTGATCCTCGTCGTGGGAGGCGGGGTGGTCGCCGCCCTCGGTCTCCTCGTGGGCCTGGTCTCCGGATTCCGGTCCCGGGGCCGCGCCGGGTATTGAGGCGTGCCTCACCCGCAGGTGGTCCGTGCCGAGGACGCCGGTAGACTGGAACATATGTCCGCCGTTCTCTCAGCAGCCGCTCCCTCAGCAGCCGCTGCCGCCCCCGCCCCTACCTCCGCCGCCGGTTCGCCGGTCGCCATCGGGATGCCCCAGGTGCCCCGTGCCCGCCGCACCCGCGAAGAGGTGGAGGCCGCCGCCGTCGTGAGCGGGGACAAGAAGGTCATGCTGGCCGCGCCGCGTGGCTACTGCGCGGGCGTGGACCGCGCCGTCATCGCCGTGGAGAAGGCCCTTGAGCACCACGGGGCGCCCGTCTACGTGCGCAAGGAGATCGTCCACAACCGGCACGTGGTGGACACCCTCGAGGAGCAGGGCGTGGTCTTCGTGGAGGAGTTGGACGAGGTGCCGGAGGGCGCGCTGACCGTGTTCTCCGCCCACGGGGTGTCCCCGGCCGTCGTCAACGAGGCCGCCGAGCGCAACCTCCAGACCATCGACGCCACCTGCCCGCTGGTCACCAAGGTGCACCGTGAGGCGGTCCGGTTCGCCAAGCAGAACCGCAGCATCCTGCTGATCGGCCACGAGGGCCATGAGGAGGTCGAGGGCACCTACGGCGAGGCCCCCGAGCACACCACCATCATCAACAACCCGGACGAGGCCCGCACCGTCCAGGTGGAGGACCCGGACAACCTCATCTGGCTGTCCCAGACGACCCTGAGCGTGGACGAGACGCTGGAGATCGTCTCCATCCTGCGCGAGCGGTTCCCGAACCTGCAGGACCCGCCCTCGGACGACATCTGCTATGCAACCTCCAACCGCCAAGCGGCCATCAAGAAGATCTCGCCCTCCTGTGATCTCGTGATCGTGGTCGGCTCCGCGAACTCCTCGAACTCCGTGCGCCTCAAGGAGGTCGCCGTGGAATACGGGGCACAGCGAGCGGAACGCGTGGACTTCGCCAACCAGGTGGATGAGTCCTGGTTCGAGGGCGTGGCCACCGTCGGCCTGTCCTCCGGTGCCTCCGTCCCGGAGGTCCTGGTGCAGGAGGTGCTGACACTGCTCGCCGAGTACGGCTATGGCTCCGTGGAGGAGGTCGTCACGGCCGAGGAGGACATCATCTTCTCGCTGCCCAAGGAGCTCCGCGCCGAGATGAAGAAGGTCGGGGACAACGACCGCTCACTCGGCGGCCGCCGTACCACCACCGAGAACTGATGGCGTCCGGTACACCCACGGTGGTGCAGGAGCCTGTCCACCTGGTCCTGATGGGCATCTCCGGCTCCGGCAAGACCACGCTGGCCGAGCGCCTCGCCGAGGAGTTGAACCGCCCCTACGCGGAGGCCGACGAGTTCCACTCCGCGGCCAACATCGAGAAGATGCGGTCCGGGGCCCCGCTGACCGACGAGGACCGTGGTCCCTGGCTGGCGGCGATCCGTGACTGGATGGGCACGGCGGACACTACCCGCGGGACGATCGTCACCTGCTCGGCGCTCAAGCGCACCTACCGCGACCTGTTGCGCCAGGCCTCCGGTCGGGTGTTCTTCCTGCATGTCATCTGCGATCCGGCGGTCATCACGGAGCGCATGGAGCACCGCCTGGGCCACTTCATGCCGGCCTCACTGGTGCCCAGCCAGCTCGCGACACTCGAGGAGCTCGGGACGGACGAGGACGGAGCAGTGCTGGTCAACTCCGGTAGTGTGGACGAGCTTGTCGAACAGGCGCTGACCATCGTCGCCGACCTCTGAGGCCGTCGGCCGGTGGCCATCGGGTGCCGGGGCGGCAAGCGCCACCCCATCCTGCGTTGATGCCCCCGTCCTGACCGGGTCGCCGGGCTGCGCTCCGACCCGAAGGCCCACCCATGACCATCGAAGAATGGACCCCGACCCTGGGGGCCGGACCGCTGCTCGGCATCGCCGCCGCGGCGATCGCGCTGTTGCTGTTCCTCATCATGTACCTGCGGATGCACGCGTTTCCCGCGCTCGTCCTCGTCAGCGTCCTGACCGCCTTCGCCGCGGGCATCCCGGCGAACCTCGTGGTCTCCACGGCGACGGAGGGCTTCGGCAGCACCCTGGCCACCGTCGCCCTGCTGGTGGGCCTGGGAGCCATGCTCGGCCGCCTCGTGGAGATGTCCGGCGGCGCCAAGGTCCTGGCGGACACCCTCATCGGCTGGTTCGGTGAGAAGCGGGCCCCGTTCGCGCTCGGTGTCGCGTCCCTGCTCTTCGGCTTCCCCATCTTCTTCGACGCCGGCCTGGTCGTCATGCTGCCCGTCGTCTTCGCCGTGGCGCGCCGCCTCGGCGGGTCCGTGCTCTCCTACGGGCTGCCGGTGGCCGGTGCCTTCTCCGTCATGCACATCTACCTGCCCCCGCACCCGGGTCCGGTGTCCGCCGCCACGTTCTTCGAGGCCAACGTCGGCCTGGTGATGCTCCTGGGTCTGCTCGTGGCCCTGCCCACCTGGTACGTGACCAGCTACCTCTTCGGGCGCTGGGCCGGCCGGCGCTGGCAGCTGCCGGTGCCCTCCCTGCTGGGGCGGGCAGACGAGGAACAGGAGGAGAACCCACCGCGGTTCGTGACCGTGGTCCTGGTGCTGCTGCTACCGATGGTGCTGATCTTCCTCAACACCGGACTGGACACCCTGAACCGCGGCGGCATGCTGCCCGAGGGCACCGGGGAGACCACCTGGTTCCAGGTCCTCCGCGTCCTGGGGGAGACCCCCGTGGCGCTGCTCATCACGCTGATCGTGGCCACGATCGTCCTGGGCCGGGCCCGCGGCACCGACAAGTCCGTCCTGGAGAAGACCCTCGAGGGCGCCCTCGGCCCGGTGTGCTCCGTCATCCTCGTCACCGGCGCCGGCGGCATGTTCGGCTCCGTGCTGCGCGCCTCCGGTATCGGCGACGCCCTGGAGGACTCCCTGTCCGACCTGGGTGTGCCGCTGATCCTCGCCGGCTTCCTCATCGCGGCTGTGCTGCGGATCGCGCAGGGCTCGGCCACCGTGGCCCTCACCACCGCTGCGGGCCTGGTGAGCGCCGGGGTGGCGGCCGCGGACTACAACGCCGTCCAGCTGGCCGCCATGGTGCTCGCTGTGGGCGCCGGTTCCGTGGTGGCCTCCCACGTCAACGACTCCGGCTTCTGGCTGGTCGGCCGGTTCTTCGGGATGGACGTCAAGACCACCCTGAAGACGTGGACGGTGCTGGAGACCCTCATCGGCATCATGGGCTTCGTGATCGCCTGGGCGATTTTCGCCTTCGCCGGCACCATGGGCTGATCCCACCCCTGCATGACAGACACCGTGAAGCCCCCGCATCCAGCTGGATGCGGGGGCTTCACGGTGACAGGGCGGCTGGCGCCCGGTCGGATCTCAGCCGGGATCAGCTGCGGGGCGAGCCCTGCGCGCTGGAGGAGCGACGGCTGCGGCCACCGCGGGAGCGGCCGGCGCCACCACGGCCTTCGCGGCCGCCCTCGTGGTCCCGGTTCTCCCGGAAGTCGGTGTTGCGTCCGCCGGTCTCCGAGGAGTACACCCGGCCGCCCGACGTCGGCGCCCCGGCCGAGGAGCCCGCGCGGCGGTTGCCAGGCCGGCCGCTTCCGCGACCGCCCTGGCCGCCACCGTTGCCGGTGCGGTCCTGGGAGGGACGATCGTTGCGGGACCGTTCCGAGCGCTCACCGGACGCGGCGGCGCCGCGGGACCGGCCGGCGTCGTGCTGACCCCCGCGCTGACCGTCCTGACCGCCCTGACCACCAGCGCGGCCACCTTGGCGGCCTCCGCGTGAGCCCTGGCGACCACCGGAACGGCCACCGGCGCCGGAGGCTCCGCCGCTGCTGCGACCGCCGCCGCCGTTCTGACCGGACTGCTGGGTGCTGGGCGTGGAGACGGCGAGGAGCCTCTCGAGCTCAGCGGCTTCCAGGAACGAGCGCTCTCCGGGGGCCAGCGTCTCCAGCAGGGAGTCGTCGGCGCCGTCGGCATGGACCGTCGGGGTGATCTTCGCGGCGCGCATCAGGGTGCGGACCTCATTGCGCTGCTCGCGTCCGGCCAGGGTGACCACGGTGCCGGCCTGGCCCGCACGGGCGGTGCGGCCGGAGCGGTGCAGGTACGCCTTGTGCTCGGTGGGCGGATCGGAGTGGATCACCAGGGAGACGTCGTCCACGTGGATGCCGCGGGCGGCGATGTCCGTGGCCACCAGGGTGCCGGCGATGCCGTTGTGGAAGGCGTCCAGGTTCCGGGTGCGGGCGTTCTGGGACAGGTTGCCGTGCAGCTCCAGGGCCGAGACCCCGCGCTGGCGCAACTGCTTGGCGGCCTTCTTGGCACCGTACTTGGTGCGGGTGAACACGATGGTCCGGCCCGGTGCGGCGCACAGGTGGGCCAAGGCAGACAGCTTGTCATCCCCGTCCACGGACACCACGTGGTGGTCCATCTTCGCCACCGGGGAGACGGCCGAATCGGCCTCGTGCACCACCGGGTTCTTGAGGTACTTCTTGACGAGCACGCCGACGCCCTCGTCCAGGGTGGCGGAGAAGAGCATCTTCTGGGCCGGGGTGGGCACCTTGTCCAGGATGCGGCGGACCATCGGCAGGAAGCCCATGTCCGCCATGTGGTCGGCCTCGTCGATGACGAGGATCTCCACGCCGGACAGGTCCACGTGGCCCTGGCCCATGAGGTCCAACAGGCGGCCGGGGCAGGCGACGAGGACATCCACGCCGCGCGCCAGCGCCTTGACCTGCGGGTTCTGCCCGACGCCGCCGAAGATCGTCAGCGAGGACAGCCCGCTCGCCGCGGAGAGGGGCTTGAAGGAGTCCTCGAGCTGGAGGGCCAACTCGCGGGTGGGGGCCAGCACGAGCGAACGCGGCCGACGGGCGGCAGCGGGACGGCCACCGCTCAGGCGGGAGGCCAGCGGCAGCAGGAAGGCATAGGACTTGCCGGAACCGGTGCGGCCGCGGCCGAGCACGTCACGGCCGGTCAGCGAGTCCGGAAGGGTGGCCTTCTGGATCGGGGTGGGGGAGATGATGCCCTGCGGAGCCAGCGCGGCGGCCAGGCCGGCGGGCACCCCGAGCTCGGTGAATTCCGAGTCAGATGACGTGGGCAGGGTGGAAGAACCGCCGGAAACGGCGGCAGGCTGAAGAGAAGACACGAAAAAGGAATCCGTCCGGGTGGAAGAAAGACCCGGCCCTGGCACTGGCGGCTGCGGCATCACAAGAGCCACTCAACGCGGTGCTGGCCGGCACCGGCAAGGAAGGATCCTGACCGGCTGGCTAGCGGACAGTCTACGGCATGGCGGGTGCGATCCTGGCATCGGCCGTGGTGGGCGGGAGGTCTGCTGCCGCAACAGCCCACGAACCCCTCGGCCCTGGTGCACGGGTCGAGGGGCTCGTGGGCGAGACGTCACGTGCGGCGGATGATGCTGCGCGCGACGCCTCGGGGAGGTGCCGGGTCAGACGGTGACGCGGGCGTTGGCCTCCACATGTGCGACGAGCGCGTCCATGAAGCCCTGCAGCACCGGCAGCAGCGTGGCATCCTGGACCTCGCCGGTCTCGGCGATAGCGCCTTCGCGGGCCTGGACGAAGGACTCCGGCTGTCCCATGGTCTTCATGTCCACGTGCGCCAGGATGTTGCGCAGGTGCTGCTGGGCCATGGCGGTCCCGGTGCCGCCGGGGGAGGTGCCGATGACGGCGGCGGGGACGCCGCCCCAGACTGCCTGGCCCCAGGGGCGGGATCCCCACTCGATGGCGTTCTTCAGCGCGGCGGGAATGGAGCGGGAGTACTCAGGGGTGACGAACAGCAGGCCGTCAGCGGAAGACACGGACTCCTTGAAGTCCAGGGCGGCGGCCGGGTAGTCGGCGTCGAAGTCCGAGTTGTACAGGGGTAGGTCGCTGATGGAGACCTCGAAGAACTCCACGCCCTCGGGGGCCAGCGCCGAGAGGGCCTTGGCCAGGCGGCGGTTGATGGAGTTCTGGGCGAGGGAGCCGACGATGTAGCCGATGCGCATGGGTGTCCTTTCAGACAGGATCAGGGCGTAGACGTGAAGAAGTTGAAATTTCAACTAGTCATGAGTGTCCAACCCGGAGGGGCCCAGGCCTATTCCGCCGGACGTTGTTTTTCCAGTGTGACCTCCGTCATGCCTCGCGCCGCAGATCCACGGGCAAGTCCGCCGGCAGGTCCGGTTCCTCCAGCAGTTCCGCCGAGGACAGGACCCGGGGCGTGGACTCCAGGGGTGGGGCGGAGGGCATGCCCTCCACGCTGGACGGGTTCAGCTCGCCGATGCGCCGGGCCGAGGGCAGTACGCGGGTCTCGAGGGTGCCGACCAGGGAGTTGTACTTCTCCACCGCCGACTTCAGGGAACTCCCGAGTTTGGTGACATGCCCGCCGAGGGTTCCGAGCCGCTGGTAGAGCTGCCGGGAGACCGCGAAGAGTTCCCGGGCGTTCTCCGTCAACGTCTCCTGGCGCCAGGAGTAGGCGACCGACTTCAGGGCGGTCAACAAAGACACCGGGGCGACGAGGGCCACGTTCTTCGAGAAGGCGTGGTCCAGCAGGCCGGGATCGGCCTCGAGCGCCGCGGCCAGGAAGGACTCGGCGGGCAGGAAGCAGACCACCAGCTCAGGCGAGTCCTCCAATCCCTGCCAGTACCCCTTGGCGGAGAGCGCGTCCACGTGGGCGCGGACGGCCTTGGCGTGGGCCTGGCACAGCTCATGGCGCCGGTTGGCAGCGTCGGTGGTCGAGTCGCCGGCCAGTTCCTCGGCCTCGAGGACGGCCGCCAGTGGAGCCTTCGCATCCACGGCGAGCGACTTCCCGCCCGGGAGCCGCACTACGAGGTCCGGCCGGAGGATCTGGTCCTCGTCCCCGCGCAGCACCTCCTGTTCCGAGAAGTCGGTGTGGGGCAGCATTCCGGCGGCCTCCACCACTCGGCGCAACTGCACCTCGCCCCAGTGCCCCCGCGCCGAGGTGGACTTCAGAGTGGCGACCAGGGTCCTGGTGTTGACCAGCAGGGCCGAGTCCGTGGCGGCCGCGGTCTTGAGCTGCTCGGAGAGCTGCCCGTACTGCTCCACCCGGTCCCGCTCCAGCATGCCGACCTGCCGCTGCAGGGTCTCCAACCGTTGCCCCACGGGGGCGAGGGCGGTTAACACCTTGGACTCGGCGGCGGAACGGTCCCGGTCCGCTGTCCGCTCGGCGGCGAGGACCCTGCTCTCGGCCTCCGCCGCGGCCAGTGCGGCCTGGACCTCGGACAACTCGTTCCGTGCCGCCTGGGCCTCGTTCCTGGCTCCCCGCGCGGACTCCTCCCACGTTCCGCGCAGTCGCGTCCAGACCAGCCATCCGCCCGCCACCGCGCCCACGACCAGGCCCGCCACCACGCACACCACGGCCACCAACACCACTGCTGAAGTCTCCATGCCCCCAGACTGCCAAAGGTCACGGACACGTTAGGGGCGCACCGCCGCGGAGCCGGAACGGAGGCGGTGATCGTCCGGATGGAAGGGTTGCGCACGGAGATCACCAGGTGAGCATCAGGAGAGCACCAGAGGAGTCCGAGAAGGTCACCGTTGCGGCGCAGGTCAACCATCGATTTCCCGATAAGGCCGCCCGTACTGTGGTGCTGATCACCGATAGTCTGACCAGGCCATGAAAGGACGGTCCACCATGTCCGACACCACGGGACCGGCACGCTCGGGGACCACAGACCCGGCCCCGAGAGAACCGGCAGCATCGACAGAACCGGCCGGCCGAGGACCCTCCGCCCAGCACATCGACGCCGCCGATCACAGGTCGCCCGGGGAGAGGGCTCCGGCGGACGAGCGGAACCTGCACCTGCGGCGGTGGATCGGCTTCGGCGCGGGGCTGGTCCTGGCCGCCGTCGTGTTCCTGGCGATGCCCGCCGACGTGGAGCACAACGCGCGGCTGACGGCCGCCGTCGCGGTGCTGATGGCGGTGTGGTGGATGACCGAGGCCATCCCGATCCCGGCGACCGCCCTGCTGCCGCTCATCCTCTTCCCGGTGTTCGGGGAGGACATCGGTGTGGACGACGTGGGTGCCTCCTATGGGAACAACATCATCTTCCTGTTCATGGGTGGCTTCATGCTGGCGCTGGCCATGCAGCGGTGGGACCTGCACCGGCGGATCGCCTTGGTGACAGTGCGGGCCATGGGCACCCGGCCCGGCGGCGTGGTGGCCGGCTTCATGATCGCCACGGGTTTCCTCTCGATGTGGGTGTCCAACACCGCCACTGCCGTGATGATGATCCCGATCGGCGTGTCCGTGCTGACCCTCGTGGTGGCGGCGGACAAGTCCAACCCCGTGGAGGAGTCCTCGGATCCGACCTCCGGGGAGGTCAAGGACGCCGTCATCAAGTCCAACTTCGGCACGGCCCTGATGCTCGGCATCGCCTACGCCGCCTCCGTCGGCTCGCTCGGCACCCTGATCGGCACGCCGCCGAATGCCCTGCTGGCCGGCTACATGGCCGAGTCCCACGGGGTGACCATCGGCTTCGGCCAGTGGATGCTCGTCGGTGTTCCCCTGTCCATCGTGATGATGTTCATCGTCTGGTTCCTGCTGACGCGCGTGCTGTTCAAGGCCGAGATCAAGGAGATCCCGGGAGGCCGCGAGCTCATCACCAACGAATTATCCAAGCTGGGGCGGATGTCCTCCGGCGAGATCCGGGTCCTGGCGATCTTCGTGCTGGCCGCCGCCTCCTGGATCACCATCCCCCTGCTCTTCGAGGATCTCATCAGTGATGCGGGCATCGCCATGGTCGCCGGACTGCTGCTGTTCCTGCTGCCGGCCGGGGCCGCCCGGGGCGTCCGTCTCCTGGACTGGGAGTCCGCGGTCAAGCTGCCGTGGGGCGTCCTGCTGCTCTTCGGCGGCGGGCTGGCACTGTCCGCCCAGTTCAGCGGCTCAGGGCTCGCGGACTGGATCGGTGAGCAGGTCGCCGGCCTGTCCGGCATCCCCGTCTGGCTGCTCGTGGCCATCATGGCCACGGCGATCCTCTTCCTGACGGAGCTGACCTCGAACACCGCCACGGCGGCGACCTTCCTGCCCGTGGCGGGCGGCGTGGCCATGGGCGTCGGGGTCGACCCGATGCTGCTGTGCATCCCGGTGGCCCTGGCCGCCACCTGCGCCTTCATGCTGCCCGTGGCCACGCCGCCGAACGCCATCGCCTTCGGCTCCGGCTACGTGACCATCGGCCAGATGGTCAAGGGCGGGCTGTACCTGAACCTGATCGGCATCGTGCTCATCACCCTGGTGACCATGACCCTCGGCGTGTGGGCGTTCGGCCTGGTGTTCTGACGTCCGTCGTTCTGACCCCGGACGTTCACACTCGTCTATAGCCAGCCGTTGTCCCGTGCCGCGAGGCCCGCCTCGGTCCGATTGGTGGTGTGGGTCTTGCCAATGGCCGAGGACAGGTGGTTGCGCACCGTGCCGGGGGAGAGGAACAGGGCGGCGGCGATCTGGCGCACGCTGGAGCCGTTCAGCGCGGCGCGCAGCACGTCCCGCTCACGTTCGGTCAGCGGATTCGACCCGAACACGAGGGTCTCGTCCGCCAGTGATGGGTCCACGACCCGGCGTCCTGCGTGCACGGAGCGCACCGCCTGGGCCAGCTGCTCGGCCGGGGTGTCCTTCACCACGAAGCCGCTGGCCCCGGCCTCCAGGGCGCGCCGCAGGTAACCGGGCCGGCCGAACGTGGTGACGATCAGTGAGCGGCATCCCGTCCCGCCGGAAGCGATGGCCCGGGCGGCCTCGATCCCGTCGAGTCCCGGCATGTCGATGTCCAGCAGGGCCACGTCCACGCGCAGCTCGGCCACGGTGGCCGCCACGGTGGTCCCGTCGCCCACCTGCGCCACCACCTCGAGGTCGGGCTCCATGGCCAGCAGTGCCGCCAGGGCCCCGCGGACCAGCGCCTGGTCATCGGCCAGCAGCAAGCGGATGGGCTCGACGCCGGCCGCGTTCGGAGTCGTCACAGTTGCACCTCCAGCGTCGTACCCGGTTGGTCCGAACCCGGATGGACCTGACCCAGTGAGAGGGTTCCACCGGCCTCCGTGACCCGATGGCGCATGCCGCTGAGCCCGTTGCCGGGCGAGGCCGACGCGCTGAGCCCGGTACCGTCGTCGGCCACGGTGAGCCGGTCCGCGGTGATGGTGACCGAGCAGAGCGAAGCACCGGAGTGGCGGATGACATTGGTGACGGCCTCCCGGAGGCACCACGCGAAGAGCTCGCGACGTTCGGGACGGAAACCGATGACGGAGGAGGCCTCCGGCAGGTGGAACGCGATGCCGGCGGCCTGCAGGGCGGTGCGGGCGGAGGCGAGCTGGGCGCCGAGGTCCGGGACGTGCAGACCGCCGACCGTGGTGCGGACCTCGGCCAGGGACTGCCGGGACAGCTCGAGGACCTCGTCGAGCTCCGCCTTGGCCTGCTCCGGGTGGGCGTCCACCAGCCGGCGGGCCAGTTCCGTCTTCAGGGTGATGACGGTGAGGGAATGGCCCAGGACATCGTGCACGTCCCGGCCGACCCGTTCGCGCTGGCGGGAGAGGGCCAGCTCCTCCCCGAGGACACGGGAGCGTTCCTCGCGTTCCATGGCCAGGCGGAGCGCGAGCATGATCACCAGTGCCATGACGGTGGGCACGACCAGCCAGAAGCGGCTGCCCCCGGCGTCCACGCTGAGGGCCACCGCGACCCAGGCCACGGACAGGGCCACGGAGACCGGGAGCCCGATCCGAAGCCGGTGCGGGAAGATCCAGATGGCCAGCGTGAACGGCAGGAAATTGAAGGAGTTGAGGCCACCCGACGGGATGGTGGCCAGGACACAGAGGAGCAGGACGGCGGTGATCGCAGCGGTGTTCACCCACTGCGGCAGGGTGCGCCATGGCCAGGGCCAGATGAAATGCCCCATGTAGACGGCGACGAAGGCCGCCAGGCCGGCGCAGCCGAGCACCTTCGTCCCGAGCGGCGCGTCTCCGGTGACCATGGCCACCAGCGGCACCACCAGGAAGACCAACCAGACCCCGGCCGTGATGAGCACGGGAGCCCGTTCGTTGGCCTTCAGGGGGACCTCAGGCCATTCGCCGGCACCGAAAGGGCCCGCCGGCTGGACGGCGATCCGGCCGGCGGACTCCTCGGGAAGGTCCTGAGCCCCGCGGGGCATCAGTTCAACCCCGCCGGGTGGAACGGCGGGAGGCGACCAGGCAGATCGCGGCGAAGAGGATGGTCCATGCCACTACGTTTAGCACGATGGCCCACCACGGGTCGCTGATAGGGGCACCACCGGCTTCCATGCTGACGACCGCCCCCTCCAGCTGGGGCCACCGCGCCAGGGCGGCGATGCCATAGACGGGCGTGAAGCGGGCGATCTCCAGCAGAGTGCCGGACAGCGGCATGAACAGGTTGCCGAAGAACGCCAGGACCACGAGGATGCCGGACGCCGCCGAGACGGCCGCCTCCGAGCGGAACAGCAGGGCAGCCGCGAGCCCGTAGAGCGCGAACGGGACGGCCCCGAGCAGGGCCAGGGCGCCGGAGGCCGGCCACATCCACGCCTCGTCGAAGGCCGCACCCGTCAGGGAGCCGACGGTGAAGACCACCACGATGGGCATCAGGGCGATGCCCAGGGCCACCAGGACCTTGCCGAGCATGTAACCCGTGCTGGTCAACCCCGTCAGGCCGAGCTGCCGGCCCCACCCCTGCTGGCGTTCCAGGGCGGCTGATCCGGCGATCGCACTCGTCGCCATCGTGGCGCCGTAGACCGTCATGGCCGTCATGTTGTAGGTGGCGATGGTGCCGTTGCCGACCGGGTCCTCTCCGAAGGCGGACAGGGCACCGAACATCAGGTAGAGCACGGTGGGCAGGACCACGATGAAGAAGGTGGACTCCACCATCCGGGCGTTGCGGAGGAACTCCCAGCCGGCGAAGGCGGTGATGATCCGCAGCCTCGACTTTCTCCGGCCGTGCTGACGCTGCTGACGCTGCTGACTCTGGTGAATCTGGGGTGAAGCGGTGGTGCTCATGTCAGTCTCCTTCTGTGGCGTCGTCGGACGTGAGATCGAGGAAGACCTCGTCCAGTGAGGCCGCCGCGATGGTGAGGTCATGGGCCAGCCCCGCGGAGAGCAGGAAGCCGGCGAGCCGGTCCGTGTCCTGTGCGGTGAACCGCACCCGGCCGTTCTGGTGCGCGACGGCGTCGGGAAGTCCCAGCTTCACCGCGGCCTCCTCGGGGGTGCCGGGGCCGTTCCACACGCAGGAGACCGTGCGGTGGCCCGTGCCGATCACCTCGTCCACCGGACCGTCCACCACCTTGCGGCCGGCGCGCATCAGCACGATCCGGTCGGCGAAGTCTGAGGCCTCCTGGAGGAAGTGGGTGGCGAAGACGACCGTGCGGCCGCGTTCGGCCTCGGCCTGCATGGTCTCCCAGAACTCCTTGCGGGCCCGGACGTCCATGCCGGCGGTGGGCTCGTCCAGGAGCAGCAGGTCAGGTTCGGTCAGCAGGGCGAGGGCGAAGCGCAGCCGCTGCTGCTCTCCGCCGGAGCACTTGCGGACCTTGCGGCCGGTGATCTGTGCCGCGCCGGCCCGCTCGAGGGCGGCCCCGACGGGGATGTGACGAGGCTGGCAGGCGGCGACCATGGACATGGTCTCCTTGACGGTCAGGTCGCTCAACAGGCCTCCGGTCTGGAGCACGGCGCCGACCCGGCCCTCGAGCACGGCCTGCTTCGGAGGCACCCCCAGGACCGTGAGGGCACCGGAGGTCGGGGCGGTGAAACCGAGGACCAGGTCGAGGAACGTGGTCTTGCCGGCACCGTTGGGACCGAGCAGGGCCACGATCTCGCCGCGCTGGATCTCCAGGTCGACACCGTTGACGGCCCGGACGGCGCCGGCCCCGACGCCGAACTGGCGGTGGACGCCGGTGGCGTGGAGGGCGGTGCCGGAGCCGGCGAGGTCGGCACCGCCAGCGGGGGATTGCTGGGGGGATCGCTGGGGAGAACGCCGGGTGAGCCGCGGGATGCGTCCCGGGACGGTGCTGGGGGCTGTGGTGTTCATGTCTCCAGTCTGTGGATCCGGACTCCGCAGCGGATCTGCCGGGCGTCACCGATGCCCCATGACATCCGTCATGGGTGGGCGCGGGGGAGGAGCGGGTCCGGGATCCCTCGCGGCGTACCGACTGGGCGTGCCACCATCGGGGTCATGGAACTGAGCATCGAACCCGGGGACATCACGGAGCAGTCCGTGGACGCGATCGTCAATGCCGCGAACTCCACCCTGCTCGGCGGCGGGGGCGTGGACGGGGCCATCCACCGCCGCGGCGGTCCGGAGATCCTCGCCGAGTGCAGGCGGCTGCGCGAGACAGAGCTGCCGGACGGTCTGCCGGCCGGCCAAGCCGTCGCGACCACGGCGGGGCGGCTGAGTGCCGGCTGGGTCATCCACACGGTGGGGCCGGTGTACGCGAAGACGATCGACAAGTCTGAGACGCTGGCCTCCTGCTACCGGGAATCCCTGCGCGTGGCCGCCCGGCTCGGGGCTCACAGCGTGGCCTTCCCGGCGATTTCCGCCGGCGTCTACGGCTGGCCGATGGATGACGCCGCGCGCATCGCCGTGCAGACGTGCCGCGAGGTGGCCGCGGAGGTCGGTCCCGACGCCGGCCCGGTCACCTCGGTCGTCTTCGTCCCGTTCTCCGACACGGCAGAACGGGCCTTCCGCGAGGCCCTGGACGGTTAGAGACCGCTTATAGGATTCCGCCATGGACCCTTTGAGCCTGTCAGCCCGCGATCTGTCCGCCGCCCTGCGTCACCGCCAGGTGTCCGCCCGGGAGGTGCTGCAGGCCCACTTCGCCCGGATCGACGAGGTCAATCCGAGCGTCAACGCTGTGGTGACCCAGGTCCGTGAACGTGCCTTCGATCAGGCGCTCGCGGCCGACGACCACGCTGCTGCCACGGCCCCGGAGGACCTGCCGGCGCTGCACGGGATCCCGATGACGCACAAGGACACCCATGCCACCGCGGGTATCCGCACGACCTCCGGCTCTCCGATCTTCGCCGACCTGGTGCCCCGGGAGAGCGACCTGGTGGTCGAGCGGTTCCAGCGCGCCGGCGTGATCTCCACCGGCAAGAACAACGTCCCGGAGTTCGCCGCCGGGTCCCACACCTACAACACGGTGTTCGGGACCACGCTCAATCCCTACGATCCGAGTCGCAGCGCCGGCGGCTCCTCGGGTGGGGCCGCTGTCACCCTGGCCACGCGCATCCAGCCCCTGGCCGATGGCTCGGACATGGGCGGTTCCCTGCGAAATCCGGCCGCCTTCAACAACGTCGTCGGCTTCCGAGCCTCGCATGGGGTGGTGCCCAACGCCCCCGCGCGGGATCCTCGCGCCTGGCTCGGTCAGAAGGGTGCCATGGCACGCTCGGTGGAGGACGTCATCCTGGCACTGTCCGTCCTCGCCGGCCCGGATGCCCGGGTCCCGGTGCATTGCCCGACGCCGGCCGGAGACTTCGCCGAACTCCTCGCCGAATCCGTGGGTCAGGTCGGAGCAGGTCGAGGCGGAACTGGCCGGGGCGGAATGGATCGGGACAGAACAGACCGGTACGGGAACGTGCGGACGGGAGGCGACCGCTCGCGGCGTGCGGCCACCCCGGACCGTCCGCTGGCCGGGGTCCGGGTGGCGGTGACCACCGACTTCGGGCTGGACGTGCCCGTGGAAGGCGAGGTGGCCGGCGTCGTGCGGGAAGAGGCGGAAGTGCTGGCCGATCTCGGCGCGATAGTGGAGGAGGCGTGCCCGAGGCTGCGTGAGGCGGACCTGGTCTTCGACGCCACTCGGGCCTTCGACATGGCGCTCGCCCTGCGGGACGTGGTGGCTGGATTCCCCGGTCAGGTCAAGGAGGAGGTCACCTGGAACGTTGAGCGCGGGCTGGCGCTGACCGCGGCGGACCTGATGGATGTGGCCATCGCGCGGGGCCGGCTGGACCGTGAGATCGCACGCTTCTTCGGAGCCGCCGGAATCACCGGAACCGCCAGAAACGCTGTCGGTGGTGCCGGACGGGACGGTGCGGCCGGGTCCACCGGCGCCGGTGCGTTCGACGTGCTCCTGGCGCCCACGGCGCAACTGGTCCCGTTCCCGGCCGAGTGGGCCTGGCCGCGAGAGGTGGCCGGGATGGCGATGGGGTCCTACGTCGACTGGATGCGCTCGGCGACCCTGATCTCGGCGACCGGATGCCCGGCCATATCGGTTCCCGGCGGATTCACCGCGGCGGGGTTGCCGGTGGGCCTGCAGCTGGTGGGTGCGCCCGGCCGTGACGTGGACCTGCTGCGCGTGGCCCGGGCCTACGACGAGGCCACGCGATACGCAGACCGGGCCCCGGCGATCTGAGGATCTGAGGGTCCTCAGTCACCGGGGCCGGGCCGTGAGTCGTCAGATCATGTGCCGATGGGGCGTCTATTCGGCACGCTAACTGACGACTCAAGCCCTGACTACTCACGCCCTGACGACGATCAGGAGGGATCAGGCGCGCAGGATGTTCTCTCCATTGGAGAACAGCTGCGGGGCGCCGACGGCCTCGGCCCCACCGGTGGCATCAGCGGGGGAGTACAGCTGGATGACGGTGGCCGAGACGGCCTCGGCGTTGTCGAAGGCCTCGAGCACGAAGGCGTCGTGCGGCTGGCCCTCGACCTCGAGGCGGGCGTCGAACACGGAGACGGCCATCTCCGGGCGGGGCTCCAGTTGGGCGACCTGCGCCCGCATCTGGTCCTCGTCGGCACCGGGCAGCTTCCACATGCCCTTCTGCTCCTCATCGATGTAGCCCAGCAGGAACGGCGCCACGGCGTCGGATCCCTCGGAGGCGAACTCGAGCGCCTGCTCGATGGCCAGGAAGACGAGGGGGGAGATGCGCTCAGAAGGCGGCTGGGGCTGCCCCTCGGGCAGCGGGGTTCCGGCGGCGACCAGGTTCGGGTCCGTCGTCGAGTCGGCGGTGTTTCCGCCTTCCCCATTTTCTCCATTCACCACGGGGCCGGGGACGCCCGCGGGGTCGGTGGTTGGGTTGGTGGTCTGTTCTGGTTGGTCAGTCACGCGCTCGACGCTATCGGTCACCGGTACCATGGACAACCGTGGCTCTCTCTATCGGAATCGTCGGCCTGCCCAACGTTGGCAAGTCCACCCTCTTCAATGCACTCACCCGCCAGACCGTTCTCGCGGCGAACTACCCGTTCGCCACGATTGAACCCAACGTCGGGGTGGTGAATCTCCCGGACGAACGGCTGGACACCCTCGCGGGGATCTTCGGCTCGCAGAAGATCCTGCCGGCCACCGTCTCCTTCGTGGACATCGCCGGCATCGTCAAGGGCGCCTCCGAGGGGGAGGGACTGGGCAACCAGTTCCTGGCCAACATCCGGGAGTCGGACGCGATCGCCCAGGTGGTCCGCGCCTTCGACGATCCGGATGTCATCCACGTGGACGGGAAGATCAACCCCGCCTCGGATATGGAGACCATCAACACCGAGCTGATCCTCGCGGACCTGCAGACCCTCGAGAAGGCGATCCCGCGCGTCGAGAAGGAAGTCAAGGGCAAGAAGCGCGAGGCCGCCGAACTCGAGGCCCTGCAGGCCGCCCAGACCGTGCTCGAACGCGGGGACACCATCTACTCGGCGATCGACTCCGAGAAGCTGGACATGGATCGCCTCCGGGAGGTCAGTCTGCTGACCGCGAAGCCGTTCATCTACGTCTTCAATGCCGACGACGGCGTGCTGGGTGACGAGGCCAAGAAGCAGGAGCTGCGCGACCTGGTGGCGCCTGCCGATGCCGTGTTCCTCGATGCCAAGCTGGAGTCCGACCTCGTGGAGCTGGACGAGGAGGAGGCCCGCGAGATGCTGGAGATGAACGGTCAGGATGAGTCCGGCCTGGACCAGCTCGCCCGCACCGGTTTCCACACCCTCGGCCTGCAGACCTATCTCACCGCCGGACCCAAAGAGGCCCGCGCCTGGACCATCCGGAAGGGCGACACCGCCCCGAAGGCCGCTGGCGTCATCCACACCGACTTCGAGCGCGGGTTCATCAAGGCCGAGATCGTCTCCTTTGGCGACCTGGTGGCCACCGGGTCCATGTCCGACGCCAAGGCCGCCGGCAAGGTGCGCATGGAGGGCAAGGAGTACGTCATGCAGGACGGCGACGTGGTTGAATTTCGATTTAATGTATAAAGAAATACGCCTCTGACCAGCAATTTCACACTATTCCGCGTCTCAAAAGCAAATCTGGTTCTTCCGCTTCAACCCCTTTCCGGCTCGCTGCGCTGGGTTGGTGACTTCCGGTTTAACCTTCGGAATTTGAGGCGGATAGGCCTGGGGCGTGGCTCAGAGGGTTGCGCTCGGCGTAAGCGGCGTCGTTTGGACGTCTCAAAGTCGTTTGACGCGTGACTCAGAATCTCCCGTCTCAAAAGCACGTCGCCGCGAGGGCTCGTTCACTCAGAGGGGGTGTCTTTGCTGGGGCTGTTGTTCCCTCGGGTGGTGAGTGTGTGCAGTGCTGCATCCCAGCTTCCGTCTGTGACCATCTGCCGTGGTGGCGGCCGTCTGCCAGGAGCCGAACTCGGCGGGTAGCTCACGCCAGGGGATGCCGGTGTGTGCTCGATAGAGCGCGGCGTCGATCAGGGTTCGGCCGTCGGTTCGCGGTCGTCCGCGTCGGGTTGGCTCATCGGGCTGCACGATGGATCGGATCCGATTCCATTGTGAATCGGTGAGACGTCGGTAGTCGGATACTCGAGGTTCGGGATCCTGGACAGCTTGAGCAATGGGCGCGGTGATGTAGGTGGCGACAACGATGCCGCGAATGAGCCTGCATTCTGCGCAGAGAGTCGTTGGGCGGACGTTGTCGGGCGACCCGGAGGTCACCAGGGTGCGGTGACCACAGGTCCTGTCGCTCTCTTCCCGACCATTGGAATCGACCGGCCCGGTACCGAGCGCTGGCCGGTGTCAATGAAGGAGCTTGACGAGCTCGCGACGTGGGTGCGGACTCAGGCGGTGCCGCGGCTGATCACGGGAATGAGCCGCCGGCACCGGCCTTGCCAGCTCAGTACGAGATCTCGGTCGGTCATGGAGATGAGCGCAACGCATTGTCAGGCGGGTCGGCGACTTCTGCAGCGCAGCTGCACAGCGACCGCCTCGGCGCTGCAGCCGTACGGATCGACACGGCCGAGACCATCGCCCAGATGGATGACGCCCCAAGTCACAGGCAGATCTCGGCATGGCTGGAGAGCTTGTCGGACCAGGAGATGCTAGACCGGATGAGGGATCTACGACCTACGGCCACCTATGAACCGGCGATCGTGCTGAGCAACTTCGCCGTACTCGAACGGATGCGCGACGATGCTCGCAGATTCGCAGGCCTGGCGGTTGAGCAGTAGGAAGTGCACCGGCATCGGGCGCGGTGCTCAGCCGCCAGAGTTCGTGCCATCGATGAGCGCGGTGAACTCGGAGTTGCTGAGCACCGTGAGCCCAAACTCCTGAGCCATGTTCCGAACAGCCTCGTCGGCGGTGACGACGACCCACTCGGGGCTGAGCAGCATTTGGTTATCGTGCTCATGCCCTTCGAGCGCGCACGCCACGACCAAAGGATCGGCGTTGCCTCTGTTGGCGTAGAGGTCGACGAGACTGGTGTCTGCGGAGGGGACAGTTGCCATGATTTGTGAGAGCCAATGGAGCACCCGCGGTGTGGTCGGATGCACGTTGTCACGCAGCGCCGCGATGTCCGGAAACCCGGATGCCTCGTGCATGACCTCTTCCGGGATTACCGCGTTCTCCAGGAAGAACTTGTCCGCACGGCGTTGCCTGCCGAGTTGGCTGAGAGTGTTGGTATCTATCACGAACCGCTGCCCGAAGTCGCTCATTGAACAGCTCTCCGAAGGTCCTCGATCCGCGATGGCTTGAGGTGGTTCAAGCAGATCGATCGGCAGAACTCGCCTGCGGAGATTCCGCCGCTGTCAAGCGTGTGTAGCATTCGAACGGTGAGCTCCCTGCCGTTGTACTTGCGTACGGCATTCTCGGGATGGATCGGGCTGCGTGGCCCACCCTTCGGGCGACTCCTGAACTCACCGCGCAGTTGATCCAAATGTTCGCCTGCGGTTCTCTGATCTATCAGGCCCAGCCGCATCGCGCGCACCGCGACAGCACTCGCCGTCACCTTGAACTCGTTCGAGGCCGCTTTCACCTCGTCGAGCGACGCAAACGCCAGCCTGCGCATCCGCTCGGCAGGCATGAGCATCGCGCCCGCGATGTCGTACTCGCGGCCGGGGCCTGTCTCAGTGCTGCCTCCGTCCCACGTCATCGGAGCGAAGATGCGTCGCGCCACAAGCACTGTCATGAGCGCCAGGGTGAAGATCGTGCGGCCCACCGGCTCCTGGTCGTCACCGTGGTCGCCACCTGCCAGGAAGATGTACGGAACTTTGTTGTCTCGGACTGTCATCCCGCTGAACTGCACATGCGTCAGGCGCTGGGGCATGTAGTTCTGGACGCTGCGCGACACCAGCACCTGGTTGGCCTCGAGGCGCTCGATCATGAGGTCGAGAGCTTTCTCCTTCGACCTGCACGCACGCAAACGTTCATATGAGAGGCCGAGCGCCGACGAGAGGGTGGACGCGTCGGCGTCGGCGGAGGTTGTGTCATGGTGGAGCAGGCCGATGATCTTGTTCGGCCGCAGCGACGCGTCGTGCTTGCGAAGGAGCTGCTGCTTGCGGATGAGGTCCTTAACGATCAGCTCGACGTCGCGAAGCTCTACCTTGGCGCGCGCGCCGAGGGAGAAGGTGTCCCTGCTGACTCCGGCGAGGAGCTTGGCTGTCTTCTTACCAACCTGCTCCCGCACCAGCGCGATTGGGGCGAAGAACAGCGTGTAGGGGATGTCTCCCTTCCGGGCGAGGTTCACCAGGTCAGAGAACTTGATACTCCCCGTTTGGAGCGCGCGCTCGTAGCCTTTGTACGTTCCGGCTACCGAATTGTCTAGAAGCGTAGTGAACACGGCGTCATCGATGGACACCGCTGAGCCGACGATGAGTACGTGAATAGTGATGTCAGTTCACCCCCGCCGGGTCGTGATGATGCCATTGAGGGCTTCTTGATTCGTAGCCTAGTGTGCATCGTCCCGATTGAAGTGCCGAGTAGTAGCCTCTACGGGTCGCTGGGGAGGTAACAGTCCTCTTGCATCGCGAAAAAGACGCGGCAGTCCACGATGACGGAATCGAGAATCCGGGGATCGAGAGCCGGTAGCTCGAACTTCGACAGGTAGTACTCACGGTCCGGTGAATCACGAGTCCACTCGATTTTGATGCCCCGGTCTGTGCCGTTGTCGCTGGTCTCACGATTGCCCCGTCGTTTCCCATGGACCAAGTCCAGAAGTGGGGTTCAAACGCAGCCCGACGCGGGCGCTGGACTCACCGCGATGTCGCTGGCTCATCGTATTCTTGGAGCATGACCGACTCTGAGGCCGATCCCCGTAGCGTTTTCGTGATCCACGGACGCAATGAGCCAGCGCGTGAAGCTCTGTTCGCCTTCCTGCGCTCCATCGACCTTGCGCCCATCGAGTGGTCGGAAGCCATCTCCATGACAGGTAGCGGCTCGCCATACATCGGTGACGTTCTGGACGCTGCCTTCCGGCGCGCTCAGGCCGTGGTGGTTCTCCAAACGCCCGACGACATCGCCCATCTGCATGAGTCACTGACTTATCCCGGTGATCCAGAGACACAGCCTCAGATGCAGCCAAGGCCGAACGTGCTCTACGAAGCGGGAATGGCGATGGGTCGCAACCCAGAACGGACCGTCATGGTCGAACTCGGCCAGGTGAAGGTCTTCAGCGACATCCACGGTCGTCATGCCGTGCGGCTCGACAATTCAGTCGCGAAGCGCCAGGACTTGGCTATGCGACTCCGCAACGCCGGTTGCGCCGTGAACCTCGACGGGACTAGTTGGCATTCGGCGGGAGACCTCACTCCTCCTAGTGCGCCTGGGGGAGGGTTGCCGCTTGGGCGGAAGCTCCCTTCGTCTCAGAGCGCGGGGCTTCCACGTCTGACTGCTCGACTGCACGAACGAGGCGGTAACAAGCTCTCCGATGTCATCGTCACAAACCACGGGCCGGGCACTGTGTACGAGTTGTCGGCTGAGCCGGTTGGAGAGGACCACAATCTAGAGCGTCGGCACGACGAAGGCCCCGTACCTCAGCTTCCGACGGGCAAGTCAGTCAAGGTCTTGCAGCGGATGCCAGCGAGCTTTACTCGCTCCAATCGGTCGTATTTCACCATCCGGCTGCTCGGTAGGACGGCGGATGGCGTGGAAATCAACCAAGAAGAATTTGTGAGCGCAGATTGAGATGAACATTCCTGTGTCCTTGCCTCTCGACAACGACGGTTTTCTTCGCCGTGAGTGCCCGAACTGTGTTCGACAGTACAAGTGGCACGACGGACCCGCCAGTGAGGAAGCTGAGAACCAGCCGCCCGCCGACGCCTACTACTGTCCATTTTGTGGCGTCGCCGCCGCGACCGATCAGTGGTGGACGACCGAGCAAGTGGAATACACGCAGGGGGTGGCGATGCCGGCCGCCATTCAGGTACTCGATGATGAGTTGGGGTCCGCATTCAAGGGCATGAGCAGCAAGAATTTCAAGATCAAGCAGACGGGTCATCTCGATGTCCCGGATGAGCCGGACCCGCTCACCGAGCCGGACGACATGATGATCGTGGCTTCACCCTGCCACGGCTGGGAACCGATCAAAGTTCCAGAAGACACGACTAGCCCTATTCACTGCCTCGTCTGCGGTCAGGCTTTCGCACTCTAATTCTCGCGCTTCGCTATGCCCAGGGAGTAAGCCCTTCAGCTTCCGCTTCTGTGGTCCCGATCCGAGAAGCCAGACGCAGCGGGCGTTCCTCTGACACCTGAATTCTGTCCAGCCGCGTCTACGGGCTTCCAGTCACCTCTCTGGCCATGTTCCGGGCAGTGACTGCGTGACCAGAAGGTTCCCGCTCCCGTCTACGAGATGGAGATTCCTCTTGCCGACGACACCGGTAGTCACAGCGTTAGTAGATTGTTAAACGATTCCGTTGTGAGGGTTTGCTGTAGGAATAGGTGACGTCGAACATGGCTAGCCGGGAAGGCTGGCCTGGAAGGATGTCACCATGTCGAGGCCGTGTCCGACAGAGTTTCGTGACGACGTAGTCCGGGTCGCGTTGAACCGTGAAGCGGGGGTTTCGATTGCGCAGATCGCGAAAGATTTCGGCCTTCACGTCGGATCCCTCGCCGGGCCTTCAGAGGTTGGTCCGTGACGAAACGCAGTGGAGTTTAGGTTTAACATCTAGCGGTATTGACACGCATCGTCATACACTCGTCTCGTGATCAGGTCGTTCGGAGACAAGGACACCGAGCGGCTGTGGCGTCGTGAGCGTGTGCGGTCGATCGATCCGAGGATCCATCGAGTCGCCTTGCGCGAGCTTCGTCAGGTGGGGGCTGCGGAGTCGCTCGACGATCTTCGTATCCCGCCCGGCAACCGGCTCGAAGCGCTCAAAGGCGATCGGGCCGGCCAGCACAGCATCAGGATCAACGACCAGTGGCGGATCTGCAACGCGCGAGACCGATGCCGGACCGGAGGAGGTGGAGATCGTTGACTACCACTGACAAGATCGCGCCGATTCACTCGGGTGAGGTGCTCATGGAGGACTTCATCGAGGGCTTCGGCATCACCCAGAACAAGCTGGCCGTCTCGATCGGGGTTCCGCCCCGGCGCATCAACGAGATCGTCCACGGCAAGCGCGCGATCACGGCGGACACCGCTTTGCGGCTCGCGAAGTACTTCGGCACGACGGCGCAGTTCTGGCTCAACCTCCAGGCGTGCTACGACCTTGATCTCGCCGAGGACCGTGTGGCTGAGCAGATCGAGGCGATCAAACCCCTGCAGGTGGCCTGAGTGGCCGGCACGGCGGCCACGTGTGGCTACGCGACGCCCGGCAGCCGGCGCCTCGTCGTGTCGCCGGTGAGCCGCATCGGACGGCAGTGGGCGCGCTTCGTGGGGCCGGAGGCGACGCGTTTCAATAATGCGCTTGCGATCGGCTCGGCCATCGCCGGAGCCGTGGCTGCCGGCCTCTGGGCGCGACGCCGTGGGGGCGGGCTCGGCACCGTGGGGCTGGTGGCCGTCATGGCTGCCGATCTGGTCGGCGGGGCCTATGTCAACAACACCCGCGCCTGCGTCCGCTGGTATGAGCGGGCGGGCCAGGGCGATCGCGAGCACCTGGCCTTCGCCGCTTTACATGCGCACCCCGTCCTGGTGGCGTGGGTCGACCGCCGCCTCGGTGCTCGCGAGCACGCACTCGCCTGGGCGGTGGCCCAGTACGGCTACATGATGGTGGCAACGGTCATTATCCGTTCTTGCCCTGTGCGGCGGCGGATACTCGGCGTCGCGCTGACCGCTGGAGGTGTAGCCCTCGACCGCACCCTGGGCCCCTCGACGTCGGTCCCGTGGTTCTCATGGACCTACTACCCGAAGCTCCTGATGGGCCATGCTGCCGGATCCTTTCGGCCGGACGAGGACTTCGGCGCGGACTTCGCCCATCTCGAAGGGGTGCGGAAGCCGTGGCCCACGAGATCTGCTGTAAGTCAGTAGTTCGGCTGCGGATTCGCCGCAGCCCGAACGTAGCACGGGTGCTACCATGTTCTCATGAGCGTTGAGTCGCAGAGCGAGAGTCTCTCGCAGCGTGAGCTGCGCAATGAGTCCGGTCGTGTGCTCCGTGCCGTGAGTGAAGGGCGCTCCTTCGTGTTGACCAACAGCGGGGTACCCGTGGGGCGGATTGTTCCGCTGGACGCCCCGGCACCTCCGTTGCCGATCGCTCGTCCGGCACGGCGGCAAGGTGGATGGGCGGCACTGGCTGCCGATCGTCGCCCCCCCGCCGGGCGGAGCCTTGCGGAGGCCCTCGACGACCTTCGTGGAGACCGTTGGTGACCTCGACTCCTGTCGTCTACGTTGACACTTCGGCTCTGGGCGCGTTGCTGGTCGATCAGCCTGAGAGCTCGGCTCTCGTGGACTGGCTGGATCAGGAACCGGCCGTGTTGGTCTCCAGTGATCTTCTCGAGACTGAGCTGCGCCGTGTCGCGGTTCGCGAGGGGATCGACCAGGCGGACGTCAGTCGTCTCCTCGACGGCGTTGCGATGGCGGCTCTCGACCGGGCCGTCTACCGCAGCGCCGGCTTCCTGCCCATGCCCTACCTGCGCACCCTCGACGCTCTGCACCTGGAGGCGGCTATCCGGCTCGATGTCTCAGCGATCCTCACCTACGACCGCAGGCTCGCCGAGGCAGCCCTCTCCGTGGGCCTCGAGGTGATCGCTCCGGGCACCGAGAGTGTGACCTGAGTCAGATGGTCCTATGTGCCGGAACGCGGTGGAGTTCCGGTTTAACGTCTAGCGTTAATGACGGTGTCCGTTATAAACTGGTGTCGTGATCAGATCGTTCGGCAGCAAGGACACCGAGCGCGTCTGGCATGAGCAGTACGTCAAGCGCGTTGACCGGACGGTGCAGCGGGCGACCTTGCGGAAGCTCGAGTTGATCCATGCGGCGAAGGATGTCGAGGACCTCCGGGTCCCGCCTGGCAACCGCCTGGAGCTGCTGGTCGGCGACCGACGCGGGCAGTACAGCATCCGCGTCAACGCGCAATGGCGTCTCTGCTTCGTCTGGAGAGAGGGAGGTGCGGATAATGTCGAACTCGTCGACTACCACTGAGCGCGACCTGATCGAGCCGATCCACCCGGGAGAGATCCTGATGGAGGATTTCATCGAGGGCTTCGGGATCACGCAGAACAAGCTTGCCGTGTCCATCGGGGTGCCGCCGCGCCGGATCAACGAGATCGTGCACGGCAAGCGGGGAATCACCGCTGACACGGCGATCCGTCTGGCGCGATACTTCGGGACGTCCGAGGAGCTCTGGATGAATCTGCAGTCGAACTACGAGCTGCGCCTGGAGCGCCGGGCGCTGCGCGACAAGGTCGCTGCGATCACGCCGCTGGCAGTCGCGTGACCGGACGCCTCGTCGTGGTCTCCGGTCTGCCCGGGGTCGGCAAGACGAGCGTCGCCGTGATCGTCGCTGCGAACACGGGAGCGGTCCACCTTTCCATCGACGCAGTCGAGGAGTCGATTCTCGCCTGCGGATTGCCGACAGGGCGGCAAGTCGGCGTGCGGTGATCTGGCGTGCTGCTTTGCCCGAGCGCCAGGTGAGCGGTCACCTTGAAGTTGACTCTCGTGGTCAACTTTCTGGTGATCCATCCTGCACTAACTTGACTGATAAGATCAAGTTAGTCGTCGATCCGGAAGGAGCCAGCGTCGTGTCCGATTCCCTAGGTGCGCCCGCTCTCCGTGCGGATGCTCGCCGAAACGTCGATCGGATCCTGCATGCGGCGGTTCAGGTGTTCCGGGAGCGGGGGTTCTCCGCGCCGCTCGAGGAGATCGCCGCGGCAGCCAACGTGAGCAAGGCGACCATCTTCAACCGTCTCGGCGGGAGAGTCGGGCTGATCGATGCCGTCATCGACGACGTCGTCGCGGCGGAGCTGCGGGCTGTCATCGATGATGCGCAATCCGTCGTCGAGGTCCGAGAGCGGATCCGCATCTACATCGGCGCGCTCCGGGATCTGCAGTATCGACTTCCAGCAGTCAATGATGTTCTGCTGCAGGAGTACCGTGACTCCGAGCCTTTACTCGCCCTGTGTGATGCCGGGACGACTTTCCATGACGACCTTGTCGCGCAAGGGCATTCCGCAGGCGTCCTGGTTCACGACTTCACGTCCGCAGACTTCCAGGCGCTCGCCCGGGATAATGCCCTGGCGCTCAAGTACGGTGGCCGTCCGCCTCGAGCTGACTACGATCGCAGAACCGCGTTCGTCCTCGGCGGGATCTGCTCATCGAGATGGCTGATGTGATCGCGTCGTGGCAGGAGGTTGCCGCGTCCGGCGATGTGGTGGAGTTCCGGTTCAGTGCGTGAATCAGGTGACCGTGCGGATGCCAGAATGATTCCGTGATCAGTACCGAGACACCGCCGAGGACGTCGTGATTCTCACATGACAAAAGAGGTCAACCATCGAGAGTTCTGACGAAATGGACGTGGCTCGCTGGCAGTCGCGACTCGATGACGTGCGTCGCGCCGTCGAGCAGTTGCGTGACGCGTGCGCGACGGACGGAGATGCGCGGCGCGCTTCCACCGCGGCATGGCTCGAGGGGCTATTCGCAGAAGTCACGAGTGCCAATGAACTCCGGCAGAGTGCCCAGCAGGCGTTGGCGCTCTACGCCGGCGGCATGGGCTCCTTCCAGGACGTCGGGTCCGCGACGATGGCCGCGGCGGTGGACACGTTGCGCTCAACGCTGCGCGTTGCCTTGAGCGCACATCCGTGGGATGCATCGTGACCGGGCGGTAGCGGTAGCGGTGGCGAGTGGAGAACAGAGCGGTGACTCGTGGCACGTCCCGGAATACATCCGCGGCTCCGGGCTGTTGCACCGGGCATGAAAGCAATGTCCTATGCGAAGTACGGCGACGAGAATGTCCTCGAACTGACCGAGCGCCCCAAGCCCACAGTCGGCCCTAGTCAGCTCATGGTGCGCGTGACGCGCTCCTCGGTGAACCCAGTGGACTGGAAGGTCGTGTCCGGCGGTCTGGACGCGATGCTGGAGACGAAGTTCCCCGCCATCCCCGGGTGGGACGTGGCAGGGACCGTGGAGCAGGTCGGTCCGGACACCCCGGAGTTTGCCGTCGGGGACCGCGTGGCCGCGTATGCCCGCAAGATGGTCAACGAGGGCGGGACCAGTGCGGAGTACGTGACAATCCCGGTGGAGTTCGCGGCCCGGATCCCGGAGGGTGTCTCGGACGACGTGGCCGCCGCGCTGCCCCTCACCGGCCTGACGGCCCGGCGTACCGTCAACGCCCTGGATCTCACGGACCAGGACATCGTCCTGCTGCACGCGGCATCCGGTGGCGTCGGCTACCTCGCCTCCCAGCTGGCCGTCCGCACCGGCGCGACGGTGCTGGGCACCTGCTCACCCGAGAACTTCGAGAAGCTGCGCCGCATCGGGGTCATCCCGCTGGAATACGGTGATGGGCTGGTCGATCGCGTGCGGGACGCCGCGCCGAAGGGCGTGGACGCCGTGGCTGACTTCGTCGGTGGAGTGCTGGAGAGCACCCTGTCGGTCTTGAACGACGGCGGCCGGCACGTCTCGATCGCCGATCCGGCCGTCCTGGAGCACGGCGGGCGGTGGCTGTGGGTCCGGCCCGACGGGGCCGGACTGGCCGAGCTGTTGAGCCTGGTGCAGTCCGGGGATCTCACGGTGGACATCGACCGGACCCTGCCCCTGGAGCAGCTGCCCGAGGCCTACCGCCTCAGCCGCGCGGGTGAGAGTCAGGGCAAGATCGTCATTCGCGTCCAGGACTGAACTTCTTCCACCGCACGTGGTGGACACTGGAGGTGGCGTTGCCTTCCCGGGCCGCTCGGCAGCCGCCCGCACAGAGGAGTCACGAATGACCGCAACACTGGTGGCCACGGGTCTGGCCGGCGGCTATGGCCACCGCACGCTCTTCGACTCGCTGGACCTGACCGTCGCCCCCGGTGACGTGCTCGGGGTGGTGGGCGCGAACGGGGCCGGAAAGTCGACGTTGCTGAAGATGCTCTCCGGCGTCCATCAGCCGCATGCGGGCACGGTGTCACTGGCACCCACAGACGCTTTCGTTGGGTGGCTGCCCCAGGAACATGAGCGGGTGATCGGAGAGACCGTTGCCGATTACATCGCCCGCCGCACCGGTTGCGCCGAGGCGACTCGGGAGATGGACGCGGCGGCCGAGGCCCTCGCAGACCCGGCGGACGCCGAGACGGCCGCGGACACGTACTCATCGGCGCTGGATCGCTGGCTGGCCAGCGGCGCGGCCGACCTTGATGAGCGGCTTCCCCTGGTGCTGGCGGACCTCGGACTCGACGCCGGCGATGCCACTGAGCAGGCATTGATGACCGCCCTGTCCGGAGGGCAGGCGGCCCGCGTCGGCCTGGCCGCCCTGTTGCTGTCCCGTTTCGACATCGTGCTGCTGGACGAGCCCACCAACGACCTGGATCTGGATGGACTGGAACGGCTCGAGGCCTTCGTGCGCGGTCTCCGCGGCGGCGTGGTCCTGGTCAGTCACGACCGCGAGTTCCTGGCGCGCAGCGTGACCAGGGTGCTCGAACTCGATCTGGTACAGAACTCGAATCGCGTGTACGGCGGCGGGTACGACTCCTACCTGGAGGAGCGCGCGACAATCCGCCGGCATCTGCGAGAGCAGTACGAGGAGTTCGCCGGCCAGAAGGCAGACCTCGTCGCACGGGCCAGGACCCAGCGGGAGTGGTCGAGCCAAGGCGTGCGCAATGCCATGCGGAAGGCGCCGGACAATGACAAGATCCGGCGCAAGGCCTCCACGGAGTCCAGTGAGAAGCAGGCGCAGAAGGTGCGGCAGATGGAGAGCCGGATCGCGCGGCTCGAGGAGGTCGCGGAACCGCGCAAGGAGTGGAGGCTCGAGTTCACCATCGGTGCGGCGCCCCGATCGAGCTCCGTGGTCTCGACGCTCAGTGCGGCGGTCTTCAGGCAGGGGACCTTCACGCTCGGGCCGGTCTCGCTCCAAGTGAATGCGGGGGAGCGCATCGGCATCACCGGGCCGAACGGCGCCGGGAAGTCGACGCTGTTGCGAGGACTGCTCGGCCACCAGTTACCGGAGGAAGGCTCCGCGAGCTTGGGGGCGAGTGTGCGGATCGGGGAGGTCGACCAGGCCCGGTCCCTGCTGGCGGGTCCACAGCCGCTCGCCACCACCGTCGAGGCGCTCGTCCCGGACCAGTCTGCCGCGGAGGTGCGAACGCTCCTGGCCAAGTTCGGACTGCGGGCCGAGCATGTGAACCGTCCGGTCGACGAACTCTCACCGGGGGAGCGCACGCGTGCCGGTTTGGCCCTGCTCCAGGCCCGCGGGGTCAACCTGCTGGTCCTGGACGAGCCGACGAACCATCTGGACCTGGAAGCCATCGAGCAGCTCGAACAGGCCCTCGAGTCCTACGACGGCGCGCTGCTGCTGGTCACGCACGACCGGAGGATGCTCTCCGCGGTCCGGACCGACCGACGGTGGAACGTGGACGTAGGCCGGGTCACGGAACGCTGACCGCCACGCTATAACCCCTACCTGAGGCTCACTGGCCAGCGTCCACGATCTCACCATTGCGGGGGAGGCTGCCGTGGAACGAGATCGGCACGGCCCTGGCCCGGCTGATGTCCCGCCCGTCCACGGCGTGGACATGCACGTGCGGTTCGGTGCTGTTCCCGGAGTTCCCGCACCGTCCGAGAGCCTCTCCCCGCCTGACGGACTGTCCCAGCCTGACCACAGGACTGCCCTGCTGGAGATGGCAGAGCACGACGACGGCCACCTCGCCGTCGGCTCCACGCGTCTCGATGAGCACGTGGTTGCCGCTCAACCCCAGCCACCCGGCACCCAGGCGCCTCCGCTGGGTCACGGCGTATCCGATCGACGGGAGGCCCCGGTGTGATCGGTGGTCCGGCTCGTCGCCGTGCACACCGACCACCACGCCGTCGACCGGGGCCGTCAGCGGGCGGCCGAACCCCGGGAAGATCGCGGCCGGTTCCGGCCGCAGGAACGAGGTGAGCCTGTACGGGGCTGATCGGCCGGCGTCGTCCACCGGGACGAAATCGATCGCGTGGGAGAGGCCGAACTGCGCGGTGCCGTGACTTGGCACCCGATTCGCCGGGCTGTTCTGCACCAGCCACCGGCCGGCAAAGGGATAGTCGAGATCAAGTGGCACGGACATCGGACCTCATCTCCAGGGGCGGATTCTTGGTCGGGGGTGGATGATCAATCGCGGTCGGGGCGCCTGCGGTGGCGCTTGGTCTCAGCGCGCTGGCGTTTGGCCTCGATCCGGCGCCGTTGCGAGCCTCGAGTGGGCCGGGTCGGCTTCCGTGCGATCGCTGGGATCAGGGCCTCGCGCAGCAGCGCCGCGAGGCGTTGCCGTGCTGCTGTGCGGTTGCGCCGCTGGGAACGGTGTTCCGCCGCGCTGATGGTGAGGACGGTGCCCGTGAGCCTCCCGGCGAGCCGGTCGAGCGCACGTTCGCGCTGGAGATCGCTCAGGGCCGTGGTCGTGGCGAGGTCCAGGCTGAGCTGCACGCGGGAGTCGGTGGTGTTGACCCCCTGGCCGCCGGGGCCGGAGGCATGGGAGAACTGCTCGAGCAGCTCTCCCGCCGGCACGGTGAGGCCGCGGGGCGCGCCGGGGCCCGGAGGTATATGCAGATCGTCCACACCACGAGTGTGCCGGACCGGGGCCGTTGGCGCTGCAACGTAGGAGAGACGGAACCCGAACATCGGGGAGATGGAATCCGGCGGGACGTGCCCTGGTGGTCAGGCGGTTTCGTCTTCCTCACGCAGCCGCGGTTCCACGCGCAGTGCGGGATGGAATCCGGCCTTGTCCGCGTAGAACGCGCGGATGCGGTCCATATCGGTGCCGATGTGCCCGGTCAGCTCGAAGGTCGGACCCAGGCCGGTGGTCCTCGTCGTGCGATCCACGAAGCCGAGGGTCACCGGCATTCCCGTCTCGAGGGCGATGCGATGGAAACCTGACTTCCAGTGCGCATGCGCCCCGCGGGTGCCGTCCGGAGTGACCACCAGGCCGAAGACCTCCCCGGACCGCACCCGTTCGACCACCTCGGAGACGACACGGCCGGGATCCGTGCGGTCCACGGGGATGCCGCCGAGGCGGCGCATGATCGGTCCGCGCCAGCCGTGGAACAGACTCTTCTTCCCGAGCCAGCGCACCTCGATGCCCAGTTGCCAGGTGATGGCGAGCATGAACGCGAAGTCCCAGTTGGAGGTGTGTGGCGCACCGATGAGTACGGTGGGTCGGTCCGGCGCGGGCTCGGAGACCAGCTTCCAGCGGCTGAACCTCCAGAATGCACGGGCGGTGAGGCGTTGGAGCATGCCACCACGGTAGGGCACTTTCCTGGTGCCGCGGCTCAGGAGAGGCCCGGGCTGGCGCTGCCGCTGGCTCTGGCTCTGGCTCTGGCTCCAGTGTTCCGCCGCTGACCGGCCAGAGGTGGATCTCAGCCCGGGCCGGCGGCAGGATGGGTCCATGAGTGATCCGAAGCAGAAACTGACCCCGTCCGAGATCGCCGAGGCCGGCCTCACCGGCTGGAACCTGGTGGAGGAGACCCTGATGGCGCGGTTCGCCACCAAGAGATTCACCACCGGCCTGGAATTCGTGAACCGCATCGGTGCCTCCGCGGAAGAGGCCGACCACCATCCGGACCTGACCCTCACCTATCCCGAGGTGGCCGTGACGCTGTCCAGCCACGACGTCGGCGGCATCACCAGCCGGGACATCGACCTCGCGCGCACTATCAGCGACCATGCCGCAGAGCTGGGCGTCAGCCCTCGTGACGGAAACCGATCTTGAGGGTGACCTGCCAGTCGGCGACCTTGCCGTCCGAGAGGTGACCGCGCACCGACTGGACCTCGAACCAGTCGAGGTTCCGCAGGGTCCTGCCGGCCTCGGTG
Source organism: Citricoccus sp. NPDC079358 (assembly GCF_040702545.1). NCBI lineage: Bacteria > Bacillati > Actinomycetota > Actinomycetes > Micrococcales > Micrococcaceae > Citricoccus > Citricoccus sp. NPDC079358. The sequence continues at coordinate 409,939 of NZ_JBFBLI010000001.1, forward strand.
ACGGCATTGGCGACAGCGGCGTCGATGCCGTCGGGGGAGGTGCCGACGAGTTCGGTCACGTTGTAGACGTTGTTGGCCATGGTGTTCTCCATTCATCGCTCCCGAGCCGGGGCGGCCCGTGGTGCGCGACACGCTACGGGAGGCTCATCCCGGCCGGAAAGGGCTGACAGATCGCTGACCAGAGGTGCTCCTGGACGCCTGCTGGAGAGTGCTGGCGGAGCCTCAGCTCGTGAGCCGGTGCGAGAGTCCGCGGATGGCCGCCACGGACTCGACCACCGCGCGGGCGGCCCCCTCGGCTTCGGCCTCCGTGCTCTCGGGCCCGAAGGTGAACCGCACGGCGGTCCGGGCCAGATCGTCCGGTAATCCCAGCGCTGTCAGGACGTGGGAGGGTTCGTCCGAACCGGCCGCACAGGCCGATCCCGAGGAGCAGAGGATGCCCCGGCGTTCCAGTTCCAGCAGGACGGCTTCGCCCCCGGTCCCATCGAAAACGAAGGACGCCGACGCCGGCAGGCGCAGTTCCGCAGAGCCGGTCAGCTGGGCGCCCGGCACCTGGTCCAGCACGGTGGAGGCGAACCGGGCGCGGAGCTCGGTCAACCGTGTGGAGACCGCCTCGCGTTCGGCCTCGGCAGCGGTGAGGGCGGCGGCCAGGGCCACAGCTCCGGGCACGTTCTGGGTGCCACTGCGCCGGCCCCGTTCCTGGCCACCACCGTGCAGCACCGGCTCCAGTGGGAATCGCCCGCGGACCCAGAGCAGGCCGATGCCCTTGGGAGCGCCGAGCTTGTGCCCTGACAGGCTCAGGGCATCGACACCGAGCGCAGCCACGTTCAGGGGCAGCCACCCGGCGGCTTGGACGGCGTCGGTGTGGAAGGGCACCCCGGCGGCCCGTGTCACCTGCGCCAGGTCGGCCAGGGGCTGGATGGTGCCGATCTCGTTGTTGGCGTACTGCACGGACACCAGGGTGGTGTCGGACCGGATCAGCCCGGCCAGCTCGTCGGCGGACACGAGACCGTCCCGATGGGGCGTGAGGTACTCGACCTCGAAGCCGTGGAGGCGGGCGAGGTGGTCGGCGGAGGCCAGGACGGCCTCGTGCTCGAGCGGACTGGTGATGAGGTGACGCCCGCGGGGACGTCCGAGGGCGATTCCTTTGACGGCCAGGTTGTCCGCCTCCGTCCCGCTGCCGGTGAAGACCAGATCACCGGCGCGGACCCCCAGGGCCTGGGCGATGGAGGCCCGGGCCGCCTCCAGCCCTGCAGCTGCCGCCTCACCCACCGTGTGATGGCTGGAGGGGTTGCCGAACTGCCCCGTCAGATACGGCCACATGGCCTCCAACGCCTCCCGACGCACCGGCGTGGTGGCGGCATGGTCCGCGTAGATCATGGCGCGGTGGCCCGCTCGCGCGCGGCATCGCCCGGAGCGACGTCCAGTCCCAGGTCCAGGGATCGGACCGAGTGTGTCAGTGCGCCGACCGAGATGACGTCCACCCCGGTGGCCGCGATCCCGGCCACGGAAGCCAGGTCCACCCCGCCGCTGGCCTCCACGAGGGCAGCGCCACCGATCAGGGCCACACCCTGGCGCAACCCGTCGAGGGTGAAGTTGTCTAGCATCACGGTGTCCACCCCGGCCGCCAGGACGGCCGGGATCTGGTCCAGGCGATCCACCTCGACTTCCACATGGGCGGTGTGCGGAAGACGGGCACGCATCTGCACCAGCGCCTCGGTGACGGACAGCCCGGCCCCGGCTACCGCCGCCAGGTGATTGTCCTTGACCATGACCGCGTCCGAGAGCGTCGAGCGGTGGTTGCGCCCACCGCCGTCGCGCACGGCTTGACGTTCCAGCAGACGCAACCCGGGGGTGGTCTTGCGGGTGTCCACGATCCGCGCCCCGGTGCCGGCTACGGTGGCCACGAAGCGGGCGGTCTGCGTGGCGATGCCGGACATGCGCTGGACGAAATTCAGTCCGATCCGTTCTGCCCGGAGGATGCCGCGGGCCGGACCGGCGATCTCGGCCAGTACGTCGCCGGACTCGAAGCGCTCGCCGTCGGAGGCCAGCAGTTGGACGCGGATCCGCGGATCGACGAGCCGGAAGGCCGCCGCGAACACCTCGGATCCGCTGAACACCCCCGGCTCGCGGGCCACCAGCCGAGCTTCGAGCGTGGCATCCACCGGGATGAGGGCCTCGGACGTCAGGTCACCCCAGGGGGCATCCTCGTCGAGGGCTGCGGTGACGAGGGCATCGATGTGCCGGAGGTCCGTCATCGCCCCGCCCCGGCCGGAACCACGGACAGCATCCGTTCCAGGGCCAGGCGGGCCGGCTCGGCCACGTCCTCGGACACGGTGATCTGGTTGACGATCTCGCCGTCCAGGAGTGATTCCAGTGCCCAGGCCAGATAGCCGGGATGGATGCGGTACATGGTGGAGCACGGGCAGATCACCGGGTCCAGGCAGAAGATCGTGTGCTGCGGGTATTGCGCGGCGATCCGCTGGACCAGGTTGATCTCCGTGCCGATGGCGAAGGTGGACCCGGCCGGAGCCGCCTCGATGGCTTTGACGATGAAGTCCGTGGACCCCGAGGAATCGGCGGCGTCCACCACGGGCATGGGACATTCCGGGTGCACCATCACGTGCACGTCGGGGAAATCGGCACGGGCCTTCTCGATCTGGGCGACCGTGAAGCGCTTGTGGACCGAGCAGAAGCCGTGCCACAGCAGCACAGTGGCCTGCATCAACTCTTCCTCGGTGCTGCCGCCCAGTGGTTTGCGCGGATTCCACAGGGGCATCTGCTCCAGGGGGATGCCCATCGCCTTCGCGGTGTTGCGGCCGAGGTGCTGGTCCGGGAAGAACAACACGCGCTGGCCACGCTCGAAGGCCCACTCCAGCACCTGTGCCGCGTTCGAGGACGTGCAGACGATCCCGCCGTGACGGCCCACGAAGCCCTTGAGCGCCGCGGAGGAGTTCATGTAGGTCACCGGGATGACCGGCGCCCTGCCCGCAGCGTCCGGTGCGGTCCCGTAGATCTCCTCCAACTGCTCCCAGCAGTCCGTGACGGAATCGAGGTCGGCCATGTCCGCCATGGAACAGCCCGCGGCGAGGTTGGGCAGGATCACGGACTGTTCGTGCGTGGAGAGCAGATCGGCGGTTTCGGCCATGAAGTGCACGCCGCAGAAGACGATCGCCTCGGCCCGGGGACGGGTGCGCGCGGCCTTGGCCAACTGGAAGGAATCGCCCACGAAATCGGCATGGGCCACCACTTCATCACGCTGGTAGAAGTGGCCCAACACCACCACGCGGTCACCGAGCTCTGTCTTGGCCGAGCGGATGCGCTCGTGTAGTTCCTCCTCGGTGGCCTCCCGGTAGGAGGCCGGCAATTCGCCCTGGCGGGGTGCCGCCCCCGGCAGGGGATCGTCTTGCGAGGCCCCGGGGCCATAGCCGGGCTCGGGCAGCGAACCGGCGGGGCCGGCGTCGAGCATCCAGGGTGCGGAGTCCAAGGCGGGTGCGCAGGAAGACCCGCTGGCGGAACCGGCGGCGATGAGCTTCAGGGTCCGGTCCACGGAGGCGTCGATCGGAGGCCCGACTGAGGGGGGCGCCTCTGCGGGGGAGGGCTGGCGGACGGTGATGGAATGGGCCGTCATGGTCGGACCCTTTCTGCGGTGGGATTCTCGGGTTGGATGTCACGGTGCCGGGTGGCGTGTGTCTGGTAGCGGTAGAGCTTGGGTGGCCGGTGCGGTGTGCCGGCCATCAGCTCACCGGTGGCCACGATGTCGGTGGAGGCGGCCACCGAGCGGCGGAAGTTCGCGGCGTCGAGCTCTTGCCCGAGCACCGCCTCGTGCACGGACCGGAGCTGGGCGAGGGTGAAGGTCTCGCCGAGGAAGGAGTGGGCGATGTGCGCATACTCGACCTTGGTGCGCAGGCGCTCCAGGGCGTAGTCGACGATCGTGTTGTGGTCGAAGGCGAGCCGGGGCAGCCGGTCGGCGCGGAACCACCGGACATTCTCCCCGGGGGCGGCCTGTTCCACCTCGTCCGTGCGGACCAGCGCGGAGTAGACCACGGACACCACGCGGCCGGTGGGGGAGCGGTCCACCCCACCGAAGGTGTAGAGCTGCTCGAGATAGCTGGGATGCAGCCCGGTCGTCTCGCCCAGGGTGCGGGCGGCGGCCGACTCCAGTTCCTCGCCTGCCGGAAGCCATCCCCCGGGCAGGGCCCAGCGGTCCAGATGCGGTTCACGCGTGCGCAGCACGAACGGAGTCCACAGTGACGGCCTGGAACCAGCGGCATCACCTTCCGGCCGCAGCGCGAAGATGACGGTGGACACGGCGATCGCCGGGGCTGCGCCCTGCGGCCCCGCTCCATGGGACGCCAGCGATCTCGACGGCTCCGGCTCCTGGCCCATCGCGACACCCCTTGTGGTCAATCGGACTTGAAGCTCCTTCATATCTTAGGGTCGAAACGACCGGAAGGGAAGAGCGGTGGTGCCTGACATGGGGGCTGACATCGACTAGGGTGGGCGCATGTCACGGAAGACTCCAATGGGATGGCCGGTACTCCGGCAATTCCTGGGCGGCGACCCCCTGGGCCGCAGTTCTTCCGTGGTGTCCAGGAAGACCACAGAGATCACTCCGCGCACCACCACGGCGGACCGTGCCGTCCAGAGCGTGTGCCCCTACTGCGCCGTCGGTTGCGGACAGAAGGTCTTCGTCTCGGACGAGAAGGTCGTCCAGATCGAGGGGGACCCGGAATCGCCGATCTCCCGTGGCCGGTTGTGCCCCAAGGGCTCCGCCAGTGAGCAGCTCGTCAACTCGGATACCCGCCAGACGTCGGTCCTGTACCGCGCCCCGCGCGCCAAGGATTGGCAGGAGATGGACTTGGAGACGGCCACGGAGATGGTCGTCGATCGGTTCCTGGAATCACGCCGCAACAAGTGGCAGGACGTGGACGAACACGGCCGCCATCTCGGACGCACCATGGGCATCGCCTCGCTCGGCGGGGCCACCCTGGACAACGAAGAGAACTACCTGATCAAGAAGCTCTTCACCGCGGCTGGAGCGATCCAGATCGAGAACCAGGCCCGTATTTGACACTCCGCCACGGTTCCCGGTCTGGGGACCTCCTTCGGGCGCGGCGGCGCCACTCAAACGCTGCAGGACATGGCCAACGCTGACTGCATCATCATCCAGGGTTCGAACATGGCCGAGGCCCACCCTGTGGGTTTCCAATGGGTGACCGAGGCGAAGGCCCGCGGCGCCAAGGTCATCCACGTCGATCCCCGGTTCTCCCGCACCTCGGCCGTGGCGGACAAGCACGTCCCGATCCGGGCCGGCTCGGACATCGTCCTGCTGGGCGCGCTGATCAACTACGTGATCCAGCACGAGAAGTGGTTCAAGGACTACGTGGTCGCGTACACGAACGCCGCTTCCGTCATCAATGAGGACTTCCGGGACACCGAGGACCTGGACGGCCTGTTCTCCGGTTTCGACCCGGAGACCGGCGGCTATGACATGTCCAGCTGGTCCTATGAGCCGGATCGCGCCGCGCACTCGGGAAACCCCGGAGCACCGGGCGACTCCGGAGGCAACGACGGCGACGCCCCGGCCGAGGAGGACGGCGCCGAGGAGACCGCACAAGCGGCCGGAGACCAGTACGGCATGGGCGGGCCCGAGTTGGACGTGAGCAAGCCGCGGCGGGACGAGACGCTGCAGCACCCGCGTTCGGTGTTCCAGATCCTCAAGCGGCACTACTCCCGGTACACCCCGGAGATGGTGCGGGACGTCTGCGGCATCTCCATCGAGGACTTCGACCTGCTGGCCCGGACCGTCACGGAGAACTCCGGGCGCGAGAGGACCACGTGCTTCGCCTACGCCGTCGGCTGGACCCAGCACACGGTCGGCGCACAGTACATTCGCACCGCCACGATCCTGCAGTTGCTGCTGGGCAACATGGGCCGCCCCGGCGGCGGCATCATGGCCCTGCGCGGTCACGCTTCGATCCAGGGTTCCACGGACATCCCCACCCTCTTCAACCTGCTGCCCGGCTACCTCCCGATGCCGACCGTGGAGAAGGAGGACCTGTCCACCTACCTGGACGGGATCGCCTCGAAGAAGCAGAAGGGCTACTGGGCCAATGCGGACGCCTACACCATCAGCCTCCTCAAGGCCTGGTGGGGGGATGCCGCCACCGAAGAGAACGACTGGGGCTACGGCTACCTGCCGCGACTGACCGGACCGCACGGGACCTACCAGTCGGTCGAGGGCATGATTGCGGGGGAGGTCGAGGGCTACTTCATCCTCGGCCAGAACCCCGCCGTGGGTTCCGCCAACGGCCGCATGCAGCGGATGGGAATGGCGAACCTGAAGTGGCTCGTGGTCCGCGACTTCCAGCTGATCGAGTCCGCCACCTGGTGGAAGGACGGGCCGGAGATCGAGACCGGCGAGCTGCGCACCGAGGACATCGAGACCGAGGTGTTTTTCTTCCCCGCGGCGAACCATGTGGAGAAGGCCGGCACCTTCACCCAGACCCAGCGCCTGGTGCAGTGGCGTCACCAAGCAGTACAGCCGCCGGGGGACGCGCAGAGCGAGCTGCAGTTCTTCCACGAGGTCGGCAAGCGCATCCGTGCCCGGCTGAAGGACTCAACCGATCCCCGCGATCGCCCCCTGTTGGACCTGACCTGGGACTATCCCGAGGACGAGCACGGGGATCCGGACGCCGAATCGGTGTTGGCTGAGATCAACGGACGGCACCTGACCGGTCCCGACGCCGGTAGGCACCTGTCCACGTTCAATGAGATGAAGGCGGACGGCTCCACCGAAGGCGGCTGCTGGATCTACACGGGCGTCTACGCGGACGGCATCAACCACGCCGCGGACCGGGAGACCGGTGTGGCGGACGGCCCGGCCGGCAAGGAGTGGGGCTGGGCCTGGCCGGCCAACCGCCGCATCCTCTACAACCGCGCCTCCGCGGACCCCGAGGGCAAGCCCTGGAGCGAGCGCAAGAAGCTCGTCTGGTGGGATGAGGAGCAGGGCCGCTGGGTCGGCAACGATGTGCCCGACTTCCCGGTCACCCTGGCTCCCGGCACCACACCGGACCCGGAGGCCGGCGGTCCTGCGGCGCTGGCCGGGGACGATGCGTTCATCATGCAGGCCGACGGCAAGGGCTGGCTGTTCGCCCCGAAGGGCATGGTGGATGGGCCGTTGCCCACGCACTACGAGGCCCAGGAGTCCCCGGTCCCGAACGTGATGTATGCGCAGCAGCACAACCCCACCCGGGTGACCGTGCCGCGTCCAGACAACTACAGCAAGCCCAGCGCGGGGATGCCCGGCGCGGACGTGTACCCGCTCCTCTTCACCACCTACCGGCTGACCGAGCACCATACGGCCGGCGGCATGAGCCGCTGGCTGCCCTACCTGTCCGAGCTGCAGCCCGAGATGTTCTGCGAGGTCTCACCGGAGCTGGCGGCGGAGCGCGGGCTGGAGCCCTACGGCTGGGCGACCATCGTCTCGCCGCGGGCCGCCATCGAGGCGAAGGTGCTCGTCACCGAACGCATGCGGCCGCTGAGGATCGGCGGGGCGGATGGGCACGGGCAGACCGTCCACCAGATCGGCCTGCCCTACCACTGGGGTGTCGGCGGCAACGCGGTGGTCAGCGGGGATTCCGCCAACGACCTCGTCGGCGTGACACTGGATCCGAACGTGCTCATCCAGGGATCCAAGGTGGGTGCCTGTGACATCATCCCGGGCCGCCGGCCCCGCGGTACCGACCTGTTGGACTTCGTCGCCGGCTACCAGCGGTGGGCGGGCCTGACGGTCGACAGCGGCAACGAGGGCGTCACGGGATCCGGTGAGGACGCCGGGCCGGAGGCGGACCCGATGGCACCGCCGGAGATGACGAGCGCACGGCCGCACCCGCCCGCGGACGGGCCGGTGGTCCCGCACGATCCACCGGGTCCGCTCGGACAGCAACCCAGCCAGCGACCCAGCCACCAACCCCCGGCCACAGAACCACGCACAGGAAGGGAGGAGTAGATGGTGCAGATGACACAGGGCCCGGATGCGACTGTAGAGGGCAACCCCACGGCGGACGCCCACTACGAGCACCCACACCCGCGCAAGGGCTTCTTCACGGACACCTCCATCTGCATCGGCTGTAAGGCCTGCGAGGTGGCCTGCAAGGAGTGGAACCGCAACCCGGTCGACTCGGACTACACGCTCTCCAACTCCTCCTTCGACAATTCCGAGGGCCTCGGAGCGGACACCTGGCGCCACGTGGCGTTCGTCGAGCAGGATCGGCAGCGCGTGGAAGAGGCCCGTGAGTCCGGACGCGCGCTGGTCAGCCTGGGCATGCCCACCCTTCGGCGGGCGCCCGGAAGCGGAGCCGGGGGAGCGGACGACGCCGGCGCCATCCGTCCCAGCACCCGCACCGGTACCCGCTCGGGTCCGTTGGACGGCCCGATCGACGCCAGCCTGGTCGGCGGCTTGCAGGCCGGACCCGACATGGGTGGACTGGACGTGCTGTCCTCCCTCGGCTCGGCGGTTGATTCCTCGGCCGTGGACATCACCCCGCCGGACACCCCCGAATTCCGTTGGTTGATGTCCTCGGATGTCTGCAAGCACTGCACCAACGCCGGTTGCCTGGACGTGTGCCCCACCGGTGCGCTGTTCCGCACCGAGCACGGCACCGTGGTGGTCCAGGACGATGTCTGCAACGGCTGCGGAACCTGCGTGGCCGGTTGCCCGTTCGGTGTGATCGAGCGCCGCAAGGACGGCATCGCCCAGCCCAAGACGGATCGGTCGCCGGCGCCGGGCGTGCACGCCGAGAAGCCATCGAAGGCAGAGAAGGCCGCCCAGCCGAAGAAGAACAAGAACGCCGGCGTCGCGCAGAAGTGCACGCTCTGCTACGACCGCATGACGGACGGGCAGACCCCCGCGTGTGCGCAGGCCTGCCCCACCACCTCCATCCGGTATGGGGAGCGCGAGGACATGGTTGCCTCCGCGCAGGAGCGCGTGGCCCAGCTCCACGCGCAGGGCCGCACCGAGGCCCGCCTCTACGGCGCGAACCCGAAGGACGGGGTCGGCGGCACCGGTTCCGTGTTCCTCCTGCTGGACGAGCCCGAGGTGTACGGTCTGCCGCCGGACCCCCGGGTCCCCACCCGGGACCTGCCCCGGATGTACGCCCGCGCCGGGATCGCCATGGCCGGCATGGTCGCCGCCGCGGGACTGGCATTCCTCGGTGGGGGCCGCCGGTGACGACCTCCGAGTTCGACAGCTACCGCCCGCCCGAGGAGCCCCGCAGGCGCCGGCGCCGGGACCGTCCGGAACAGGGTAACCGCCGGCACCGTAGTGGCCTGGCCCCCTCCACCTCGGACGGCGGCCGCGAGATGGCCATGGTGCCCGAACCGCAGTTCACCAACACCGCCTCCAACTCCTACTACGGCCGTCCCATCGTCAAGGCCCCGCCGTGGGACGAGCGCGTGGCCGCCTATCTCGTGTGCGGCGGCATCGCCGGGGGATCCTCCCTGTTGGCCTTCGGTGCCCAGCTGACCGGCCGCGAGATCCTGCGCCGGAACACGCGCATCACCGCGCTGGCAGCAGCCGGCGTCGGCGCCGTGGCCCTGGTGGCGGACCTCGGCCGCCCCGAGCGGTTCTACAACATGATGCGCACCGTGAAGGTGTCGTCACCGATGAGCCTGGGCTCCTGGGTGCTGGCCGGCTTCAGCACCGGTGCCGGCGTGGCTGCGGCGGCGGACGTGGACCGGATGCTGGGGGAGAAGCTGCCCCTGGGACCGCTGCGCGGGATACTGCGGGCCGTCGAGGGGCCGGCCGGCGGGCTGGCCGCGCTGCTCGGGGCCCCGCTTGCCGGGTACACGGCGGTGCTGCTCTCGGACACGGCCATGCCCACCTGGAACGATGCGAAGGAGGACCTGCCGTTCGTGTTCGTCAGTTCCGCCTCCATCGCTGCCTCCGGGATGGCCATGATCACGACGCCGGTGCGCCAGACCGCGCCCGCCCGGGCACTCGCGGTGCTCGGCGTGGTGGCCGATGTGGTCGCGACCCGCTACATGGAGGCCCGGATGGACCCGGTAGCGGTGGAGCCGCTGGAGACCGGCCGTCCCGGGATGCTGATGAAGTGGAGTGAACGGCTGGCGATCGCTGGCGGCATCGGCACCCTACTGGGCGGCCGCAACCGCGTGGTGGCTGCCGTCTCCGGCGCCGCCCTGGTCACGGCCTCCGCATTCACCCGCTTCGGGGTGTTCTACGCCGGCAAGGACTCCGCCCAAGACCCGAGGTACACGGTCGAGCCGCAGAAGCGGCGCCTCGCTGCCCGCCGTCGGGCCGGCATCACGGACGATTCGATCACGACCGTCCGCTAGCGGCCGTTCCTTCGAATCACCGGTGGCGAGGCGTACGGTGTTGCACATCACGCCATCTGTCCTCGTCACCGCAAGGAATCCCATGGTCACCAAAGACCCCACCAGCCGGCTCAACGCCCGCGTCATCGGCATCTGCATCGCCGCCGCGCTCGGCGGTTTCCTGTTCGGCTTCGACACCTCGGTCATCAACGGCGCCGTCGATGCCCTGTCCGAACAGTTCTCGCTCGGGGCGGGGCTGACCGGTTTCGCCGTGTCCTCGGCCCTGATCGGATGCGCCGTGGGTGCCTGGTTCGCCGGGCCCGTGGCCAACCGGCTCGGCCGCGTGCCGGTGATGCTGCTGGCCTCGGTCCTGTTCCTGGTGTCCGCGATCGGATCCGGTCTGGCCTTCGGGGTCTGGGACCTGATCGTCTGGCGTGTGATTGGCGGTCTGGGCGTGGGAGCGGCGTCGGTGATCGCCCCGGCCTACATCGCCGAGGTCAGCCCCGCCGGGGTCCGCGGCCGCTTGGGCTCCCTCCAACAGCTGGCCATCGTCACCGGCATCTTCGTGGCCTTGCTCTCCGATGCGATGTTCGCCAACCTGGCCGGGGGCGCCGCCGAACCGTTCTGGTGGGGGCTGGAGGCCTGGCGGTGGATGTTCATGGCCGAGGCCGTCCCCGCCGCCCTCTACGGGATCTTCGCCTTCCGGCTGCCCGAGTCGCCGCGGTTCCTGGTGGGCCGGGGAAAGCTGGACCAGGCCGCCCAGGTGCTCTACGACTTCACCGGGGTGGAACAGGTCAACCTGAAGATCCAGGAGATCAAGGGCACCCTGGACTCCGAGAAGCGGGAGTCCCTGCGTGACCTGGCCGGATCGTTGATGGGGCTGAAGCCGATCGTGTGGGTCGGCATCGCCCTCTCGGTGTTCCAGCAGTTCGTCGGCATCAACGTCATCTTCTACTACTCCACCACGCTCTGGCGCTCCGTCGGGTTCGAGGAATCCGATGCCCTGACCGTCTCGGTGATCACCTCGGTGACGAACATCGTGGTGACGATCATCGCCATCCTGTTGGTGGACCGGGTCGGCCGGCGGCCCATGCTGCTCGTGGGCTCCCTGGGCATGGCAGTCTCCCTCGCCCTGATGGCCGTGGCCTTCTCCTTCGCCACCACCACCACCGCCCCGGACGGCACCACCAGCGCCGAGCTCGGCGGAGCCTGGGCGACAGTGGCCCTGGTGGCGGCCAACGCGTTCGTCGTGTTCTTCGGTGCCACCTGGGGACCTCTCGTCTGGGTCCTGCTGGGGGAGATGTTCCCCAACCGGATCCGCGCCGGTGCCCTGGCGGTGGCGGCCGCAGCCCAGTGGGCGGCCAACTTCGCGGTGTCCACCACGTTCCCGATGCTGGCCGACACCGGCCTGAGTCTGGCCTACGGCCTCTATGCGGCGATGGCCGCGCTGTCCTTCATCTTCGTGTGGTGGTTCGTGACGGAGACCAAGGGCCGGGAACTGGAGGAGATGACCGACTCGGTCAGCGCACGGCGATCCCGGACCCGCTCACCGTCTCCCCGATGACCGGGTAGCCCGGCACTTCACCGACCACGAGCAGGCCGCCCGAGGTCTGCGCATCGGCCAACAACAGCAGGTCGTCCTCGGTGATGCCGGCCCCAGTGGTGAGGTGCGGCCGCACCCAGTCCAGGTTGCGGCGCGTGCCGCCGGAGACGTATCCGTCCCGCAGCGCCTCGGCGGCCCCCTCGATCAGGGGCACGGCGGCGCGGTCGATCACGGCGCCGACGCCGGAGGCCCGAGCCATCTTGTGCAGGTGTCCGAGCAGTCCGAAGCCGGTGACGTCCGTGGCGGCCGTGCGGCCCGCGGCCAGGGCGGCCGCGGCGGCCTCCTGGTTCAGGGAGGTCATCGACTCGATGGCGGCCGGAGAGGGCTCGCCGGTCTGCTTCACCCGGTTGTTCAACAGCCCGACGCCGATCGGCTTGGTGAGGGTGATCGGCAGGCCGGGCTGTGCGGCGTCGTTGCGCAGCAGCCGGTCCGGATGGGCGGTGCCGGTCACGGCCATGCCGTAGATCGGTTCGGGGTTGTCGATGGTGTGGCCGCCGATCACGGGGGTTCCGGCGAGCCGGGCCACGTCCAGGCCACCCCTGAGCACCTCGGTCAGGACCTCCATCGGCAGCACGCCCCGAGGCCAGCCCACGAGGTTGATCGCGACCACGGGGGTGCCGCCCATCGCGTAGATGTCGGACAGCGCGTTGGCGGCGGCGATCCGGCCCCAGTCGTAGGCGTCGTCCACCATGGGGGTGAAGAAGTCCGCGGTGGACAGGACGGCGAGCCCGTCCCGGATCAGTACGGCGGCGGCATCGTCACCGTCGTCCAGGCCCACGATGACGCCGGGATTCGTCTGACCGCCGAGCCCACGGACGGCCTCCTCCAACTCACCCGGCGGGATCTTGCACGCGCAGCCGCCGCCATGGCCGTACTGGGTGAGCCGGATCTGGGTGATGTCGTCACGGGTGGTCACGTTGGGCTCCATGGCCACACCCTAGCCCGCTGCCCGGCCCGCTGTGGATCTGCTGGTAGTTTCAGGGACGGAAGCGTCTGTGTCCTGGTGGTCACCCCGGTCTTCAAAACCGGTGAGACCGAGCATCTCGGTCTGGCGGGTTCGATTCCCGTCCGCTTCCGCCAACGTCACCCCACGCCCGCCGGCACGGGCGATTCGATCACCCTCACCGCCTGGCGGTACCGGAAGGAGAACCCGTGACCGCTGCGCCACCGGACCGCGGGGAGGATCCCCGGCGCCGGATCCCGCGCACGGACGACCTGCTCGCCCTGCCCGAGGTCGTCGACGCGCGAACCCGCCTCAGCGAGACGGTCCTCCGATCGCTCGTCACCCATGCCCAGTCCCGTGCCCGGAGCGGGGAGATCAACCCTGAGGACGTGACGCCAGCCGTTCGTGCCGCCGTCGCCTCCCGGAACGCCACCATCCTGCGGCCGGTCCTCAACGCGACCGGCGTGGTGGTCCACACGAACCTGGGCCGGGCCCCGCTGCCGCCGGCCGCAGTGGAGGCCGTCGTCGCCTCCAGCGGCTACGTGGACGTGGAGCTGGATCTCGTGAGCGGTCAGCGCGCGAAACGCGGCACCGGCACCCGGCAGGCGCTGCTCGCCGCCGTCCCCGCTGCCGTGCACGCCGCCGTCCCTGAAGGCATGGACGCCCTCGTCGTCAACAACGGGGCCGCGGCCCTCGTCTTGGCCACCACGGCGCTCGCCGGAACCGGGGAGCTCATCGTCAGCCGTGGCGAACTCGTGGAGATCGGTGCCGGCTTCCGCCTGCCGGACCTCATCACCTCCACCGGGACCCGGCTGCGCGAGGTCGGCACCACCAACCGGACTCATCAGGCCGACTACGCCGATGCCATCGGCCCGCAGACCACCGGCCTGCTCAAGGTCCATCCCAGCAACTTCCGCGTCGACGGCTTCACCTCCTCCGTCTCGATCGCGGAGCTGCGCACGCTGGCTGACGAGGAGGCGGCCGGTCGAGGCGACGGCCGGCCGTTGCCGCTCATCGTGGACATCGGCAGCGGCCTCCTCACACCGGACCCCCTGCTGCCGGACGAGCCGGACCTGGCCGGTGCGCTGACCGCAGGGGCCGACGTCGTGATTGCCAGCGGGGACAAGCTCCTCGGCGGGCCACAGGCCGGGATCCTCCTGGGCCGCCGCCGCACCATCCAGCGGCTGGCCACGCACCCGCTCGCTCGCGCCGTGCGGGCGGACAAGTTGACCCTGGCCGCTTTGGAAGCGACCCTCACAGGCGGGCCCAGCCCGGTCGCCCGATCCCTGCACGCGGACCCCGCGCGCCTGCGCGAGCGCGCGGACCGGCTCGCTGCCGCCGTCGGCGCACCGGTGGTGGCGCACGAGGGCCGCGTCGGGGGAGGGGGCGCCCCGGGCGTCCCCCTGGCCGGGTGGGCGGTCCGTCTCCCCGAGGAACTGGCGCCGCTGTTGCGCACCGGGGAGCCCGCCGTGCTGCCCCGTGTCCATGATGGTGCGTGTCTGGTGGACCTGCGCTGCATCCCCGAGCCCGACGACGGCCGGCTGGCCGACGCGGTCCGCGCCGCCCAGGCACGACTCGCCAGCAAAAACAGCTCTCGCAGTCCCGGCAGCACTGGCGATCATCCAGACCAGTCGCACGGATCCGGGCGCTGACATGTACGTCGTCGCCACCGCCGGCCACGTGGACCACGGCAAGTCCACCCTCGTCCGCGCCCTGACCGGCATGGAACCGGACCGCTGGGCGGAGGAGAAACGCCGGGGGCTGACCATCGACCTCGGATTCGCCTGGACCCCCCTGCCCTCGGGGGAGGACGTCGCGTTCGTGGACGTCCCCGGTCACGAGCGGTTCCTCGGCAACATGCTCGCCGGCCTCGGCCCGGCCCCGGCCGTCTGCTTCATCGTCGCGGCGGACGAGGGCTGGCAGGCCCAGTCCGCTGACCATCGGGACGCCATCGCCGCCCTCGGGATCGAGCACGGGCTCATCGTGGTCACCAAGGCGGACCGCGCCCCGGAGCGGGTGGACGCCGTGCTGGCGCAGACCCGCGCCGAGCTCGCCGGAACCGCGCTGGCCGGGGTGCCGGCCGTCGTCGTGTCCGCCGTGACCGGTGCGGGACTGGAGGACCTGCGGCACCAGCTGGGGCGCGTGCTGGCGGACCTTCCCGCGCCCGCGGTGGCCGGACGTGTCCGGTTCTGGGTGGACCGCTCGTTCACCGTCAAGGGGTCCGGCGCAGTGGTGACCGGCACCCTGACGTCCGGGACCCTGGCCGAGAATGACCGGCTCGAGGTGCTCGGCGCCGACTCCCCGCGTGCCGTCTCGGTGCGTACCCTGCACAGCCGCAATCGCCCGCACCCGTCGATCGGTCCGACCCAGCGCGTGGCCGTGAACCTGCGCGGCACCACCGCGGACGAAGTTCACCGGGGCGATGCCCTGGTGACGCCCGGGGCCTGGCCGGTGGCCGGCGTCGTGGACATCCGGCGCACCACCGGCGCCGATCTCGACCAGGCGCCCGGGCAACTGCTGGTGCATGTCGGCACGGCGACGGTGCCCGCTCACGTGCGGCCCTTCAACGCCGGGCACGCCCGGCTGGTGTTCGAACGGAATCTGCCGCTGGTGCCGGGAGACCGGCTGGTGCTGCGCGACCCCGGCAGCCGGGCGGTGTTCGGTGGCGCCCAGGTGCTGGACGTGGACCCGCCGGAACTCACCCGGCGCGGCGCCGGCACCCGGCACGCGGCCTACCTGGAGACGGTGCCCGACGGCGGCGACGCCCGACTCGAGGTCGTGCGGCGGGGCGCGGTGCGGGTGGGGTTCCTCCAACGACTCGGACTGGCGGGTCCGAAGGCGGGGGCGACAGGTGAGGAAGCGTCTGGTGAAGAGAACGGGATTCCGGCGGACGTCCGGGCGTTCGGCGACTGGTGGGTCCATGCCCCCGTCATGGACCGGTGGGCCGCACGACTGCGGGATGCCGTGGAGACGCTGGCCGGCAGCGACCCCCTGGCCGCCGGGTTGAGCCGGGGCGCGGCGGCCGCTTTGCTCGAGGTGGACTGGGACGACACCCTCCTGAACGCCGTCGTCGCTGAGGCACGTATGGAACAGCGGGGTGGCTACATCCGCCTGCCCGGCCAAGGCACAGGGCTGGGGCCGGCGGAACAGGCCATCGCCACCCTCGAGCACCGCCTCGCGGCACACCCCTTCGACGCCCCCGAGGGCGACGACCTCACCGCCCTGAACCTCGGTGCCAAAGAGCTGGCGGCCGCCGAACGAGCCGGCCGGATCCTGCGGCTGGACGGGACAGTGGTGCTGCTGCCCACCGCCCCGGCCCTGGCCATGCGCGAGCTGGCCCGGCTCGAGCAGCCCTTCACCACCAGCCAGGCCCGTCAGGCGCTGGGGACCTCCCGCCGGGTGGCGATCCCGCTGCTCGAGCACCTGGACGCCCGCGGCTGGACTCGCCGCGTGGACGGCAGCCTCCGTGAGATCGTGACGTAGTCCCATCAAGCCCACGGATGTCTGCCACCGGCCGCCACGTAGGGCGGTTCGTCGTACCCGAAGGGCGGCAGGTCACCGGACTCGTCTTGCCACCGGATCTGCGGCTCCTGCCGCAGTATTCGCGCCAAGATGCCGTCCAGGCGTTCCCGGGCGTGATCGGCCAGTGCTGCGGTCAGGCCACGTTCCGACAGTTCCTTCGCCATGACCTCCGCGAGATCTGAGGGAAGCGGATCCCGGCAGTCCAGAGTGGCCTTGGCCAGTGCCATCAGATGGTCGTCCGGCAGGGCGCCGACCCCGACGACCCGGGCATTCTCCAGTAGGGCGGCCCGGGAACGCTGATCCGCCTCCCACCGGAGCTGCCATTCGGGTGTCGGCTGTTCGGCCATGGCGGCCAGCCAGTCGTAGTCGCCGTTCCGGTTCAACTGACGGATGCGCATCAGCACCACGTCGGCAGGCAGGTGTCTTTCGTCGGCAGGCAGCATGCGTCGCAGCTGGTTGCGCAATCCGTTGACGCTGCGGCCGACTGCCTCAGCGACCTCTTCAAGGGTGCAGTCCTGCCGCACGGCCTGCATGACGTCCGCGAAGTCCTGCTCGGTCCAGGTCTGTCCGTGGCGGATGGGGGAAGTTCTTCTGTCGTCTACGTCGGTCATGTCCTTACCCTGAGGCTGGACTCCCCAGTGTGGAACCGGAAGGTGACCGGGTGGGGATGGAATGTTCCGGATGGACACCTGTGGAGTGGTGGCCGGGCCCGACCGGTACACTCTTCGGGGCGCACATCGCGCCCCCACGAAACCGAGGTCCCACCACCGTGCTCCTGAATCCCGTCGTCGTCTCCGTCGTGGTCCTCGCGGCCCTGAGCCTGGCCCGGGTGAACGTGATCGTCGCCCTGCTCATCGCCGCAATTGTGGCAGGACTGATGTCCGGCCTGAGCGTGGAGGACACCATGTCCACGCTTGTTGGCGGGCTGGGCGGCCAGGGGGAGACGGCCCTGAGCTACATCCTGCTCGGCATCCTCTCGGTCATGGTGGCCCGCTCCGGCATCACGGAGAAGCTCATCCGCTGGATTCTGCCGCGGATTCAGGGCAAGCGGGCCATGACCCTGTTCGGGATCGCCGGACTGGCCTGCTTCTCCCAGAACCTCGTTCCGGTCCACATCGCCTTCATCCCCATCCTCATCCCGCCGCTGCTGACAGTGTTCAACCGGATGAAGATCGACCGCCGGGCCGTGGCCACCGCCCTGACCTTCGGACTCAAGGCGCCCTACATGCTGATCCCGCTCGGGTTCGGGCTGATCTTTCAGAACATCATCGTGGGGGAGATGGCCGCCTACGGCATGGAGGTCGAACTCTCCGAGATTTCGCTGGCCATGGCCATCCCGGTGGCCAGCATGCTGGTGGGCCTGGTGGTCGCGATCCTGGTGACCTACCGGCGTCCGCGCGAGTACCGGGACGCCGCTCCGGACCTCGGGGTCGCGGCCTTCGGCACGAACGGCGCCTCTGGATCGGACACGGGGTGGACCCGCCAGCACATCGTGGTGCTGATCGCCCTCGCGGTCACCCTGGTGCTCCAGGTCGTGTTCGGCTCACTCGTCATCGCCGCACTCGGTGGAGTGCTGGTCATCTTCGTGTTCCGCGGCGAACACTGGCGGACCTCGGACGAGCTCGCCCACGGCGGCGTCACCATGATGGGCACCATCGCCTTCATCATGCTGGTGGCCTCCGGCTACGCCTCCGTGCTCACCGAGACCGGGGCCGTGGACGACCTGGTCACCGCCGCGTCCGGCTGGATTGGGGACAGCCAGCTGCTGGCCGCCGTCGTGATGATGATCGTCGGCCTGCTCGTGACCATCGGCATCGGCTCGTCCTTCGGCACCATCCCGATCCTGGCGGCGATCTTCGTGCCGCTGTGCGCTGCCGTCGGCTTCAGCCCGCTGGCCACCGCGGCGCTGGTGGGCGCGGCCGGGGCCATCGGCGACGCCGGCTCACCCGCCTCGGACTCAACGCTCGGCCCGACGTCCGGTCTGAACGTGGACGGTCAGCACCACCACATCTGGGACACCTGCGTGCCCACGTTCATGCACTTCAACATCCCGCTGTTCTTCGGCGGCATCATCGCCGCGATGGTGCTGTAGCCGTCTCGTGGGCGGCGGCTCGTCAGGCCAGATCCCGGCGCATCACCAGCCGGGGAAGCCTGCTGGCCTCGCCTGGCCTGCACCCCTGGTGCCATCATGAGGCCATGGAGATCCGGCTACCCGACGACTGCGGCAATGCCCCGCGCATCGGCATCGTGAACGACGGAAAGGTCGCTGAGGTTCGCGCCTACTTCGTCGAGATGGCGAGCGAGATCGCGGTCGAGATGGCTGTCGAGTCGGCGGAAGGAACGGCATGAACAACGACGCCGGCCGCGGCCGAATCGAGGTCATCACCGGTCCGATGTTCGCCGGCAAGACCGAGGAGCTCATGCGCCGGGTCCGGCGGGCCACGACCGCCGGACTCCGGGTGCTGGTCGTCAACCACGCCCTGGACGACCGGAGGGGTGCCAGCCTCGTGTCCTCGCACGCCGGCGGGGCGATCCCGGCGACGTCCGTCAGCGGAGCGGCTGAGCTGCATGCTGTGGTGGACGAACCCGGCCGTACGGGCAGAACCGATGCGGGTCCTTCCAGCGCGGATGCAGAGTCTTCCGGTCCAGTTGCCAGCACGGTGCGCTCCCTCGATCTCCTGGCCATCGACGAGGCGCAATTCTTCGGGGCGGATCTGGTGCCGGTGGTGGTCGACTTGGCGGATCGAGGCGTCACGGTCGTGGTGTCCGGGCTGTGCCTGACCTTCGATGACCAGCCTTTCGAGCCTCTGCCCGCACTCATGGCCACCGCCGAGTCGGTCACCAAGCTACTGGCCGTCTGTGCCGTGTGTGGGGCCGATGCGGCCTTCCACCGGCGCGTCGACGGCACCGAGACCGCGGTACCGGTCGCTGGGGAAGGTGCGGGCGCCGGCGTCGGGAATTCCCTGGTGGCCACGGCTGAGCACGTGGGCGGGGCGGAGCAGTACCAGGCGCGGTGCCGCCGGCATCGCTGAGAACGACCCGGGCACGCGGACTGCAGCGGCCTGACGCGGCGCGCGATCGGACACACGCTCCGCCAGCCGAACGCCAAGGTTGCGTTCAGAAAACCCTGACAACGTGACTCGAATGAGTTTTGTCCGCAGAGCCACGTCCACCACGGCCGGCAAGATCCTCTCGTTCCTCGGGGTGAGCGCACTCGCCGGACTCCTGGTGGCGGGGCTGTTCCTCCCGCTGGCCGTCACCGGCGGGGCCACGGCATCCACGGGGTCGGACATGATCGATCAGTTCCCCGCGGAGCTGCGGGAGGAGCCCGTCAGCGTGCCCTCCCGCATCCTCGCGGAGGACGGCACGGAGCTGGCCACGTTCTATGCGGAGAACCGCCAGCCGGTCGAGCTGGACCGGATCAGCCAGGACATGCAGGACGCGATCATCGCGATCGAGGACGAGCGGTTCTACGAGCACGGCGGGGTGGACCCGCAGGGCATCGGCCGCGCGCTGGTCACCAATGCCTCCTCGGGCTCCCAGCAGGGTGCCTCCACCATCACGCAGCAGTACGTGAACAACATGCTCATCAATGCGGACATGCTCCGGGGCGAGGAGCGGCTGACCATCTCCGGCACGAAGACCTATGCGGACAAGCTCAAGGAGATGAAGCTGGCGGTCTCGGTGGAGCAGGAGATGTCCAAGGAGGACATCCTCGAGGGATATCTCAACATCGTGCTGTTCGGCGGCCGCACGTACGGCGTGGAGGCGGCCGCGCAGTACTACTGGGGCATTCCCGCCGCAGAGTTGGACATCGCCCAGGCGGCCACCCTCGCCGGGGTGGTGAAGTCCCCGAACGGCTACAACCCGGAGACGAACCCCGAGGCGTCGGTGGAGCGGCGCAACATCGTGCTGAACTCCATGCTGTCCCAGGGGAAGATCACCGAGCAGGAGCACGAGGACGCCACCAACGCGGACCTCGGTCTGGACATCCACCAGGAGGCCACCGGCTGCATCTCCGCCTCCCAGGCCCCCTATTTCTGCGACTACGTGCACCGCGAGATCCTCGCGAGCGAGGCCTTCGGACCGGACGTCGAGTCCCGCGAGCAACTGCTGAACCGCGGCGGACTGGAGATCACCACCACGCTGGACTCCGGGCTGCAGGACCAGGCTCAGCAGTCCGTGGAGAAGACCGTCCCCGCAGGGGACGCCTCGGGTGCGGGTGCCTCCCTCGTGACGGTGGAGCCGGGGACCGGCAACATCAAGGCGATGGCACAGAACACCAACTACTCACCGGAGGAGAACGAGGGCGCCGGCAACACCGTGCTGAACTTCAACGTGGACGCGGCCCAGGGTGGTGGCAACGGCTTCCAGGGTGGCTCCTCGCTCAAACCCTATGTGGCGGCATCCTGGCTCGAGAGCGGCCGGTCCATGTATGACATCGTGGACGCCTCCCAGGACCACTGGCCCCAGGGTTCCGAGTTCCAGGCCTCCTGCCAGGAGGGTGGCTCGATCTCCATTCCCGACGAAGGCGGCTGGAAGGTCAACAACGTTATCGACAACATGAAGCGGGAGATGACCGCCGACTTCGGCCTCTACTGGTCCACGAACACCGTCATGGTCAACATGGCCGAGGAGCTGGACCTGTGTGACATCACGGACCTGACCACGCGCCTCGGCGTGCACCGCGCGGACGACGGCCAGCCCCTGAACCCCGCCAACCCGTCCTTCATCCTCGGCGCCGAGGAGTTCGCGCCCATGACCCAGGCGGCCGCCTACGCCGCCTTCGCGAATGACGGTCAGTACTGCGCCCCGCGCTCGCTGGTCTCCGTCAAGGACACCAACGGCAAGGAGTACGACGTCGGCGCACCGGAATGCGACCAGGCGCTCGATCCCGAGGTGGTCGCCCAGTTGAACGAGACGCTCACCAACATCGCCCAGCGCACCGCGGACGAGACCGGCCAGACCGAGACCGTCGAGCAGGCGCCGATGGGCGGCAAGACCGGTACCAACAACGCGCAGTCCTCCACCTGGTACATCGGGTACACCTCCGGGTTGTCCACGGCCAGCTGGGTGGGGCGCTACCAGGACCTGAAGTCCCTGGCCGGCGTTCCCGTCAACGGGCAGCGCCACGAGGACTTCTGGGGCAGCACCCTCGCGGCACCCCAGTGGTTCGACTACATGGGCCAGACGGCGGCGCAGTTCCCGGCCGAGGAGTTCCGGGCGGCCCAGGACTCACCGATCCAGAACCCGGGCTCCCGTGACCGCTACCAGATGGGCGGAGACGGCACCGAGCCGGGCAACGAACCCCAGCGGCCCGGAGACGCCGCCGATGGGACTCCGGACAATCCGGATGCGGACTCACCCTCGGGGCCCGCGCCCAGCGGGACGGCCCCGACGCCCTCGGAGTCCGGATCGCCGACTCCGGCGCCCTCGGGTTCCGGTTCGCCCGCGGCGCCGTAGTCCAATGGTGGACCAGGTCTCGAAACCTAAGCTACTCATGAGTAGTATCTTGGTGTCACACCCAGTCACCACCGCTCCGGGAGGATCACCGTGCGCCGCCGCATATTCGAGACCGAACATGAAGACTTCCGCGATGCCGTAGCCGAGTTCGTCAGCCGCAAGGTCACTCCGAACATCGAGGCGTGGGCCGAGGCCAAGGGCCTGCCGCGGGAGTTCTGGCTGCAGGCCGGCCAGCAGGGCCTGCTCGGACTGGAAGTCCCGGAGGAGTTCGGCGGCGGCTATCCGCAGGACTACCGCTTCAACGCCGTGGTCTTCGAGGAACTGGCCAAGGTCAGCTTCGCCATCTCCTCCTGCGTGGGCATCGATGCGGACATCGTGCCGCCCTACATCGTGGACCTCGGGACCTCTGAGCAGCACGCCCGCTGGCTGCCCGGGGTGGCGGAGGGCTCCATCGTCACCGCCATCGCCATGACCGAACCGTCCGGCGGCTCCGACCTGGCCAACCTCAAGACCACCGCGGTGCGCGACGGCGACGCGTGGGTCGTCAACGGTTCCAAGACCTTCATCACCAACGGCTACTCCGCCGACCTGGTGGTGGTCGCCGCCCGCACCAGTCCGGAGAAGAAGGCCAAGGGCATCACCCTGTTCGGCGTCGAGACCGGAATGGCGGGCTTCGAGCGGGGCCGCAAGCTGGACAAGGTCGGCCAGCCTGAATCGGACACCGCCGAACTGTTCTTCACTGATGTCCGCGTCCCGGCCGAGAACATCATCGGCCAGGTGGACACCGGATTCATCCAGATGATGAAGAACCTCCCACAGGAACGTCTGGGCGCCGCCGTCTACGGGCTCGCCCACGCCCGTCAGATCCTGGACGAGACGATCGGCTACGCGAAGGAGCGCAAGGCCTTCGGGCAGTCGATCGGTGCCTTCCAGCACAACAAGTTCCTGCTGGCCGAGCTCGTGACCAAGGTCGAGGTCACCCAGGCCTTCCTCGACGACGCCATCATGGCCCACACCGCCGGCGAGCTCTCCGCCGTGGACGCGGCCAAGGCCAAGTACTGGGCCTCGGACGTGCAGAACGAGGTCATCGACCACTGCGTCCAGTTGTACGGCGGTTACGGCTACATGAACGAGTACCGGGTGGCCCGCGCCTGGAAGGACGCCCGCGTGAACAAGATCTGGGCCGGCTCCAACGAGATCATGAAGGAGCTCATCGGGCGCGATCTCGGGCTCTGAACCGAGTGAGTCGTCCGGGGGCTCCGGTGCGGGGCTCATTTGCAGGGGTTCGGATGCAGGGGCTCGCCGGCTGCGGCTATATCGGGAGCACCGGTCGCACCGGGCGCACTGGGCGCGTCAGTGGGCCGCGGCGTAGGACTCGGCAGCGGAGATCGAGAGTGGGAACCCCACTGGGGCCGCCCCGAACAGCAGCCGGCCGGCGGCTTGAGCCGCTTCCGTGACGATCTGATGCACGGCCGGCGCCTCCTCGGCGGGGCCATGCAGGACCACCTCGTCGTGGACGAAGAACACCAGGCGGGTCTTCATCGGGCGGAGGCTCCCGTTGGCTGTGGTGGTGCCTACGCGCAACCGCCGGCGGATCTCTCCCATCCAGCACAGGGCCCACTCTGCCGCGGTGCCCTGGATGACGAAGTTGCGGGTGAACCGGCCGGCCGACCGGCGTACGGTCCGGGCCCGCGACTCCGCCTCGGCCGTGGACACGTTTCCGGTGACCTCCAGCCACTCCGGCGCGGCCGGCGGGGAGGTTCGCCCCAGCCAGGTGGAGACCTGTCCGCCCTCCTCGCCGCGCCGCGCCGCGCGCTCGAGCAGGCCGATGGCCTCGGGGTACAACCGGCGCAGGTGGGGCATCAGCGCCGCTGAATCACCCGTCGTCGCGCCATACATGGCACCCAGTAGCGCCACCTTCGCCCGGGAGCGCTCGCCGAGTTCGGAACCGGCGCGCCGGCCCTGCTCGGCGACGGCCAGGTAGAGGTCGTGTCCGGAGCCGGCCTCGGCCAGGGCGCGGTCCCCGGACATCGCTGCGAGGATGCGCGGCTCCACCTGGGAGGCGTCGGCCACCGTGAGCAGATGCCCCGGATCGGCTCGGACGGCGTCCCGGACCACCGCCGGAATCTGCATGGCGCCCCCGCCGTGGGCGGCCCACCGGCCTGTCACCACGCCGCCGACCGAGTAGGCCGGATGGAAGCGCCCGTCCCGGACCCATTCGTCCAGCCAATGCCAGCCGTTGGCGGTCCACAACCGGTACAGGCGTTTGTACTCGAGTACTCCGGAGATCAACTCGGACCGTCGTCGTGAGTCGGTACCGCCCTCGGAGGCCCAGCCCTTCAGGTCCCAGGCCCGGGTGGAGGACACCCGTACGCCGGCGAAGTGGAGACCGCGCAACAGGTCCTGGGGTGAATCCGGGTTGAGGCCGGGCACTCCGAGGGTGTCGGCGATGTTCTCCGAGAGTTCCTGCAGGAGCCGCGGGCGCTGTCCCTCCGCCGGACGGGGGCCCAGCACCTCGGCGAGCATCTGCTCGTGCAGATCTCGGCGCCAGGGCAGACCCTCGTGCAGAATCTCCGCCGCGATGAGGGCACCCTGGGACTCGGCGGCCAAGAGAAGCTTGAGCCGGTGACGGTGCGGAGATCCCGCCACCGCGGTCAGCTGGGCCACCAGTTCGCGCGCCAGTTCGGGTGCCGTGGGGGAGCCGTGCCCCCGGCGGCTGGTGGAGGGCAGATCGAAGAACGTGCCTTGATCCGCCCGCGCCGCTGGTGGCTCTGCTGCCCACGGCTCGGGTTCCAGCACCGGGACGGAGACGACGGGGGAGTAGGGCGAGCCGGTGGACGTGGACGTGGAGGCGGAGGTGGAGGTGGAATTGGGGGTGGAGGCGTTAGAGGGTGAAGCGTTGGGGGAATCGGTGGCGGTGGTCAGGATGCGCTGGCACAGACTCAGGTCCCAGCATCGGCCGATCTCCACACCGGCCTCGAGCAACGGCCGGTAGTCCCGCGCCACGGACGTGAACACCCAGCGCACGGTCTCGGGGTTCAGCCCGAGCCGAGCGGGCAGCGTACGCACCAGGTCGGGGAGCGCGGCGGCGGTGACCGGGGGGAGGGGTTCGATCCGGCCGTCGTCGACCACCACCGGCATCCACTGCCCGGGGCGCCCGGAGTGCCCGGACCGCTCGGACGACTCGGACGACTCGGACGACTCGGTTCGACTGTCCTGCCCCGACGGGCCGGATGGTCCGGCGATCGAGCCGCGTGCCGGATCAGGGGCCGGGCCCAGGACGATGTGCATCCACCCATTCAACCCGACCCGGGCCCCTCGAAGCTCCTCGACGCCCCTGGAGTCGGACGGTGGCGCGGCGGCACGCTGCCCGTCGGCTCGTCGGCTCGTTGGCTCGTCGGCCCGTCGGTCAGTTAGTCGGCCACTCGGTTAGTCCGCCAGTCGGTCCGCCGGTCCGTCGGTTAGGCAGTCGGTTAGGCAGTCGATCGGTCAGTCGATCAGTCGATCAGTCGGTCCAGTCCGAACCAGGTCGGTCCGAAGGGTGCGAGCGCGAGCGGAGGAATTCGCCCACCACGGCGGCACCCAGGTCGTCCGCCTCCGGTGCCACCACGCGGCCGTCCACCCGCCGGGCCATGGCGGCGAGGAAGTCCACCAATCCCGGGTCGGATCCCAGCCGGAAGAAGGTGGTCTCCGCACCGAGCCGGCCGACGCGGTCGAGTTCGGCAATGGTGGCGCGCAACGTTTCGCGGTCGGGTGGGTAGGAGAACCACGCCTCGGGGCCGGCGCCGGGGTGGTGCAGGAGATGCGCGGTCGGTTCGCCGTCGGTGACGATCAGCAGCACCGGCTGCAAGGTGGGGTGCTGGCGGAAGAAACGGGTGGCGAGCATCAGCCCGTGGTGCAGGTTGGTGCCTTGTTCGCGCATGGGCGGCAGGGCGGTGAGCTCGTCGATGTCCACTCGCTGCGCGTAGCGGCCGAACTGCACGAGTTGCAGCTGGTCGCCGCGGAACCGGGTCGCGACGAGGTGGTGCAGGGCCAACGCGGTGCGCTTCATGGGCACCCAACGCCCCTCGGCCGCCATCGAGAAGGAGGTGTCCACCAGCAACGCCACGGCCGCCTGGGTGCGGGCCTCGGTCTCCTGGACCTCGACGTCGGCCACCTCGATCCGTAAGCCGGCCCGGGGATTCCTGCCCTCGGCGACCGTGCGGGCGATCGCGTTCGTGATGGTCTGGGTGACGTCCCACGGCTCGACATCGCCGTACTGCCAGGCCCGACTCGAACCGGTGAGCTCGCCGGCAGTCCCTGCCCGTCGGGTATCTCGCTGGCCCTGGCGTCCCGAGAGGCGGCCGGCGGCGTCCTTGAGCAGGGCAGTGCCGAGCTTGCGAACGGCTTTCGGGGAGAGCGTGATATCCCCGTCGGCGCCGCGGCGCAGGAGGCCGCTGTCCCGGAGCGCCTTCTCGAGTCGTTCGAGGGTTCTGGCGTCGGCGGCGGCCTCGTTCCCGAGCTGACGGGCCAGCCGGTCCACATCCAGGTCTGACAAGGTGGAACCGGGACCGGACTGGGAAAGCTGGTCGCTGAGCTGGTCGAGTTCGGCCAGGTCTTGGAAGACTCCGGTGCCGTCTCCGAGGCCAAGCCCTTGGCCGCCGTCGAACTGTTCTGACCCGGTCCAGTCCTCGCCGGGACGTAGGCCTTGGAGGTTGGCGTCGAGACGGTTCAATTGGTCCAGGAGGTCCGGGGATCCGAAGGCCTGCGCAGACAAGGCCATCAGTTCTTCCCGCTGTTCTGGGGACATGGATCGAAGCATCCGCTGAACCGCAGCCGAGCGCTGGGCGAGGGCGTCGATCAGCTCGTCAATATCTGTCGGGCCTTCGGGGAACTGGTCACCGTGTTGGGCCATGAAGTCCTGGAAGTCCTCGGGGGTGTCGTCACCGCGGGCGTGCTTGTCCAGCAGATCGTTGAGGTCCCGGAGCATGGCGGCGATGGCCGCCCGATCCTGCTCCGTGGCGGCTTCCAGTGCGTTCTTCATGCCGGCGAATCGCTGGTCGAGTAGCTCGCGCCCGAGCAGGTCCTTGATCTCCTCGAAGGCACGGCGCGCAGTGTCCGACTGCCAGTCATAATCGGCCAATTCCGTGACGGCGGCGGCAGTGGAGGCGGGGAGGTTCTGCAACTGCATCTCCCGGAAGGCCCGATCGGTGTCGCCCATCCGGATATCGCGGGCCAGCTGTTTGCGCTCCTCGAGGACGGCCTCGTCCAGGAGCTTCTTCGCCTCCTGGAGGGTGCCGTCCAGGCGGTGTCGGCCGAGCAGGTCGCGGCGCTTCTGCTGGACCCGGCCGGCGAGCTCATCCAGACCGGCCATCGTCCGTCCGCCGCGGCGCAGGAACTCCCGCAGGGCCTGCGCAGGGGAGTATCCGGCCATGACATCATCGGCCACGGCGTCGAGTGCCTCGGAGAGGTCGATCGGCGGTGCGAGTGGATCGGGGCCGCCGTCGTAGCGGCCGTAACGTGAGGACTGGTGGTGTCTCACGGTGACTCCTTCCCCTGATGCGGGGTCTCGGCGTTCCACCGTCACTCTACGTCTTCCCGACGCCGGCGCCACCAGGTTTTCCGGACTCGTTGCGGTGGTCTTGGGGTCGCCGACGGCTTGCCGGAAGCCGGCCGCTTGCTGGTGTCGCTGTGCGGCGGCCGCCTCCTGCACAGGCCTCCCATGCTCGGAGTGTTGTCCGCAAGGGAAGGGCGAAGCCTCCTACCACGTCCGTGCACTGTGTTCGAATAGGTGTACTAGTCAATCCGATGGGCATCGATCGACGGTCTCTCACCTGTCGAACAGCCGGCGAATCGTCATCGGGTATGACATGGATGAGCAGGACCGGCATGGGGACAAACGGGGGTGGCAAGGACGGTGTTGATCGATCAGGACGGCGTGTCCTCTCTGGACCTGCCCGAACTCTTGGCGGCCGCCCGCGTGCTGGTGGAGGAGGTGGCGGCACGGGCCACTGACCATGGCCTGCTGGGGTACCTCGACCGCTTCGCTGACGAGCCGGAGGTGGATCGGTCGGCGCAGTGGGGCCTCTATGCCCATGTTGCCGATGAGGCACCCGGCGAGGATGTCCACGGCGCCGACAAGACATCCGGCGAGACGGCGACCGATTCCGGTACTGACATCCATCAGGGCCAGGCAACGGCGGCGTCCTTGCCGATCGTTCTGGCTCAGGTGGAGGGACTGTCCCGGCGGCTCGATTCAGCTCGGATCGGATTGGCGGGGCATACGAATCGGATCTTCGACCTCCACGCCACCCGGCGTGAGGTGTTGGGGATACCAGAGGGCAAGACCGCGTACCGCAATGGCGCGGACTATCTCCGGCAGATCTTGCGGATCCACCGAGTCGAGGCGAAGAAGAGAGTGGCGCGGGCGCAGTGTGTGCTGGCCAGCCACGACCCGACCAGCTTGCAACCCGATGCCGTGGTCCCTCCAAAAATGCCGGAACTGGCTCGGGCCGTGGCTGAGGCAACCATGGATTCGGCCTCGGTGGACACCGTGGCGGCAACCCTGGCTGAGGCCGTCCGGGATGCTGGGCTGGCCGGTGCCGATCCAGACCTCGTCCACGGCCTGGTCACGGAAGGTGAGCGGATCCTCGTCGGACATGCCTGCCAGTCAGATCCTGAAACCGTGAAAAAGGTCTGCTCGCACTGGCGCCAGCGCTTCGATGCGTTGGTTAACCCGGATGGTCTGGAACCGACGGACGCCCAGGCCAACGCAGCTCAAGGATTGTTCTACCACGGCAGGGGCCAGGCCAACCTGCATCGGTGGCTGCTGATGGCTACGGATCTCCAGCATGAGGTCCTGCAGACCATCACCGCCGATGCCACCAATCCTCGCAAAGACAAGGACAAAGACCCGAGCAAGGACGAGGGCACCGGTACAGAAATCGAATCCGGTGCGTTGACAGGGTATGAGGATGGTACGGCGGCTCACAGTGAGGCCAGCCCGGGAATCGACACCGCTGCGGAGCCCTGGACCGGCCAGGTCCTGGAGATGGAGGCTCTGGACCCACGCAGTCTGGCGCAGAAACGGCTCGATGGTGTGGTGAGTGCCCTGAGCGGCGCCTTGGCCCTCACCTCGACGCATGCACAGGGGTCGAGGGATGGTGCAGAGGGCACCGTGGGCACCGACTGGCCGGACGCTGGCGGTGGGTCACGGCCCCAGGTGCTGGTGATGATCGACTACCAGACCCTGGCCGGACAATACCGGTGGCATCAAGCCACCGTTCCGCCGGAAACCAGCGGCCACCTGCTCTCCCAGGCTGCCTATACCGGGCCGGTGAGTCCGGCCATGATCCGGCAGCTGGCCTGTGACAGTGACCTGATCCCGATCGTGCTCGGCGGCAAGGGAGAGGTGCTGGACGTGGGACGGTCCCAACGGCTCTTCACGCGCAAGCTCAGACGGGCGATCACGGCCCGGGACGGCGGCTGCGCGGCACCGGACTGTTCCATCTATGCCCCGTGGTGCGAAGCGCACCACATCCAGCACTGGGAACACGGCGGTCCCACCAGTGTGGACAACGGAGTCCTGCTCTGCTCGCATCACCACCATGCCGTGCATGCCGGAGCCTGGGAGATCGAGGTCGTCGACGGGATTCCGTGGTTCATTCCGGCTCCCTATCACGACCCCGCCCAGACGCCGCGTCGCAATCACTATTGGCGGACGGGCTCCAATAACTCCACCACCACGAATGGTCAGAGACTTCCGGAAAAAGGCGAAGACGAAGGCGGCGAAGGCGAAAGCGATGGCGAAGCAGACCAGCAGGGTGCGGCGTGATCCGGCTCGATGCGGTGGGGTGGCCAGCGGCCCCCTTATCCGTAGATGGTCTGGCCGTCGTCGGACTCCTTGGATAGTTCACGGGCCAGGTACAGGCCTTCGAGGGCCAACTCGATGGCGCCGGCCCGATGCCCGAGGGCTTGCCCGGCAGCAGCATCCGGTCTCTGATCTTCGGCGGGGTGTCCTGCTGTGAGGTCTCCTGCTGCGAGGACGCCTGCGGTGAGGCCTCCTCCGGCGTCCGTCTGCGGGGTGGAATCTCGGGTAGCCAGGGCGCTCAGCCGTTGGACGATCTCGTCATACAAGGTCGGGTCCTCAAGTTCGGGCAGATCCGCCAGGAACTCGGCCGCGGTCACGCGTTCGCCGGTGGTGGTGCGGTGCCCGTCGAAGGCGTCGACCAGCGGTGCGAAGTCGAGGCCGGCAAAATGCTCCCGCACGGTCTGGGCGGTCGCGGTCCGCAACAGGTGTTCGAGGATCTCGTCTTCCCGGCCCTCCTCACCCGACTCGAATTCGATCTTGCCACCAAGCACTTCCGCAGCGGATTCCAGGTCCACGAGGCGCGCCACCGGTTCGTCGCCTCGAACGGTCGCCCGATGGCGGGCTGCGGCGGCGACGGTCTCAGCACCGGCAATGGCGAAACGAGCAGAGACTCCCGAGGACTGATTGACAGCGCTCGAGGAACGCAAGGCACGGGTGAACCTGGCCAAGATCTCCAGGACCACGTCCGGGACCTCCGCGGTCAGTCGTGCCTCCTGCCGGATCACCGCGATCTCGTGGGCCAGCTCAAGGGGATAGTGAGTGCGGATCTCCGCTCCGAAACGGTCCTTGAGCGGAGTGATGATGCGGCCACGGTTGGTGTAGTCCTCCGGGTTGGCGGAGGCGACCACCAGTACATCCAGGGGCAGGCGCAGCACGTAACCCCGGATCTGGATGTCCCGTTCCTCCATGACGTTCAAGAGAGCCACCTGAATCCGTTCGGCCAGGTCCGGCAACTCGTTGAGGGCGACGATCCCACGATTGGACCGGGGGACCAACCCATAGTGGATCGTCTCCGGGTCGCCCAGACGGCGGCCTTCGGCCACTCGCATCGGATCCACGTCGCCGATCAGATCGGCCACGGAGGTGTCCGGCGTCGAGAGTTTCTCCACATACCGCTCCGAACGGTGCCTCCACGCCACGGGCAACCGGCCGCCGTCGCGCGCGGCCCGTGCCCGGCTCTCAGAGGTGAGGGGCTCATAGGGATGCTCGTTGAGTTCAGACCCGCCGATCACCGGCGACCATTCGTCCAGCAATCCGCTCAGGGTTCGCAGCAGCCGGGTCTTGCCCTGGCCTCGTTCACCCAGCAGGACGACGTCGTGCCCGGCGATCAGGGCCCTCTCCAGCTGGGGAATGACCGTACGGTCGAAGCCGTGCAGTCCGGGCCACGGGTTCCGACCGGCGGCCAAGGCTGCCAGGAGGTTGGCGCGGATCTCCTCCCGCAAGGACCGCTGTTCGTGGCCGGCGGCGCGCAATTCGGCGAGGGTGCTGATGGAGGGCGGGGCCGCCTCAGGAGAGGTCGCCGAAGGCGAAAAGTCCGTGGGTGGCGTGGGATCAGGAACAGTGGCCATGATGCTCACGCTATCGGCGGCGGCCCAGCGCGTACAGAGACCCACCTCGTCCACATACCCACATCAAGGCCCACATCATGGGAGGGCCTGAATCGCGCCAGGACCCACTGGGGACCAAGAACCATGGTGAGCACGTGGACGGATGATGTCCACGCCGTGACTGTTCCCGGTCGCCCGCCTAGGCTGGCCGTGATGCCACGAGACGAGACGCCGTCACCCCCACCAACGCCGTCACCCCCACCAGAGGCCCCGACCACCCTGATCCTGTTGGTTCGGCACGGTCAGACACCGACCACTGGGACGGTGCTGCCAGGCCGTGCGCCCGGCTTGCATCTCTCAGAAGCCGGGGTGGAGCAGGCCGGCCGGGTCGCCGAGCGGCTCGCGGTGCTGCCGTTTGACGCCATCTACGCGTCACCCCTGGAGCGAACCCTCGAAACGGCGCACCCGACGTCGGCTCGGACCGGGGTGCCCGTTCTTGAGGACGGCGGGTTGTTGGAAGGGGACTTCGGCGACTGGACAGGGGCCCGGCTCGCCGACCTGTACCGCAAGCCCGAGTGGAAGACCGTTCAGCAACGCCCCTCGGTGTTCAGGTTCCCGGAGGGGGAGAGCTTCGTGGAGATCAGGGACCGGATGACGGCCACCCTGGAGCGGCTACGGCACTCCCATGAAGGTGGGACAGTCGTGTGCTTCTCCCACGCGGACCCCATTCGAGTGGCCG
Organism: Citricoccus sp. NPDC079358; assembly: GCF_040702545.1. Taxonomy (NCBI): domain Bacteria; kingdom Bacillati; phylum Actinomycetota; class Actinomycetes; order Micrococcales; family Micrococcaceae; genus Citricoccus; species Citricoccus sp. NPDC079358. The sequence goes on from NZ_JBFBLI010000001.1 coordinate 441,940, forward strand.
TTTCCGACGCCATGGGCACGCCGCTGGACCGATTCCAGCGGTTGAGCATCGGCCCGTGCTCAGTCTCCGCGCTGTCCTACCAGGACGGACGTGATCCCGTGGTGCTCACCGTCAACTCGACGCAGGACACCCTGGCTCAGCTCAGGGCGTCGTAGGCGCCCTGGGAGGGGAGGGAACGAGTCATGGGCGAGATTGACGGAGGGGCTGGACAGCGTGACGCACGATGCACTGAACGAGGCATCGATCTGCTCGAACGGGGCTCGATCCGGCTCCTGGGCCAATTGGCCCACAGCAGTAACGAGACGTTTCTCGTCGAGGTGGTCAACGATGCTGACCAGACTGGTTCCTCACCCGTAACGCAGGGGTGTTGGGCGATCTACAAGCCAGAGTGGGGCGAGAGGCCCCTGAGGGACTTTCCGCCCGGGTTGTACCGCCGTGAGCGCGCCGCCTTCCTGCTCAGCGAGTCGCTGGGGTGGGGTGTGGTCCCGCCGACCGTCATCCGGGAGGAAGGTCCCTTCGGCGTCGGCTCCTTGCAGCTGTTCATCGACCATGACCCGGCCGAGCACTACTTCACACTGGTCGACGGCGATCCCGCCCACCTCGACGAGCTGCGGCGCTTGGCCGTCTTCGACCTCGTGGCCAACAACACTGACCGGAAGGCCGGGCATGTCCTGCGCGGCACTGATGGTCGTCTGCGGGGGATCGACCACGGGCTCTGTTTCGCCGCACCGTTCAAGTTGCGCACCGTGATCTGGGATTTCGCCGGGGAACGGATCGACGCCGGCCTCTTGGCCGACGTCGCCCCGCTCGCCGATGAGGTGCCCGCGGCACTGGCCGAACACCTCACGTGGTTTGAGGCTGCGGCACTCCAGAAACGGGTGGAGCACCTGCTTCAGGAGCAGGTGCTCCCGGCGGATCCCACCGGCATGAGGTTCCCGTGGCCGCTGGTGTGAACCGAGCCCCGTGGCGAGGTGAAGCGGACTAGAGCTTCACCTCGACGTCGGCTCCCTCGCGGAGTTCCTCCATCTTCTGGGTCAGGGCCTCATTCTCCTTCTGGGACTTGACCTGCTCTTGCAGCTGAGGCTTGAGCTCCTCGAAGGACGGGGTCTCAGGCTGGGCGCTCTCGCCGCCCTCGGCAGGGGCGCTCGCGCCCCCCTGGGCCTCGGATTGGGCTGCGATCGAGGAGTCGTAGAGCTCCTTGAGTTCCTCGTCAGAGGGTTCCGGGATGCCCATCTCCGCGATGGACTTGTCCAGCATCAGCTGCTTTTGGGCGTCAGCGCGGACCTGGTCCTCGGGATAGCCCTGTTCCTCGAAGGTAGCCATCAGCTCGTCCACAGAGGCCACACCACTGGACTTCGCGGTCTCCTCGAGGAAGGCGTTGACGTCCTCCTCGTTGGCCGTGTGGCCCTGCTCCGCTGCGTCCTGGACCAACAGCTCCGTGCCCACCAGGGACTCGGCCAGCTGCTTCTTCATCTCGTCCTGGTTCATCTCCTGGCCGGACATCTGCGACTGCATGGCCATCTGCTGGAACTGTGCCTGATAGGCCGCAGTGAATTCCTCCCCTGTGATCTCCTCGCCGTTGACCGTGGCCACGACGTCCGGGACATTCTCGACGTCCGGTTCCGGCATGGACGGCTGGGCATCCTCGGGAGCCGCCTGGGCACCTTCTGAAGCCGGCTGGGAGGCCCCAGCGCTGGCACCCTGGCTGCCGTCAGCCTCGGCGGAGCCCCCGGCGTCGCCGCCGCCGCACGCGGCGAGTCCGAACAGGGAGCCGACCAGGGCGACGCTGGTCAGGAGCTTCTTGCTCGTGCTGAATCGTGCACTGGATCGCGTGGTGAGTGGCACTGCGAATACCGTCCTTTCGATGGTGGCTTGGGCAACGTAGCAAGCGAGCCTGTATGACGCGGTCAGGCAATGGCCAGCCCATGTTCAGGTGAGCTGGCTGCAGGACTGGCTAAGGACTGCCTGCAGGACAGTGAGGCCCTCGCCCCGACGCCGCGATCAGCGGCACAGAAGCACTTGACGAGTGCATCGGAGCTCACTAATGTACAACCACATGGTTGTACATAGAGCAGCCGACGTCACGTCTGGCACTGAGGCTTCCTGGCGGCAACTGGACGACGACGAGGTGGACCGAATCTTCCAAGCCCTCGCCGACTCCACCCGCAGGGACATCATGAGCCGGACCCTCACGGAGCCGCTGTCCGTCTCCGTGCTGGCCGATGACTACGACATGTCGTTCGCGGCCGTCCAGAAGCACGTTTCCGTCCTCGAATCGGCGGGTCTCGTGAAGAAGAACAAGAAGGGCCGCGAGCGGCTCGTCAGCGGGGACCCGGACACCGTCCGCAAGGCCCAGCAGCTGCTGGATCGCTATGAACAGCTGTGGCGCCAACGGATCGGACGCCTCGACACCCTGCTGTCGGACGAGCCGGGCCCGGAGCCCGAAAGCCCCATCGGAAAGGCATGACCATGCCCGTCACCAACGTTTCCAAAGACCCCCAGGCCATGACGATGACCATCGTGGCCGACTTTCCCGTCCCCGTGCGCCGGCTCTGGGACGCCTACGCCGATCCCCGCCAGCTCGAGAAGTTCTGGGGACCCGTGGGCTGGCCGGCCACCTTCACCCGGCACGACATGTATCCGGGTGGCGAATCGCAGTACTACATGACCGGTCCGGACGGCGAGAGCTCAGCCGCCTGGTTCGAGTTCATCGCCGTCACCGAAGGACAGTCCTTCGAGGTCCTGGACGGCTTCAACAAGGGCGACGGAAGCCGGGACCTCGAATCACCGGTCATGCGCATGGTGTTCGCCTTCGAGGAGACCACGGAGGGCTCCCGGTTGGTGCACACCACCCACTTCAACTCCGTCGCCGACCTGGAGCAGATCCTCGAGATGGGCATGGAGGAGGGCACGCTCTCGGCCATGAGCCAGATCGATGCCGTGGTGGCGGACCTGCAGTCCTTCGCTGCCGGCCAAGCCGTGAAGACCCAGCTCATCGGGGATCATCAGGCCCGGCTGAGCCGTGTTATCCGCGGCTCCCTTGATGAGGTGTGGAAAGCCCACCATGACCCTGAGTTGCTCCGCAGGTGGCAACTCGGACCGGAGGGCTGGACCATGCCGGTGTGTGAGGTCGGCACAGCGGTCGGGGAGACCTACCGCTACGAATGGGAGCGTGAGGGCGGTCAGGACCGCTTCGGATTCACCGGCACGGTCCTCGAGATCGAGGCACCGCACCGGTCGGTCACCACCGAGGCCATGATCGGCCAGGAGGAGACCGCCACGACCAACGAGCTGACGCTCACACCGGTCGACGGCGGCACCCTCCTGTCCCTCCTCGTCACCTATCCGGACGAGGCGCTACGGGAAACCATCCTTGCCACCGGCATGGCCGACGGGATGGAGACCAGCTATGCGCGGCTGGAGTCGGAGGTGTTGTCCGGCTGAGACGTGTTGTCCGGCTGAGCGGTGTCGTCCTGGCTGGGTTCTCCCGCCGTGCCGGCCGCCCGGCGGACACGCCGCCCGGTGTGCGGACCGACGCGTTGGTGGATCTCCCGCTGCCGTTCGCGGCTGAGGGAGGACCACCACGTGTTGGCCGAGACGGGGCCGGAGTCCACGGCGTCGTCGTCGCTCTCCAAACCGAATCGGTCGGAGATGTCCGCCAGGAATGCCATCCGGCGGATGGCCTCGGTCCGCTGGACGTTGACGTGCAGCGCCTTGAAGACGGCGACGCACATCAGGACCATGAGGATCGTGAACGGCAGGCCGATGGTGATGGCCAGTGTCTGGATGGCGGACAGTCCGCCGGCCAGCAGCAGGGCTGCGGCCATCACGGCGGTGGCCACAGCGAACATCACGCGGATGCGGTTCGGGGGTTCGGGGTTGCCGCCCGTGGCGATCATGGCCATCACGAGTGAGCCGGAGTCGGAGGACGTGATGAAGAAGATGGCCGAGAGCAGGATCGCACCGACCACCAGGACGGCGCCGCCCGGCAGCTGTTCCAGGACCTGGAAGAGCGCCGAGTTGACGTCCACGGAGCCGTCGGAACCGACCACCGAGGTGTACCAGTCGGGCCTGGTGTTCTCGTAGAAGATGGCCGTGCCGCCCAGGACGCCGAACCAGACCACGGAGATCAGGGTGGGCACCAGGATGACACCCAGCAGGTACTCACGAACCGTGCGGCCGCGGGAGATGCGGGCAATGAACACACCGACGAAGGGCGTCCAGGACATCCACCAGGCCCAGTAGAACGTGGACCAGCTGGCCTGCCACGCATCGCCCTCTGCTCCGTAGAAGGCGGAGGAGTTGAGGGAGTTGCCGATGAAGTTCTGCAGGTAGTGGCCGAAGGTCTGGACCATCTCCTTGGCCAGGTACTGGGTCGGCCCCACGATGAGCAGGAACAGCACCAGGCCGGCGGCGATGATCATATTGGTGTTGGACAGCCACTTCATCCCGCGGTTCACGCCGGACACCACGGACCAGATGACGAAGCCGGTGACGACGGCGATCATGGCGTACTCGACCCAGAGGTCGCCTTCGCCGACGAGTCCCATGGACCGTAGGCCCGCGGCCATCTGGGTGACACCCAGTCCGAGTGAGGTGGCCACGCCGAACACGGTGCCGATGAGGGCGAAGCTGTCGATGGCATGGCCCCACCCGCCCCGGGTCGCCTTCTCACCGATGAGCGGCTCGAGGGCCCAGCGCATGGACAGGGGCCGTCCGCGCCGGTGGATGGCATGTGCGATGGCGAGCCCGACGACGGCGTAGATGGCCCAGGGCTGCAGGCCCCAGTGCAGGTAGGTCAGTGCGAGGGCGTCCTCGGCCATGGCGCCCGTGGAGGGGTCGGTGGCCTCCAGGCCAGGCCGGGGCGTGGCGAAGTGGATGAGGGGCTCGGTCATGCCGTAGAAGACCAAGCCGATGCCCATGCCGGCCGCGAAGAGCAGAGCCAGCCAGGACATGGTCGAGAACTCGGGTTCGTGCTCGGGCCGGCCGAGCTTGATGTTGCCCTTGCGGGAGAATCCGAGATAGATGCAGAACACCACGAATCCGAAGGCCAGGATCAGGTACCACCAGCTGAAGTTGCTGATGACGGTCTGCTGGACGGCCGAGATCCCGGATTCCATGGCCTCGGGGAAGGCAATTGTCACACCGACGAACAGCACGATGATGATCAGCGTGGGCCACAGGACCCACGGGATGAGCCGGGAGCTGTACTGATTCTCGGTGCCGGTGCCGGTGCCGGTGCCGGTGTCGGTGTCCTTTGGCGGTTTCTCGGTCGTGTTCTCGCTCGTGCCCGGCGGATTTCCGCCGGTGGGTTCCAGTGATGACATGGTCTCCACCCTAAACCGGCCGGTAATGCGGAACCTATTGAAGGGCCCACGGGGCTAGGCTCGGACCGTGTCTGACCTTCCTGCAAGCACCCTGCACACCAGCCGCATCGGCGATTCCGAGACCGCCGGGAACAGCATCGTCTTCCTGCACGGGCTGTTCGGCCGCGGCAAGAATTTCACCCGGATCGCCAAAGAGCTGGCACCGGAATACCTCAGCCTGCTGGTGGACCTGCCCAACCACGGCGAGTCCGAGTGGACCGATGTGGTCGACTACCGGCAGATGGCCGATTCAGTGGCCGAAACCCTGCGGGCCGGCGTCGCCGCGGACGGGCCCGTGGCCGTCGTCGGGCATTCCTTGGGCGGCAAGGTGGCCATGGTGCTGGCACTGCGACACCCGGACCTGGTCTCCCGGCTCATCGTGGTGGACATCGCCCCCACGCAGGCCGGGGGAGCGGAGGGCGAGTTCGCGCACCTGCTGGACAGCCTGGCCGCCGTGGACCTGAGCGCCATCGAACGCCGGTCTGACGCCGACGAGGCGCTGAAGGATCCCATCCCCTGGGACACCACCCGGTTGTTCCTGCTGCAGAACCTGCGCAGCGGGCCGGACGGCTACACGTGGGAGCCGAACCTGGAGCTGCTGCGGACCAGCCTGGACGCCATCGGCGGGTTCCCGGACACTGGCGGGGTTACCTTTGAGCGCCCCGTGCTGTGGGTGGCCGGCGGCCGCTCGGACTATGTGCGCGATGAGTACACCGCCACCATGCGGGCCCTGTTCCCCAAGACCCACAAGGTCACGATCCGCGAGGCGGGCCACTGGGTACATTCCCAGGCGCCGGAGAAGTTCGTCGAGGTCCTTCGCGGCTTCCTGGAACACAGCTGAGAATCATATTGAGCACTCGACGCCGGCACCTGGCCGCCGTCCGCGCGTCCACCTGCACCGCCGTGTCCACCTGCACCGTCACGTGAATCTCAGCCTGCGGCGGCCTCCGGGTTGAGCTGGGCCTGCGCCGCCTGCCGGTGTTCGGCCACTCCGGACTGCAGGGCGAACAATCCATAGGCCACCGGGCCGGCGGCCATGATCTCCGCGCCGTGATCACCCAGCCGGGGCCAAGTGCGCCCACCGCGGCGGACATACTCATCCAGCGTGGCGGCGAACACCTCCGGGGGCACCACGGCGTGGTGGATCGCGAAGTCCTTGGCCGGATCGCCCACGGACGCCGTCGTCCAATCCAGCACCGCGGTGATCTCCTCGTCCACCACGAGGGTGTAGGCCGGGTACACCTCCCCGTGGGTCACGACCGAGAATGCCGGCCAGAAACTGTCCTCGGCCAGCCACGCAGACCAGCGGTCCTGGAGTGCGGGGGACACCTCGAACTCGGCACCCACCCGCGCGATGTCCCGCGCCCACTTCGTCCTCACCTCATCCGGATTGAGGACCTCGACGCCGGCCGCGGCGGCTTCGGCGGGATCGATCGCATGCAGTTCGGCCAGGAACGCCCCGAGGGACCGGGCATACCGCTCGGAGGAGACGTCGAGGTGCCAGACGGGGGCGCCGTCACGGTCCAGGGTGAGCCCGGGTTCTCCGGGCAGGGCCGGATAGGCGATGAGGTCGGTGGCCTGGACGCGCCACTGGGGTACGGCCACGGACAGCTGCGGTCCGATCAGGTCCAGGACCCGGGATTCGACCGCGGCTCGCTTCAGGGCATCTGGGCGGCGCGGGATTCGGAGGACCCAGCGTTCCCCGGCGGCCTCGTTCGGACTGGTGGCGCTGGAGGACGCTGTGGTGGCCAGGGCCACGCGGAAGTCGAGGCCCATCTCGTTGATGGACAGCGTGGACGGGTCGAGATCGAAGCCGTGGGTCGCCGCGAGGTCCAACACTGATGTGGTCAGGTCAGGACTGCGCATCCCTCCACCGTGGCATCCCCGGCCCGTCCTGTCACGGCCCGAGGCGAGTGGGGCGGAAGCGGAAAGGAAGAGAGGGGAGAAAGGGGAGAGAGGGGAGAGAGGAAGACGAGATGTCTACGCCGGGTGCATGCCGGCGATCCGGTCGAGCTCCACGGAGGTCGCCTGGTAGGCCAGTTCGGCCCGCTCCGCGGTGTGCTCGAGTGACATCAGCGCCTTGAGGCCGTGGACCTTGGGCTTGCCACCGGTGGGCAGCACGTAGACGGTGACCCCCTCGGGGACGTGCTCCAGGGCGTGGGTGAAGCTGTGCCGGCGGGTGATGTCCACGTAGACGTTGAGCGTCTCCACCATGGAGGTGGGGACCGTCATCTGCTTGTCGAGCTGGCCGGCCTGGAGTACATAGATCGTCGTGGCCCCGCGACGGACGGCCTGACCCAGGGGCACTGAGGCGACCAGTCCGCCGTCGAAGTAGTGCTCATGATCGATCACGGCGGGCGGCAGGAGGCCCGGTACCGTGGACGAGGCGACGACGGCGGGCACCAGCGGTCCAGTGTCGAAGGAGCGCTCCGCCGCCCGCTCGATCGAGGTGGCCACCGTGACGAAGGGCAGGTCGAGGTCCTCGATCTGGGTGCGGGGCGGGAAGTGCATGGAGATCAGGTCGACGAGGGGCTTGGCGGACAGCGTGTAGGTGCGGCCGCGGATCACCCGGCCGGCCTGGCGGCTCCACGACTGGCCGAAGACGGCCCGGGCCTCGTCCGTCTGCCACATCTGGAGCATCTCGTGTGCCACGTCCGGGTGCGGGTCGCGGGCCACAACGGCGCCGTTGATGGCACCGACGGAGGTGCCGACGATCAGATCCGGGGTGATGCCACGCTCGAACAGGGCCCTCAACTGACCCACGTGCACGGCACCGCGGACGCCTCCGCCCGCGAAGACGAATGCGGTTCCTGAGGATGTCGCTCTCACACCTCGACTGTATTCCGGTCATCTGGACGGTCCAAGGCCCCGGTTTCGTGCCCTGGGTCTCGTTGACCTGTCCGCCTGGATGCGCAGGATCGGAGGCGCGGCCCTCGCCACGAGAGAACATGCTGGTGTCATAGCCTGAACAACCTGTCACAGCCTGAACCACCCTGAATGGGGCGCGACACCGCCCGAGAACGACACCGCCCTGAGAACTAGGAGCACCCCATGAGTACCTCCCTTGCGACGTATATCTCCCTGCCCGGGCAGACCGCCGAGGCGTTCGAGCACTGGCATGAGGTGTTCGGCGGCACGCTGGACCTGTTGCGCTATGGCGATGTGCCCATGGAGGGCATGCCCTTCGAGCCAGACCCGCAGGCGGTCGCCCATGTGACCCTGTCCCTGCCGGGCGGCGAGCTCGCCGGCGGGGATGCCATGGACAGCAAGGACTACCCGATCAGGGACACCGCGTACTCACTGCTCTACACGGTGGAGAGCCCGGAAGGCGCCCGGGAGCTGATCGCCAAGCTGATCTCCGGCGGAGGGTCCGAGAACATGCCGTTCGAGAAGGCCCCCTGGGGGGACTGGTACGGCCAGGTCTTCGACCGCTTCGGCGTGATGTGGGCTTTCTCCGTCGAGTCCGTCGAGTCCGTCGAGTCCGTCGAGTCCAGCCCAGCGGCCCACTAGGCCGGCGGTTCGGCCTTCGAGTCCTGTGCCGGCGCAGGGCCGTGCGCCGTAGACTGCCGGCCCGGACGGTGACCGGCGACGGCCGCGCGGAGGGAACCCTCCTCGTGGCCGGAAGCCTCCACGGCATCGGGCGACTTGCCGATCGGCAGCAACCGGAGCAGGGGATGCAAGACGGTCATGACGGCCAGGCCCCAGATCAACCCGATCACGGCCGAGCACAGCGTGTTCACCAGCCAGCCGAGGAACCCGCCCACAGCGGGCAGCGCGGCAGCGGGGGCCTCGAGGGCATGGACCAGGTCGTAGGGGGCATGCAGCCCCAGCTCCGCCGACTGCTGAAGCAGGATATGCCCGCCGACCCACAGCATCGCGATGGTGCCGATGAACGTGATGGCGGCCAGGACCTGCGGCATGGCCTTGACCAGCATCTCGCCGACCCGCCGGGTTCCGGTGCCCTCCTTCTGCGCGAGGTGCAGGCCGACGTCGTCCATCTTGACGATCAGCGCGACGGCGCCGTACACGAGCACGGTGATCGCCACGGCCACCACGACCAGGATGAGGGCGCGGAACCAGATGTTCTCTTCGGCGACCTCGTTCATGGAGATGACCATGATCTCGCAGGACAGGATGAAATCGGTGGTGATGGCCCCCTTGATCACCTTGTCCTCGGCCTCGGGCCCCTTCTCGGTGGCCGGGGTCTGCTTCTCGGCGTGGTGACCGCGGAGCTTGTGCCAGACCTTCTCAGCGCCCTCGTAGCAGAGGTAGGTGCCGCCCAGGATCAGGATCCACGGGATGATCCAGGGAATGAACGCGCTGACCAGCAGGAGCGCCGGCAGGATGATCAGGAGCTTGTTCCGCAGCGAGCCCCAGAAGATCCTCTTGATCATCGGCAGCTCGCGGGACGGGTCTGCCCCGGACATGTATTGCGGGGTGACGGCCGCGTCGTCGATCACCACGCCCACGGCCTTGGCGCCGGCCTTCGTGGCTCCGGCGGCGATGTCATCCACCGAGGCCGCCGCGATGCGGGCGAGCGCGGCGACGTCGTCCAGGAGGGCGACCAGGCCGCCGCTCACCGGTTGCTCCGTGACTGGCTGCTCCGTGACTGGCTGCTTTCTGACTGACCCGGCCGTGCGAATCGCACAGCGGCGAGGTCGGCAGACGTGGGGTGCACCGGGGAAACCGGGGTTGGCGAGGCGGGCAGGGTCTCGCGGTCATCTCGCGTGATCGGCATGCTCAGAGCATACGACGACGGCGGCGCGCCGGCCCATGACAGGGCCGGCGGCTCTTCGGTCGACAGTCTCCGTCACACATCCCGGCGGATGAGTTCGTCCAGGGCGACGGGGGAGAGCAGGTACGGGGCGACCTCCAGCACGGTGAACGCTCCGGTCTTCCCCTCGGCCTGGAGTCGGGCGGCGGCCCGGCCGTAGGCGACCTGGGACGCGGCGGTGAAGTCGGGATTGGAGCCCAGCTCGAGGGCGAACTCGACCGAGCTGCGCGAACCGCCCAGATCACCGGAGGTGACCACGTGGCCGCCGTGCGGCATGCCCTGGTGGTCACGCTCGAAGACCTCATCGGAGATGAAATGCACGGTGGTGTCATAGGGGGAGAAGTAGCCCGGCATCGTGGTGATCGCCTCGCGGATGGCGGCGTGGTCGGCCTCGTCGGCCACCACATAGCACTCGCGGACGTGCGCAGAGGTGGCACTGATCTCGGCGCCACGCCCAGCCTTGGCCTCCGCGATGGCCTGCTCGCTGGGGATCGTGTACTGGACACCCCGCCGCACCCCGGTGACCCGGCGGACAGCATCGGAGTGGCCTTGGGAAAGCCCCTTGCCCCAGAACGTGTTCTGCTGGGCGTCCGGGAAGAGAGCCGCGGCCAGGGTGCGGTTCAGGGAGAACAGGCCCGGATCCCATCCGGTGGAGATCATCGCGACGTGTCCACCTTCACGGGCAGCAGCATCCATGGTGGCGTAGTGGTCCGGGACGAGCTGGTGGTTGTCATAGGTGTCCACCGTGGTGAAGTGCCGGGCGTAACCGGCGGCCTGCTCCGGGATGTCAGTGGCACTGCCCAGACACAGGAACAGCACGTCGATGTCCTGCGCGTGATCGGCTGCCGAGGCGGCCGGAAACACCGGGGTGTCGGTGTCCAGCTCGGCACGCCGGGAGAAGATCCCCACCAGGTCCATGTCCGGCTGGGCGCGGAGGAGCTTCTCCACACTCTTGCCGAGGTTTCCGTATCCGACGATGGCGGCCCGGATGGTCTGTGGGGAGCTCGACATGGGTGGAAACCTCTTTCCGTTCAGGGGGTGCAGGTGTGCAGGCGCGTGCAGGCGCGTGGCGTGTGCAGCTGCGCTCAGGTACGCGGTCCTCCTCATCGTAGGTGTTGAATCGTCGGTGTTGAATCCTCGGTGCTGGCCCGGGCCGCCAGGGAATAGCCGCGTCGGCCCGGGAGTTCAACCTTGGTAGAGTCACCACTCGGCGTCACGGGACCACCGGTCCCCATCGATCCGTCTCCGGTCGGCCTGGATCTCTCTGGGGCCTGCCGGTCGATCGGTCCACGACGTCGAGCATCTGCTTCCATGGACGCGAAACCGGTCGAGGACTTCCCATGGACACATCTTGGAGGTCTTTTCGTCATGCCCGGCACTGCGCCCCACCCCTCGAGCGAGCCCACCACCGGGCCCGGGACCGACCCCGCGCCCGTTACTGACACCGCGTCAGACACCGACCACCGTGAGGTGCCTATGGCCCCCGGCGGCCGCCGGGCCCTGGTCGGTCGCCGCGTCTTCCCGACGCCGGCCGTGCGCCGCGTCGTCTACGCCGTCGTCTTCGAGGCGCTCGCCATCGGCTTCACCACGGTCATCCTCGCGCTGATGGGCAACCCGGCCGGCGCCAGCGCCGCCGTCGGGGTGCTGTCCTCCGTGGTGGCGCTGATCTGGAACATGGTGTTCAACACGCTGTTCGAGCGCTGGGAGCGGCGCTCGGGCCACACCGGCCGGCCCCTGCGGATCCGCCTGCTGCACACGCTGCTGTTCGAGCTCGGCCTCGTCATCGTCCTGGTGCCCGCAGTGGCCGTGCTGCTGCAGGTCAGCCTGTGGGAGGCCTTCCTTTACGAGGCGGCCCTGATCGTCTTCTTCCTCATCTACAACGCGGTCTACGCCTGGCTCTTCGACCGCGTGTTCGGGTTGCCTGACTCCGCCCAGTGACGGCCGGCCCGCCACAGTCAACCGGTCGTCATCACGCCGCCGGCAGGCCGAGGAACTCCCGGATGGCGGGCAGCTCCCGGCGAGCCTGCGCCAGCCCGGCCTCGTGCGCGGCGGCGAGCTTGAGCACGTCCCTCTCGCCGTTGGACACCGGCATGGTCTCCGGCACGAAGAGGTAGGCCCGGCCCTCCCTCTCGAGCTCGAACAACCGCTCCCGCGTCGCGTTGTACCGCTGCCACCGGGTGAGCAGCGCCTCGGCGATCGCCGGGTGCTTGCGGAAGTACCGCAGATAGAACCGGGGAAACCGTTCGGGGGCCTTGACGTAACCGCGTTCTCGGGTGAGCACCGCCAGGAACCGGTCGTGGCCGGCGTCGACGGCGGGGGACAGGGGGATCCCGCCGTCCGGGCCCAGGGCCCCATCCACGTAGGTCCGCCCGTTCAGCCGGACCGGCGGCATGAGCACCGGCATCGTGGAGGAGGCACGGACCCGCACCATCAGGTCGGGCAGCTCCTCGATGTCCTCGCGGCCCCACCACACGGGCTGGCCCGACTCGGCGTCGAAGGCACCCAGCCGCAGGGTGGCAGGGTTGGCCAGGAAGGTCTCCCACGGGTAGGGAAGGGCCTGGTCCGGCAGACCGGTCTCCTCATAGATGTACTTGGCGTTGAACAAGCCGTCCCCGCGCAGGAACGTCTTCCAGTTGCCGAACTTCGGATCGGCGGCGAAATCCACGAACGAATGCCGTGCCCGCCACGGGTCCCGCGCCAGGTAGTTGGCCGTATTGGACGACCCGGCCGAGATGCCGGCGACGAAGTCCAGGTGGATGCCCGCCTCGAGCAGAGCGACCGCCACGGCGGACGTATAGGACGCCCGCATCCCACCGCCCTCGAAGAGCAGTGCGGTATCGGTGACATTGCTGCGCAGTTCCACCTCGCCAGCCTAAACCGCTAGGTTGGAGCGCATGGCAACCACCGCATTCAAGTCCAGCCCCGTCAACACCGTCGGGGAGCTGCCCGCCGAGGGCACCCCCGCCCCCGCCTTCACCCTCACCGGGTCCGACCTGGCACCGGTCACCCTGGAGTCCCTGGCCGGACGCACGATCGTGCTGAACATCTTCCCCTCCATGGACACCGGCGTCTGCGCCCAGTCCGTCCGCACGTTCAACAAGGCGGCCGCGGACCTGGAGAACACCACCGTGGTGGCCGTCTCCGCCGATCTGCCCTTCGCCGCCGGCCGCTTCTGCACCGCCGAGGGCATTGACCACGTCACCACCGGCTCGGTGTTCCGGTCCACCTTCGGCGAGGACTATGGGGTCACCCTGGCCGACGGGCCCATGGTTGGCCTCCTGGCGCGGGCCGTCATCGTGATTGACCCGCAGGGCACGGTGACCTACACCGAGGTGGTCCCGGAGATCACCACCGAACCGGACTACGACTCCGCCCTGGCCGCCGTCCGCGGCTGATCTGGTTCCGCCCGGTCCACCACGTCCCGTCCTGATCACCGGAGTACCGTGAACGACCCTGAGAACATGGGGGATCCCGACCGTCCGCCGGTCGGGGTCCCGCCCTTTCCGGACCGGCCCCCCGCCGTCGGCCCGATCTATGGCGTGCCCGCGCAGCAGCACCAGCCCGTGCAGTACCAGCGCGCCCAGCAGCACCAGCCTCCGCACCTCCAGCCGCACCGCCGACGCCGGAGCCCCGCCTACCGCCTGATCGTCGCCTCGGGATTCCTGGCCGCAACCGTCCTGGCCGGTGGCGTCGGTCTGTTGATCTTCGAGGAGATCCAGGACATCGTGGCGGCGCAGGACCACGGACCGGCGCTACCGGCCACCGGAGGCGTCCCCCTCGGCGAGGCCCTGCAGCGCAGCCACGACGGGATCCAGGTGGACTGGGACGCCGGCCCGAACCTGGATGACGCCGGCCTGGATCAGGGCACCCGGGTCACGGATGCCCCGGGGGTGCTCATGGTGGACACCCAGTTGATGAACGGTATGGGCACCGGCACGGGGGTCGTCCTCACCGGGGACGGGTTGGCCATCACCAACTACCACGTCGTCGAGGACGCGTCCGAGGTCTCGGTGACCGTCGCGGATTCCGGTGAGGTCTACACGGCTACGGTGCTGGGACGCGATTCCCTGCACGATGTCGCCGTGCTGCAGATCGAGGACGCGCCCTCCCTGGCCACGGCCTCCATCAACACCGAGCCCCCGGACCGGGGCGAGCCCACGGCCGCCGTCGGCAACGGTGGTGGCCAGGGCTACCTCACGGCCGTGATCGGTGAGCTGACGGGACTGGACGAGTCGATCGTGGCCTCCTCCGGTGCCCCCGATGACATGTCCCGGCTGTCGGGTCTCATCGAGACCAGCGCGGACGTGATCCCGGGCTACTCGGGCGGTCCGTTGGTGGACGGGGACGGTCAAGTCGTCGGCATCACCACGGCGGCATCCCAAGGCGAGACGGCCGAGGAAGTCGACGGGTATGCCATCCCGGTGGCCGTGGCCCTGGATGTGGTGGAGCAGGTCCTGTCCGGTGAGGAGACGGACTCCGTCAGCATCGGGATGGACGGCGCCCTGGGCATCGTGGTGGGCACCGAGCAGGAGCAGGCGGTCGTGATCGAGGTGACGCCGGGTTCCTCGGCCGAACAGCTCGGGCTCCGGGAGCGGGATATCGTCCGCACCGTGGACGGCCAGCCCGTGACGTCGGCCGCCGAGCTCTCGAAAATCGTCAACGACCACAACGTGGGGGACGTCATCACCGTCGAGTGGACCACCGAGGCGGGCGAAGACCGTTCGGGTGAGGCCACCCTCCAGGAGGCCGTCGTCTACTGATCGGCGACCAGCGACCAGCGACGAGCGACGAGCGACCGGCGGCCGGTCAGCCCCGCTGCACCGTGATCTCGTCATCCACATAGACGCGGGCGGAGACGCGGAGCCCGGCCAGGGCCATGACGAGTCCGGAGCAGGCCAGCAGGATGAGGACCAGGGTCCAGTTCTCCGTGGCCGCGTGGATCAACCCAACGGCCATCGGGCCAACGGCGGCCACGATATAGCCATAGGGCTGGACGAATCCGGACAGTCGCGCGGTGACATGCGGCTGCCGGCTGCGGGCGGGGATCAGCGCGATCGCCGTGGGGAACGCGAAGCCGCCCAGACCCAGCAGGATGGCCCACCACAGGCCGCCCTCGGCCGGTGCCAGCAGCATCCCGGCCCATCCACCAGCGGTGGCGATGCCGAAGCCGATCATCCACGGCGCCAGAGTCCGGGACCGGTCGATCACGGTGGGCATCACGAGCCCGCCGACCACTCCCAGCGCCGCGACCACGGACAGTAGGGCCCCGGCCAGGGTGGCGTCCAGCCCGGCGTCCCGGTACATCTGTGGCAGCCAGCCGAACTGCACATAGGCGTTCATGGACTGGACTCCGAACAGCACCATGAGGAACACGGCGGTGGGGGAGGACCGCAGCGGCCGGTCCGGTTCATCCTGAGGCGGGGTCCCCGGGAAGTCGTGCCCTGTGCGGCGGGCCACCAGCAGCCACAACACCAGGGGGACGACGGCGGCCAGCCCCCAAAACCCGAGCGACCACCTCCAGCCCTCGGCCGGGTCACCGGCGGACAGGGTGGTCCCGGCCGCTTCGGCCAGGGGTGCGGCGAGGCCGGAACCGGCGGATCCGCCCACCGTGAGGAACATGCTGTACAGGGTCATCAGGGCTACCGTGCGGCCGCCGCCGTGCCGCTTGATCCACGCGGGGACCAGGACGTTGCCCACGGCCATGCCGGCCAACGCGAGGGCGGTGAACGGGATGAAGACCCAGATCGACGGGGCGAAGGGGCGCAACAGCAGGCCGAGGACCATCACGATCAGGCTGAGGGCGATGGTCAGGGACAGCCCCGCCCGGCGACCCAGGCTCACGGCCACGAATCCCACGAGCCCGAACATCAGCCCCGGCAGTGCCGTGATGACCCCGGCCACGGTGCCGTCGATCTCCAGGGACGCGGACACCTCGGCCAGGACCGGTCCCAGGGCGGTGGCCCCCGGGCGCAGGTTGACGGCGATGAACACCACGGCCAGCACCGCCAGCGTGACGCCGATCGTTCCGCGCACGGCCCGCCCGGCCGGAGGGACGGAGGGTACGCCGGAAGTGGGCGCGGCGGTGGTGTTGGGGGTGGTGCCGGGCGTGGCGCCAGGGTCGGTGGTCATGGGTCAGTTCTACAGCGTCGCGAACAGCAACAGCGAAACGGCCATGACGGCCATGCCGGCCACCAGCCCGTACATGGCCAGATGGTGCTTCCCGTACTCACGCGCGGTGGGCAACAGCTCGTCGAGCGAGATGAACACCATGATGCCGGCCACCAGGGCGAAGGTGAGCCCCAGGGTGAAGTCGTTCATGAAGGGCATCAGCAGGGCGAAGCCGATCAGCGCCCCGGCCGGTTCAGCCAGTCCGGAGAGGAAGGACCACCGCACGGCCTTGCGGCGGGATCCGGTTGCCTCGCGGATCGGCACGGCCACGGCCACGCCCTCCGGGATGTTGTGCAGGGCGATCGCCAGGGCCACCGGCAGTGCCACCTGCAGGTCGGTCAGTCCGGCGATGAACGTGGCGAAGCCCTCGGGGAAGTTGTGCACGCCGATGGCCAGGGCCGTCACGGTGCCGGTCTTCATCATCCGGCGGCGCTTCACAGCCGCAGCCGGATCGTGGACCAATCCGGGCTCGTGCGGGTTGATCTGCTCGGGCACCAGTCGGTCGATGACCCCGATCAGCAGGATTCCGGCGAAGAACGCGGCTCCGGCGGCCCATGGTCCGGCAGCCGGCCCGTTGGCCGCGGTCAGGGAGTCCAGGGCCTTGGGCATGATCTCCATGAAGGAGACATAGAGCATGACGCCGGCCGAGAAGCCCAGCGAGACGGACAGGAATGCTCCGGACGCACGTCGCGGGACCACCGAGATCAGCCCGCCGATACCGGTGCAGAGGCCGGCGAGCAGTGTCAGCCCGAAGGCCAGCCAGAAGTTCTCCACCAGCCGAGTGTAGGGTGGCCGGGCTTCGACGCCGGCACGGGACATGGCGCGCGGAGCTTCATTACGCTGGGACCGTGCATGCCTCCGATCTCCTCGAGCTGGCGGCCTCCCGTGGGGCCTCGGTGCAGCTGGCGGTGATCCACCGCGGACAGACCGTGGTGGACGGCGCCGTCCGTTGCCGGCCCGATGCCCTGGGTTGGTTGTTCTCCGCCTCCAAGCCCTTCACCTCCCTGCTGGTGCACCGGCTCGCCGGTCACGGCCTGCTCGACCTGGACGCACCCGTGGCCACGTACTGGCCCGACTACGGAGTGGGCCGCCGGTGGCCGCGGAGCGAGAAGACCTCGAAGGCCGGGACCACCCTCCGCGAGGTCTTGACCCACCGCTCCGCCGCCCCCTCGGCCGGGCCCTACCCGGCCGCCGTGGTGGCCATGCACCGCACCGAGGCGTCCCTGCAGCGGGTGGCGGCAGGCCGGCGTCGGGACCGGAGATACGGGGCCGGGCCCGCCTACCAGCCGCTTGACTTCGGGTTCATCCTCGCGGAGGTGGCACGGCGGGCTGCCGGGCGGGCCACCGGAGCGGACGGAAACCTGGGTTGGGCCGGGCTGCTGCGGGAGCTGGTCCTGGAGCCGGCCGGGCTCCAGGATGTCCATCCCGGCGTGCCGGACGCTGAGTTGCCCCGCTGCCTGCCCTTCGACGGCTCCCTCCGCGCTGCTCCGGGCGGACCCGTGATCGCGGCCCTGCTGAACCGCCGGGTCGTCCGGCAGGCTCAGATCCCGGCGGCCGGGATCTCCACGACCGCGCTGGAACTCGCCCGGTTCTACCGGTCTCTGCTCCAGGCTCCGGAGCGGGAGGCGCTGTGCACGCCGAGCTCGGACGGGGGCCCGGACGGCTGGACCCGGCTGCCCACCCGCTGGGGCACCGGGGTACAACTCGGTGGCACGGGGGCGGGGTGTCCCTTGGGGGAGACCAGCACGGAACGGACCTTCGGGCACAACGGATCGGATGTCTGTCTGGGATGGGCGGACCCGGACCTGGACCTGGCCGTCGGCCTGGTGACGGACCGGGCCAGTGGCCACCCGGCCGATCGGCGGCTGCTGGTGGAGTTGTCCGACGCCATTCGTTCGCTCGCAGCGAACGGGGTCGAGCACAGTTCTCGAATCGTGACTGCTTAAAGGGGCGTGCACCCACCACCTCTGAACTCAGCAATTCCAGGTTGACCGGTTCCACGCGGGCCGCCGGGCTTCGGTAGGGTGAGTCGCATGTCCATCGCCCTCACGCTTGCCCTGCTGGCGGTCGGACTCATCCTCACCCCGCTGTTCTGCCGCTGGTTGGGACGCAACGCCGGCTGGCCGTTGGCCGCCGTCTACCTGGGCGCCGCGGTGCTCTACGTCCCGGCCCTGCAGGCGGGCGGCTCCGCCGGAACGGGGATCGATGCCGGGTCGGCCGCGAACACGTGGTCCATCCCCTGGATCCCAGCGTGGGGGATCGACCTGTCCTTCACCGCCGACCCCATCTCGAGCGTCTTCACGCTGATCTCCCTGCTCATCGGTGCCGTCGTGCTGGTGTACTCGACCCGGTACCTCGACGCCGGGATGCCACCCTCGGCCTACCTGAGCTTCTATCTGGGCATGGCCCTGTTCACGGTGTCCATGGTCGGCCTGGTCACCGCCGATGACCTGATGGTGCTGTTCCTGTGCTGGGAGCTCACCTCGCTGGCCTCGTTCCTGCTCATCGCCCGCTCCGGACGCGCCGCCTTCGCCCCGTCCATGCGTACCCTGCTGGTGACGTTCCTCGGCGGGCTGGCCCTGCTGGTGGCCGTTGTCCTGGTGGCCGTCCGCGCCGGCACCACGGACCTCTCGGAGATCCTGGACCCCGCGACCGCCGGCAGCCTGTGGACGTCCGATCCGGCGTTCACCACCACCATCGGGCTGCTCATCGCGCTCGCCGCCATGACCAAGTCCGCCCAGTTCCCGTTCCACTCCTGGTTGCCGGATGCCATGGCCGCCATCACGCCGGTGTCCGCCTACCTGCACGCCGCCGCGGTGGTCAAGGCGGGTATCTTCCTGCTCCTGCGGTTCTCCCCGGCGTTCCATGACAATGTGCTGTGGTCCGTGCTGCTCGTCACCGCCGGCCTCGTCACCGCCCTCGTCGGCGGCTGGCGCGCCCTGCAACAGCACGACCTCAAGAAACTGATGGCCTACTCGACGGTGAGCCAGCTCGGACTCATCGTCGCGGCGATCGGCACCGGCACCGAGGCCGGCATCGCCGCCGCCCTGATCCACACCATCGCGCACGCGCTGTTCAAGTCCGGGCTGTTCATGATGATCGGAGTGGTGGACCACGCCACCGGCACCCGTGACCTGCGTCAGATGCCCGCGCTGCGCCGCGCCCTGCCCGGCACCTTCGCGGTGACGGTGCTCGGCGCCGGGGCCATGGCCGGCATCCCGCCGCTGCTCGGCTTCGTCTCCAAGGAGTCCATCTTCACCGCGCTCAACGCCTGGTCCACGGACTGGGTGGCGGCCGGAGGTGCCGCCGGAACCCTGCCCGGCTGGGCCGGCCCCGCGGCCCTGGCCGGTGCCGCTCTCGGCTCCGTCCTGACGGTGGCCTACTGCGCCAAGATCGTGGTCGGTGGCTTCTGGGATCCGGAGCGTGCACCGGCGCCGGAGCCCGCACCAGCGGTGAGTCAGTCCCACGACTCGCACGACTCCCACGACTCGCACGACGACAACGCCGGCCACGCACCCGGCGCCATCCTCGTCGGCTCCACCGCGCTGCCGATCCTGGCCTCTGTCGCCGCGTTGTTCGCCCTGCCCCTGCTGGACACCGCCGTTGGCGCGGCGGCCACGGCGGCCCTGTCGGGAACGGAGGTGCACCCGCACTTCGTCCTGTGGCACGGCGTCACCCCGGAACTGCTGACCACCGTGGCGGTACTGGTGGTGGGCCTGGGCACCCTGGCGTTCCGTCACCGTCTCTGGCCCGCTCTGGAACGGGCCCGGCTGCCGTTCAGCGGGTCCGGCCTGATCGATGCCGCCACGTCGGCCCTGACGGCGCTCGGCTCGGGAGTGAACCGTCTCACCGCCCGGGACG
The DNA here is from genome assembly GCF_040702545.1 of Citricoccus sp. NPDC079358. Taxonomy (NCBI): domain Bacteria; kingdom Bacillati; phylum Actinomycetota; class Actinomycetes; order Micrococcales; family Micrococcaceae; genus Citricoccus; species Citricoccus sp. NPDC079358. Next base: position 462,109 of record NZ_JBFBLI010000001.1, read on the forward strand.
CCGCCGCCTCCCACGCGGCCATGATGGTGCTCTCCCTGGCCGCGATCGTGGTGCCCGGCGTGCTCCTGCTGAACGCCGGCGGCTCCCTGCCGCCGCTGCAGCCGAACCTCAACCGGGCTTCCGACGTCGTGCTGCTGATCCTGCTGGCCGTTTCGGCGCTGGGCGTGGCCATGGCCCGCTCCCGCCTCGGCGCCACCGTGGCGCTGTCTGCCGTCGGGATCCTGGTGACCGTGCAGATCGTCTCCCTCGGTGCCCCGGACGTGGCACTCACCCAGCTGCTGGTGGAGTCCCTGACCGTCATCGTCATCATGCTGGTCCTGCAGAAACTGCCGCGGACCTTCCGTCGCGTCCGCGCCCGGCGAGCGGTGCCGGCCGCCCTCATCGCGGTGAGCGCCGGACTGGCGACCGGCCTGGCCGTCTGGGGGCTCACCAGCCGCCGGGACAAGTCGGAGGTCGGCACCTACCTGCTGGAGAACGGCCAGGACATCACCGGCGGGGCCAACATCGTCAACGTCATCCTGGTGGAGTTCCGCGCCCTGGACACCCTCGGGGAACTGTCCGTGCTGGGCATGACCGGGGTGGCCATCGCCGCCATCCTTTCCACGATCCGCAACCGCCACCTGGACCCGCACCTGATCCCGGCGACGCCCGGCGAGGACGACGGTTCCGATGACCCGGAGGGTCCCGCCCTGGGCAGCCCGACCGCCCGGCGCGCCATCCTGGACTCGTGGGGCAACACCAGCCAGCTGCAGCTGATGCTCAAGGTCATCCTGCCGGTCCTGGCGGTCGTCTCCGCCGTCCTCTTCCTGCGCGGCCACAACGAGCCCGGAGGCGGGTTCATCGCGGCACTGGTCGGCTCGGCCGTGGTCGGGCTGCTCTACCTGTCGACCTCCAAGGACCGTCAAATCGGCCCCCCGCGCGCCCCGCTGTACCTCATCGGCGGCGGCGTGGTGATGGCCGTGGCCATCGGCCTGGTGAACATGGCGTTCACGGGGACCTACATGGAGCCGCAGCACGGTTATCTCCTGGGGCAGCACGTGACCACGTCCATGATCTTCGACGCCGGCGTCTACCTCGCCGTGATCGGCCTGGTCATGCTGGCTTTCAATGTCCTCGGCACGGCACCGGCGTCCGCCGAGCAGGAGGGCGGCGAAAGCACCCGGGAGCGCGTGGACGAGGCCTTCCTGGGCGAGATCGACACCCCGGCACCGGACACCCTGGAGGATCCCGAGCCCGTGACCAGCTCCCTCCCCGTCCGGCCGCGGACGCAGCACATCTCCTCCGGTGTCCGGCCCGAAGAATGGGGGCGGTGACATGCTCGACTCCACCTTCGTGCTCGCCATCACCGTGGGCGTGCTGACCACCGCCGGGGTCTGGCTGCTGCAGCAGCGCGACATGGTGCGCGCCATCTTCGGACTCACCCTGATCTCCCACTCCGCGAACCTGCTGCTGCTGGCCAGCGGTGTGCCCGGCTGGCGCCACGAGCCGCTCATGGACGGCACCACCGTGGCCGAGGCCGCCGACCCGCTGCCGCAGGCCTTCGTCCTGACGGCGATCGTCATCTCGATGGCCACCACCATCCTCATGCTCGCCCTGGCGGTCATCGGCCGGAACGACGACCAGGAGAGGGCGCCCACCGTCAGCGACCACGACGAGCCAGATGAGCCAGACGACCGGCCCTCCCACCCGCCGGCCGGACAGAACGACAGCCAGCCAGACATCCAGCCTGGCGGTCGGACCGCCAGCCGGCCAGAGATCGAGCCAGAGATCCAGCGAGAGGACCAGCAGGGGGTGGACCGCGCATGACCGACCAGTTCATCGGCTCCCTGCTGCCGCTCTTCGTGGCCGTCCCCCTGCTGTTCGCCGGCGTCTCGGTGATTTTGCGGCGCCGGATGCTGGACCGTGTCCTCATCGTCGCCATCCCGGTGCTGGTGTTGGCCTCCGCCATCGCGCTGATGATCCACCACGGCGAGACCCCGGTCCTGGCCAGCGCGATCGGCAGCTACGAGGGCGGGATCGCCATCCCGTTCGTCTCGGACACCCTGACGGCGGTGATGCTGGCGACCACCGGTCTGGCCACCGCAGCCTCGTGCTGGTTCCTGACCGCCTCCGGCGAGGACCGCGTGCGGTTCGTTCCCGCGCTGGCCTTGATGCTGATGTCCGGGGTCAACGGCGCGTTACTGACCGGGGACCTGTTCAATCTCTTCGTGTTCGTCGAGGTCATGCTGCTGCCCTCCTATGCGCTGATCGCCGTGACGGGCACGTGGCGGCGGCTGGGGATCAGCCGCATGTTCGTGATCGTCAACCTCGTCACCAGCGCGATCCTGGTGATGGGCGTGGGCCTCGTCTACGGCTCGGCCGGCACCGTCAACCTGGCCGCCTTGGCCGGACGAGCCGGCGAGGACCCGCAGGTGGCCCTGGCCGTCACGGTCGTGCTGCTGGCCTTGGCCATCAAGGCCGGTGTGGTCCCCGTCCACGGCTGGATGCCGCGCGCCTACCCGGGCACGTCGGCCGGCATCATGGCGCTGTTCTCCGCGCTCCACACCAAAGTCGCGCTGTACGCGATCTTCCGGATCTACTTCACCGCCTTCGCGCCGGGAGGCCCTGCCGGCGCGGCCGGGGGCACTCTCACGACGCCGGCCCACCACGGCACCGCGACCACGGTCGCGGTGGTGATCGCCGTCGTCGTCCTCGCCACCATGGTGCTGGGGGCGCTCGGTTCTCTCGGCGAGAGCCGCTTCCGCGGGGTCATGGCCTTCCAGATGATCGCCGGCGTGGGCCACATCCTCATCGGCGTGGCCATCGCCTCACCGGCCGCCGTGGCGGCTGGCCTGTTCTACCTCATCCACCACGTGGTGACCATGGCATCCCTGCTGACCACGGCCGGTGCGGTCGAGCAGACCTATGGCACCGGGATCCTCGGCAAGCTCTCCGGACTGCTGCACCGGGACCGCCTGGCCGCCGTCGTGGTCGCCCTCGGACTGCTGTCCCTGGCCGGCCTCCCGCCGACCTCGGGCCTGTGGGCCAAGCTCGGGCTGGCGCTCTCGGTGGTCGAACCCGCCGGCGCTGGCGGCAACCCCGCGTGGTACGCCCCGGTGTTCCTGACCGCGATCGTGCTGGCCTCCGTGGCGACGCTCGTGGCCCTGCAGCGCTTGTGGGGCCGGTCCTTCGCCGGCGAGCCGCTGCGACTGTACCGGCCGGTCCTGGCCGACGGCAGCCGGGACCGGGGCCCGGAGGAAGCGGTGCCGGACTCGGTGCGGATCCCGGGCCGGCTGCTGGCCCCGGGCGTCATGATGATCGGGGTCTCCGTGCTGCTCTTCATCTTCGCCGGTACGCTGATGCCGTTCATCGAGACGGCGGCGGCCGGCCTGTTCGAGACCGGCCCCTACGTGGAGGCCGTCCTGGGAGGTGGCATCGGATGAGTGACCATTGGCGCTTCAGCCCCTGGAACATGGTCCGCTATCTGATCTGGCTGATCGGTCAGGTCATCTCCGGTTCGCTGCAGGTCGCGCGGCGGGCCCTTACCCCCGGAACGTTCGCGGACCCGTCGATCGTGGGCTTCCCCCTGCGCTGCGCCACAGATCTCGAGGTGACGTGGATGGCCTCGTCCATCACCATCACCCCGGGCACCCTGGTGGTCGGCACGGCGCACGGCACGGACACCGAACCGGCCACGGTCTTCGTGCACTCCGTGTTCGACGCGGATCGGGACTCGGTGCACGAAGGACTGCGGGAGATGGAGGACCGGTTGCTGAGAATGACGCGGGGGAGCGGCTGGGACGACAAGCCCGGAGCCGGATCTGATGCGCGAGCCGGAGCCGGACGAGGGCGACGCCCATGAGCATCGACTCCGTCCCCGATCTCCTGCTGGTCCTGGCCATGGGTATCCTCGCCGCCGCGGTGGTGCTGGGCCTGTTCCGGATCTACTCCGCCACCTCGGCCGCCGAACGGGCGGTGGTCGGTGACCTCGTCTACTTCGCGGCCATCGGCATCCTGATGATCATCGGCATCCAGACCGGCTCGGCCATCATCCAGGACGCCGCCATGCTGGCGGCCTTCCTGGGCATCCTGGCGACCGTGGCCCTGGCCCGCATCCTGACGAGGGGAGAACGCTGATGACCGGATTCGACATCGCTGAGGCGATAGCCGCCGTGCTCATCTTGGGCGGATCCCTGTTGGTGCTGCTCTCCGCCGTGTCCATGCTCCGAGCGAAGGACGCGCTGCAGATGATGAACGTCTTCTCCCCGGCCACCGGCATGGGACTGCCTCTGGTGGTCATCGGAATCTTCGTCCACCTGACCGGTCGGGACGGTTTCGAGTGGTGGACGTTGCTGGTGGCGGTCGTGACCATCTGTGCCCTGGTGATCGTGTCCTCGCTGGCCTCGAACACCCTGGCGCGGGCCGTCTACCAGTCCGGTGCGCCCCTGGACCCGGCCACCCATCCGCAGGACCTGGCCGACGCCGGCCCAGTCCGGGAGGCTGACGGGAGGGCCGATCGGGCGGCATCCGACGACTGAGCGCGGCGTTCATCGTTATCTCATCCACGGCTCATCCACGTCTCATTCCGGCCCTGCAGGATATTCACAGGATCTTCAAAGGACGGAAGCAGACTCCATGGCACAGCAGACACCGCAGGACAGGGCAGGCGCGCAGGCGGCGCGTACCAACGGCAGCCGGCGGGCCGTCGTCGTCGGTTCCGGGCCCAACGGGCTCACCGCGGCCGCCGTGCTGGCCCGGGCCGGCTGGGAGGTGGACGTCCACGAGCGCCACTCGGCCTACGGCGGTGCCTCCGCCTCCACCGATCTCCTCGGCCCGGGGACCATCGTGGACCTGGGCGCCGCCGGGCACTCCTTCGGTGTGGCCAGTCCCGTCTTCCATGACCTCGGACTGACCGATCACGGCCTGGAATGGCTCCACCCGGAATACCCGATGGCGCACCCCCTCGACGGGCAGCCGGCGGCCCTCCTACAGGACTCGATGGAGGCCACGGTCAGGGGGCTGGGCCGTGACGGAGCGGCCTGGCAGCGACTGCACGCACCACTGGTCGGCAACATCGACGCCCATCTGGAGAACATCCTCGGCCCCTCCCTGGTCCGCCTGCCCCCGCACCTGATCAGCATGGCCCGTTTCGGGGCGCGGGCGCTCTGGCCGTCCGGGGCCCTCGGCCGCGCGATCTTCCGCGACGAGGCGGCCCGGGCCCTGTTCGCCGGATCCTCCATCCACGCCGTCCTGCCGCCCTCACATGTGCTGACCTCAGCCTTCGGCCTGATCTTCGGAGCACTCGGCATGACCCGCGGCTGGCCCGTCGCCCGGGGCGGATCCCAGGGAATCGTGGACGCGCTGGCCTCCGTCCTGCACGCCCATGGCGGCCGCATCCATCTGAACCACGAGGTCACCGACCTCGGCGAGTTCGCCGGTGCCGATGCGATCCTGCTCGACCTGACGCCGCGCCAGTTGCTGCAGCTCCAGGGCGCCGACCTCACCGATCGCTACGCCGGCCATCTTCAGCGGTGGAAGTACGGCACCGGGGTGTCCAAGATCGACTACCTGCTCGACGGGCCGGTCCCGTGGACGGATCCGCGGGTCGGTGGCGCCGGCACCGTCCACGTGGGCGGGACGCTCGCCGAGATGGAATACGCGGAGCGTGAGGCCAAAGCCGGACGGATCCCGGAGAAGCCCTTCGTCATGGTGTGCCAGCAGCAGGGCGCGGATCCGTCCCGGGCCACCGGCGAGGCCGCCGGCAAGACCGTGCTGTGGACCTATGCCCACGTGCCCGGCGGCTACGATGCCCCGGTCGGTGACCTGATCGAAGCACAGATCGAGCGCTTCGCCCCCGGATTCCGGGACCGCATCGTCCACCAGGTGGCCACCCCGCCGTCGGCCCTCGAATCCTGGAACCCCAACCTCATCGGAGGGGACGTGGCCGGCGGGTCCATGGGCGGGTTGCAGCAGATCCTGCGCCCCGCCCCGGTCCTCAGCCCTCACCGGACTTCCACGCCCGGCCTGTACCTGGCCTCCTCGTCCACGCCACCCGGCGGAGGAGTCCACGGCATGGCCGGACTCCACGCTGCCCGAGCCGCCCTGGCCGACGCCGCCGCCCACCGCTGACGCGGTCCGGGCCGCGCGGTGCCAAACCTCGCTTTCCGAGCCCCGCCGCACCGTTCGGGCCCCGTGGCTCGCCGCTCCCACACACTCTCAGCCGTACTCTTCCGTACCCACCCGTATCCGTGTTGACCCGCATTCACCCACACCCACACCGGAAGGATCGATCGTGACCATCGACCTCTCGCACCACCCCTCGCACCCCCTGTGGCGCCGTCTCTCCCACGGCCTCGCCGCGGCCGACCTGACCGCCGCCGTGAGCCGGTCCGCCGCCTCGTCGGCACACGACCCGGCCGCGCTGCCGGCCGGGGTGAGGACCATCGTTCCGGCGCCGCGCGCGACGGAACGCGACCTCTGGGCGCTGGCGGCCGGCGTCGCCTTCGCGGCTGTGCTGCTCTCTCCCGTCCGTCACTACTTCAACGGCAAGGACAAGAACGAGGAGGACTCCTTCCCGCTGTCCACCTATCCGATGTTCTCGGACGACCGCAAGGACCGGACCCGAATCCCGCATGTGGCTGGATTCACCGCTGACGGCGAGCGGATCGTCCCGCACTACAGCCACTTCGGTGCCGGAGGGCTGAACCAGGTCCGCAAGCAGATCACCCGCATGGTCCGTCAGGGCCGCGCGATGGAGGTCGCCCAGCGGTATGCCGACGCCCTGGCCGAGCAGCAGCGCCGAACCACAGGCCAGGGCACGGGCCCCGCAGCCCGGCGGCGGCGCAAGGAGGCCGGCATCGTCCGGGTGGAGGTCGTGCGGTCGCGGTATTTCTTCGACACCTACTATGCCGGCAACACCACACCGCAGATGGAGACGGTCCATGCGCGGGCCGACGTCGGCGGGACCGCAATGGCGGTGTCCGAGACCCGCCATGACACCGCGCAGGATGCCCAGGGGCCGCCCACCGGACCCATGGCCCGCTCCGAGCTGGGCCATGTCCCGCCGCGTCCGGTCGGCACGGGCAACACCGCCGGCGACTACGTCACCGAGAACACCGTCCAGCCCGCGTCCGGAATCGAACCCCGCGCGACCCTCCAGAACCCATCTCAGACCTCAACCGAGCAGGAGACCGCACCGTGAACGGCGCCGACCACCCCTTCCCGTCCTTCGATTCACCGGCGTTCCAGAAGGCGGTCGACCTGTTGCGTCCCGCGGCGCAGCCGATCCGCCCCGCGGTGCTGAGGGTGGCCACCGGAATCTTCTCGGCCGCCCACAACATCAGGCGGCGGGCCATGTTCCGCAGACTCCACGCGCAGGACGCCTCCCAGTTCACCCCGGTGGGAGTGGTCAGGATCCTCCGGAAGCCCCTGCCGCCACGGGTGGCGGACGGGATCTTCGACGCCGCCCAGGCCGTGAACATCGCCGCCACCCTGGGGGTGGGCCACCGGATCACCGGACCGCTCAATGCGGCGCTGCAGCTGTGGACCATCAGTTACCGCAACTCCTGGACCATGCTGCTGCACAGCGACAACATGCTGACGATGCACCAGATGGTCCTGGGCACCATGCGGTCCGCGGACGCCCTCAGCATCGACTCCTTGCTGCGGGAGCGCACCCTCTTCCCCCAGCGCTACGACCGTGCGTATGGGGCGGTGCCGACAGCCATGAACGTGGCCACCGTGGCCGTGTACTTCATCTCCGGCATGGCGAAGGTCCGCGGTCCGCTCGGCCTGAAGTGGGCCGGGGGTGACGTGCTGCGTGGCCAGATCGCCGTGGACGGGATGCGCAAGGACCTCTTCGGTTCCGCGAAGCCGGAGGCCGGGGCGGCGCTGTACCAGCAGAAGGAGTTGTTCACCGTGATGGCGGTCGTGTCCCTGGCCGTGGAGCTCGGAGCACCCCTGTCCCTGATCAACCGCCGACTGGGACAGTGGTTCGCCGCCGGCGCGTGGGGGATGCACGTGGGCATCCGCATCATCATGGGGATCAAGTTCAAATACAACGTCTCCGGGGTGTCCTATCTGCCCTACTTCCCGATGGGTCCTCAGCTACCTCGCTGAGGGTCCGTGGTCGCGAAAAAGTCCAGAGTGATGTGAAACACCCGTTTCGGGGACAATGTCTATCAAGATAGTCATTCGCTGTAACACCCCGGAAACACGCGGGAGTACGGGGCTGGACGGTAAGTTACGGGATGGTAACGATTGAGCCCAGAGTGGACTATTCAATGTTGCTTTCGCATGTTGCGACGCTATTCTCGTGCACACCTTGTGGTGTTGCTCACCCTCCGGTGCTGAAGCGGAAAGCTGGTTTCAGTCTCGGAATCGGACCGGCCCTCCCACCCCAACCGGGTCGGATCGGGAGCACTCCACGTCTCGCACCTGTTTGAATGGAGACGCTTTGATGAAATACACAAAGCTTTCTGCCGCTGCTGCTCTTCTGGCCAGCTCGGCGCTCGTCCTGTCCGCCTGCGCGCCGGGTGGCCCGGCCGAGAACGAAGAATCCGGCACCGCCGCACCCGAGGGTGGTAGTGGCGAGGTGATGACCGGCGAGGCCGGCAACAAGCTCACCGCCGAACCCGAAGGCTCCGGACTGGCCGATCTCGGCGACGTCGAGACCCAGGAGGGCTCGATCTCCTACTCCGTGGGTGAGGACGAGTTCATCTCCTACAACGGCATGACGCCGGAGACGTACTCCACGTACAACTCCGCCATCACCGAGCGAATGACTCAGAGCTTCTACTACTACGGCACGGACGGGGAGATCTTCCCCAACGAGGAACTCGGCTCCTACGAGAAGATCTCGGACGATCCGCTCCAGGTCAAGTACACGATCAACGAGGACGCCGTCTGGTCCGACGGCACCCCGGTGACGGCCGCCGACTACATCTTCAAGTGGGGGTGGCAGAACCCGCGCATCGCCACCGGGGAGGGTGACGAGGCCGCACCGCTGTTCAACGCCATCTCCCATACCCTCGGCGAGTACGTCCCCGAGGTGCCGGAGGGGGACCCGGCTGGCAAGGAATTCACCCTCACCTACGCGGAGCCGTACGCCGACTGGGAGATCATCATGGATACGGCATTGCCGGCCCATGTGGTGGCCGAGCAGTCCGGCATGGGCATGGATGCCATGATCGAGGCCATTCAGAACGAGGACGCCGAGGCGCTGGCTCCCGCCGCCGAGTTCTTCAACACCGGCTGGAACACCTCCCCGGGCACCTTGCCCGCCGAGGAGATCGCCCCGTCCATGGGCCCCTACAAGTTCAGCAGCTGGGAGCCGGGACAGTCCATCACCCTGGTGGCCAATGAGGAGTACTGGGGCACCCCGCCGGCCACCGAAGAGCTGGTCATCCGCTTCGCCGCGGCCGACACGCACGTGCAGGCGCTGCAGAACGGCGACCTGAACGTCATCGAGCCGCAGGCCACCGTGGACACCCTCGAGCAGCTGGAGGGCCTGGGCGACCAAATCGTCATCCAGCAGGACGCCTCCCTGACCTGGGAGCACGCGGACTTCAACTTCATGGAGGGCTCGCTGTTCGCGGACAACCGGGAGTTGCGTGAGGCCTTCGCCCTGTGCCTCCCGCGTCAGCAGATCGTGGACAATCTGATCAAACCGCTGGACCCCGAGACGATCGTCATGAATGCCCGCGAGGTGTTCCCGTTCCAGGAGAGCTACCAGGAGGTCGTGGACGCCTCCTATGAGGGCCAGTATGACGAGGTCGACATGGAACGGGCGACGCAGCTCGTCGAGGAATCCGGTGAGACCAACCTGGACGTCCGGATCGGTTACAGCTCACCGAACCCGCGTCGTTCCGAGACCGTGGCCATGATCAAGTCCTCGTGCGACGAGGCGGGCTTCAACATCATCGATGCCGGCCACCCCGACTTCTTCGGTGTGGTCCAGCCGCAGGGCGACTACGAAGTGGCCCTGTTCGCCTGGGCCGGCTCCGGCCAGATCGCGTCCGGCCAGAACATCTACTCGACCAGCGCTCCGCAGAACTACGGCCAGTACTCCAACCCCGAAGTGGACGAGGCCTGGAACACGCTGGCCGGCTCGGTGGACCCGGCGGTCCACGCCGAGCAGGTGAAGGTCATCGAGAAGCTGTTGTGGGACGACCTGTTCGGCATCCCGCTGTACGCCCACCCGGGGATCGTGGCCCACTCGGCCGACATCGCCAACGTCCGCAACACCGCCACTCAGACCGGCGCCGTGTGGAACGCAGAGCAGTGGGTCCGCGTCGAATGATCGCCTGAGTTGATCAGTTCACTGATCAACCGGCGCTGAATCGCATCGATGGTGCACCACAGTTGGGGCCCGACCACATCCGGCCGGGCCCCAACTGTTCCATTGACCCGCTGGGGATCCCCTTCGGTGACATCGTGTGCTCCGTGACGATTCAGGCAGACCTCCTCGACCCCCTGGTACGGAAGGCAACGTTCTGTTGTGCTGAAATTCATCCTCCGCCGTTTCGGCAGCTCGTTCCTGGTGTTGCTCGGGGCGTCGCTGCTGCTGTACGTGCTCACCATCAACTCCGGCGACCCCTTGGCCGATCTGCGGGAATCCAACGCGGACAACCGTGAATACCTCATCGAACAGCGCATCATGTTCATGGACCTGGACCAGCCCTGGTATGCGCGCTACTGGGACTGGCTGACCGGCGTCGGCCAGTGCTTCATCGGCCAATGCGACCTCGGCACCAACCGATCCGGCCAGGAGGTCATCGACCTGCTGGGCCTGGCAGCCTCATCGACCCTCCGACTCGTGGTGCTGGCCACCGTCATCGCCATGGTCTTCGGTGTCCTCATCGGCATCCTGACCGCCATCCGGCAGTACTCCGGGATGGACTACGCGGTGACCTTCCTGACCTTCCTGTTCTTCTCCCTCCCGGTCTTCTGGGCCGCCGTGCTCCTGAAGGAATACCTGGCCATCGGCTTCAATGACTGGCTGGCCAGTCCTGATCCCGGTTTCACGTGGCCCACGATCATCGCCGTGGGCCTCATCCTGGGACTCGCCCTGCAGGCCATCCTCGCCGGCGGTCCCCGTCGTCGGCTCTTCACCTTCCTGGGCGCCTTCGCCTTCACCTGTGTCGCACTTCCTTACCTGGACTGGCTGAATTTCGCCCGATATCCGCAGATGCCTCCCGTGGTCCTCCTGCTGGTCGGTGTTGCCGCCGCCGTCGGCGCCACGGTCCTGGGAGCGGGCCTGAAGAATCGCCGCGTGCTCTACGCGGGACTGGTCACCGCCGGCCTCGGGATGGTGGCCTACTACGCCACCTATAACCTGTTGTGGGATCCGAACTGGCTGATCATCTTCATCCTCTCGGTCGTGGCCATTGGCCTCGCCGTGCTCGTCGGCCGCCTGATGGGCGGGTATTCCAAGGGGGCAGCCACCCTCGTCTCGGTGTTCACCGCCGTCGTCATGGGCGGATTGACGATCGTGGGACACCTCTTCCGATCCTGGCCGGGCTACCTGGACATCGTGGGACGCCCCATCGCGACGATCGGCTCGCAGACGCCGAACTTCACCGGCACCTTCTGGGAGGACTTCCTGGACAAGGGCACCCAGCTCCTGCTGCCGACCATCGTGCTGACCCTGATCTCCCTGGCCAGCTATTCGCGCTACACACGGGCCTCGATGCTCGAGGTCAGCCAGCAGGACTATATCCGCACGGCCCGCGCCAAGGGCCTGAACGAGCGGCAGGTCATCCTCAAGCACGCCTTCCGCAACTCATTGATCCCGATCACGACGATCATGGCCTTCGACTTCGCCGGCCTCATCGGAGGTGCGGTGATCACCGAGCAGGTCTTCGGCTGGCAGGGCATGGGCAACCTCTTCCGCGTGGGCCTGCAACAGGTGGACCCCGCCCCCGTCATGGCCTTCTTCCTGGTCACCGGCACCGCCGCGGTGCTCTTCAACCTGCTGGCCGACATCCTGTACGCCGTCCTCGACCCCCGGATTCGAGTGTGAGTCGCATGAGCAACGAGAACGGGACCCCCCGCCCTGAGAACGGACCCTCCCAGCAGGCCGTGGACCTGGCCAACCTGGCCGAGGTAGAAGACGCCAAGCTGCGCCAGCAGACCGGGAAGTCCTTCAGCCAGGGCCAGCTGGTCAGGCGGCGTTTCCGCCACCATAAGGCCGCCATGATCTCCGCCGTCTTCCTGGTGCTGATCTTCCTCCTGGCCTTCACCTCCATCGGCTATGCCGGCATCCCCGGCTGGTGGGACAAGGACTATGCGGCGACCGGCGCGACGGTGAACGGCGGCGTCCCCACCCTGTCCGTGGTGCCCGAGTGGCTGGGCGGCGAGGGCATCCGCTGGGGGGAACACCCCTTCGGCCAGGTCACCACCGGCAACGACTTCTTCGCACTGGTGATGCGCGGCACCCAGCAGTCGCTGATCATCGCCATCGTCGTGGGCATCGTCTCCACCGTCATCGGTTCCGTGGTCGGCGCGCTCGCCGGCTACTTCCGCGGCTGGATCGATGCCGTCCTGATGCGGGCGACCGACCTGGTCATCGTGATCCCGCTGCTCGTGCTGGCCGCCGTCCTCGGCCAGATGTCCTCGGGACTTGGCGGCGGGATCATCCCGCTGGCGCTGGTGCTGGGACTGGTCACGTGGACCTCGCTGGCCCGCCTCGTCCGCGGCGAGGTGCTGTCCCTGCGCGAGAAGGAGTTCGTGGCCGCTGCCGTGGCCATGGGCGCCAAGCCTGGACGGGTGATTCTGCGGCACCTGCTGCCCAACACCATCGGCGTGATCGTCGTCAACGCGACGTTCGCCATCGCGGCGGCCATCCTGCTGGAGACCTCACTGTCCTTCCTCGGCTTCGGCGTCCGGCCCCCGGACTCCTCGCTCGGCCTGCTGATCAGCCAGTACCAGAGCGCCTTCACCACGAGGCCCTGGCTGTTCTGGTGGCCGGGCATGTTCATCCTGGCGATCGCCCTGTCCGTGAACTTCATCGGTGACGGCCTGCGGGACGCCTTCGATCCCCGTCAGGGATCCCGTGGCCGGAAGCGGGGCTTCCTCGGCTTCTCCGGGCGTGACAAGGCTCTCAACAAGACGACAGGATCCACCGCGGGGCCGGGTGGCAAAGATGTCCCGGGCCAGCCCATCAACGGAACGGGCCTCGGCGGACTAATGGGCGGAAGCGGGATAGGAAACCCATGAGCATCTTCGGACGCAAGAAGAACCAGAATCCCGACGACGGCCGGTCCGGGACTGAGGTCCCGGGCACCGCGGGTGCCGCGGGCTCATCGACGGCCGGGCGGCCGGTGTCGGGCACGTCCCCGGCGACCGGCTCGCTGGGTCTGGTGCAACGCCACCCCGACCGCGACGGCAGGCCGATCCTGTCCTTCCAGGACGTCTCCGTCACCTTCAACACCGAGTTCGGTGACGTCAACGCCGTCAAGGGTGTCAGCTTCGACATCAAGCCCGGCGAGGTCGTGGCGCTGGTCGGCGAATCCGGCTCCGGCAAGTCCGTGACGTCGTCGACGGCCATGGGACTGCTCCCAGCCAACGCGAGCGTCACCGGCACCGTCATGCTGGGGGACCGTGAGGTCACCAAGCTGGACGCGAACGGTCTGCGCAAGATCCGTGGCCGGCACGCGGCCATGGTCTTCCAGGAGCCCATGACGGCGCTGAACCCGGTGCTCACGGTGGGGGACCAGCTCACCGAGTCGCTCAACGTGCACGGCATCGCCTACGGCACCGAGGCGGACCGGCGGGCGGTGGAACTGCTGGAGATGGTCGGGATCCCGGACGCCCAGCGCCGGCTCAAGCAGTACCCGCACCAGTTCTCCGGTGGTCAGCGCCAGCGCATCGTCATCGCGATGGCCATCAGCTGCTCGCCGGAGGTCATCATCGCGGACGAGCCGACCACGGCCCTCGACGTGACCGTGCAGGCGGAGATCCTCGAGCTGCTGCGCTCGCTGAAGGACCAGCTGAACACCGGGATCCTGCTCATCACCCACAACATGGGCGTGGTGGCGGACATGGCAGACCGGGTCTGCGTGATGCTGCGCGGGGAGCTCGTGGAGTCCGGTGAGGTCCACCAGGTCATGCAGAACCCGCAGCACCCGTACACGGAACGGCTGCTCGGGTCCGTGCCGCGACTGGGTGCTGAACTGGGCGTGGCGGAGCCCTCGCCGGTGACCTCCACCCAGACCACGGCGGTCTCCGCGATCGAGGCGCAGGGCCTGTGCATCGAGTACGACCACCGGGGCAAGAAGAACCGCGTGGTTCATGACATCGACTTCACGGTGGAACCGGGGGAGATCCTCGGGCTCGTGGGCGAGTCCGGTTCCGGCAAGTCCACGATCGCCAAGTCGGTCCTCGGGCTGCTGCCCGTGGCCTCGGGGTCTCTCAAGATCCACGGCAGCGATCTCACCCGGCTCGCCGGGAAGGATGCGCGCGCCCTGCGGAAGCGGATCGGCGTGGTCTTCCAGGACCCGGCGGCCTCGCTGGACCCGAGGTTCCCGATCGGTGACGTCATCACCGAACCGATGGTCATCCACAACGTCGGCAACCGTCAGACGCGACTGGACCGCGCCTACGAGTTGCTGGACGCGGTGAAGCTGCCGCGCTCAGTGGTCAACCGTTTCCCGCACGAACTCTCGGGTGGCCAGCGCCAGCGCATCTCCATCGCCCGGGCCCTGACCCTGGACCCGGAGGTGCTGATCGCGGATGAGCCGACGTCCGCCCTCGATGTCTCCGTGCAGGCCGCCGTCCTGGACATGTTCGCCGAGCTGCAGTCCCGCTACGAGTTCGCCTGCCTGTTCGTCTCACACGACCTGGCCGTGGTGGACATGCTGGCGCACCGGGTCCTCGTCCTCAAGGACGGCCGCCAGGTGGAGCAGGGGCCGACGCAGGAGGTCCTCCACCATCCGACCCAGGAGTACACCAAGCGACTGCTCTCGGCTGCCCCCGTGCCGGATCCCGATGAACAGCTGACCAAGCGCACTGAGCGCCGTCAGCTGCTCGAGTCACTGGGGGAACGCCCCTACTGAGCCGGGGCGCTCCGAGGCATGTGCGAGGGGATTGGCTCGGTCCCGTATAATCGGACGGGGCCCTTGACGGCTAACAACCTCTGGGCGCCCGCCAGCCCGCCGCCCTCGATGAACAGGCACCCCTATGACTGAAACCCTCACCCAGCGCACCGACCTCCGCAATGTCGCCATCGTGGCCCACGTGGACCACGGCAAGACCACCTTGGTGGATGCGATGCTGCGCCAGGCCGGCGCCTTCTCCAGCCACGGCGAGGTGGAGGACCGGGTGATGGATTCCGGCGAGCTGGAACGCGAGAAGGGCATCACCATCCTCGCCAAGAACACCACCGTGTTCTACTCCGGCCCCTCCGCTGCGGCCCACGGGGTCGAGTCCGTCACCTTCAACGTCATCGACACCCCCGGCCACGCCGACTTCGGTGGTGAGGTCGAGCGCGGACTGTCCATGGTGGACGGCGTCGTGCTGCTCGTGGACGCCTCCGAGGGCCCGCTGCCGCAGACTCGCTTCGTGCTCCGCAAGGCCCTGGCCGCCAAGCTTCCCGTGATCCTCGTGGTCAACAAGACCGACCGCCCCGATGCCCGCATCGACGGCGTGGTCTCCGACTCCATGGACCTGCTGCTGGGCCTGGCCTCGGACCTCTCCGACGAGGTCGAGGACCTGGACCTGGACTCCGTGCTTAACCTGCCGATCGTCTTCGCCTCCGGCAAGGCCGGCAAGGCCTCCCTGACCCAGCCAGGCGATGGCGAGATGCCGGACAGCGAAGACCTGGAGCCGCTGTTCGCCACCATCATGGAGCACATCCCGGCTCCGACCTACACCGCGGGCGAGGTCTTGCAGGCGCATGTCACCAACCTGGACGCCTCCCCGTTCCTGGGCCGACTGGCCCTGCTGCGCATCTTCAACGGCACCCTGAAGAAGGGCCAGCAGGTCGCCTGGGCCCGTCAGGACGGCCAGCTGAAGAACGTGAAGATCACCGAGCTGCTCGGCACCAAGGGCCTGTCTCGCGCGCCGATCGACTCGGCCGGCCCGGGCGAGATCGTGGCCGTCGCCGGCATCGAGGACATCATGATCGGCGAGACCCTCACGGACGCCGAGAACCCGAAGCCTTTGCCGCTGATCACCGTGGACGATCCGGCGATCTCCATGACCATCGGCATCAACACCTCCCCGATGGCCGGCCGCGTCAAGAACGCCAAGGTCACCGCGCGCCAGGTCAAGGACCGTCTGGACGCCGAGCTCATCGGCAACGTGTCCCTCAAGGTCCTGCCGACCGAGCGTCCCGACGCCTGGGAGGTCCAGGGCCGCGGCGAGCTGGCACTGGCCATCCTGGTGGAGCAGATGCGCCGTGAGGGCTTCGAACTGACCGTGGGCAAGCCGCAGGTGGTCACCAAGACCATCGACGGCAAGGTGCACGAGCCGATGGAGCTGATGACCATCGACACCCCTGAGGAGTTCATGGGGCCGATCACCCAGCTGATGGCCGCCCGCAAGGGCCGCATGACCGAGATGAAGAACCAGGGCACCGGCTGGATTCGCATGGAGTTCAACGTGCCGGCCCGAGGCCTGATCGGCTTCCGCACGCAGTTCCTCACGGACACCCGCGGCGCCGGCATCGCCTCCTCCTACGCCAACGGCTTCGAGCCCTGGGCCGGTCCGATCGAGTACCGGGACAAGGGCTCCCTCATGGCGGACCGTTCCGGCACCGCCACCCCCTTCGCCATGATCAACCTGCAGGAGCGAGGCACGTTCTTCGTCCAGCCGGGTGCCGAAGTGTACGAGGGCATGATCGTCGGCGAGAACTCCCGCGCCGATGACATGGACGTCAACATCACCAAGGAGAAGAAGCTCACCAACATGCGTGCGGCCTCCTCCGACTCCTTCGAGGGTCTGACCCCGCCGAAGAAGCTCACGCTGGAGGAATCCCTCGAGTTCGCCCGCGAGGACGAGTGCGTGGAGATCACCCCCGAGGAGATCCGCATCCGCAAGCTCATCCTGGACGCCGGGGAGCGCAGCAAGGCCGCCCGCGCCCGTGCCCGCTCCTGACCTGCGGGACCATCAGCAGGGTCCGACGCCGGCCGGGCAGCCCCCGGCGGGCGTCGGGCCGCGCTCGGGCCCGGAACGGAACACCCGGCCGGCCGGCCGACGCGGCTGGGTGCCGCTGCTGGTCGCGGTCCTGATCGGGGCCGGCGTCGGGATCCTCGGGACCGTGCTGCACCTGCACTTCAGCTGGATCGGCGGCACCACCACGGACGAGGGCGCCTGGGTCCTGCCCTGGGGCGCCGTGCTGGCCCTGCTGCTGGTGGCCTCCGCCCAGCTCTGGTGGACCTTGAGGTCCTCGCTGGCCTGGACCGGGGGAGTCGTCGCCATCGCGGCGTTCACCACGGCCATGGCCATGGGGAACTGGCCGGGCCTGGACACCTTCGCCGTGGCGGCCAACGACTACACCTTCGCGGTGGTCCCCGGCCCGGCCATCGCCGGGACCGTGTGGATCTGGGGCATCCCGGTCGTGGCCATCATCACGATGCTGTGGGCCCAACCCCTCCTGCGCCACCCGGCGGCACGGGACTAGACTGGATTCAGAATCCCAGGCCCGGTGATGTCCGGGCCCATTCAGACCCCCTGGAAGGTGGACGGTTCCACGTGACGTACGTCATTGCCCTGCCGTGTGTGGATGTCAAGGACAAGGCCTGCATCGAAGAGTGCCCGGTCGACTGCATCTACGAAGGTGAGCGGATGTTGTACATCCACCCCGACGAGTGCGTGGACTGCGGCGCCTGCGAGCCCGTGTGCCCGGTCGAGGCCATCTACTACGAGGACGACACCCCGGATGAGTGGGCCGACTACTACAAGGCCAATGTCGAGTTCTTCGACGACCTCGGCTCTCCGGGCGGCGCCGCGAAGATGGGCCTGATCCCCAAGGACCATGAGCTGATCACCGCCCTGCCCCCGCAGCCGATGCCCGAAGGCCTCTGACGGCCCTCGGCCTGACGAACCGATCCTGAGCCGACCCGTGCTGACGCTGCCCGAATACCCCTGGGAATCCCTGGCGCCCTACCGCGCCACCGCCGCCGCCCACCCCGGTGGGATCGCCGACCTGTCCATCGGCACGCCCGTGGACAGCACGCCCGCGCTCATCCAGGACGCCCTCGCGGCGGCCGCCAACGCGCACGGCTATCCGACCACGCAGGGCACGGCCGAGCTGCGGCAGGCCGTCGTCGCCTGGTTCGCCCGTCGTCGCGGGGTGCCCGGGCTGGACCCGCAGGCCGTCATCCCCACCGTCGGTTCGAAGGAGTTCATCGCCTGGCTGCCGCTCCTGCTGGGTCTGGGCCCCGGCGACGTGGTGGTCCGGCCCTCCGTGGCTTACCCCACGTATGACATCGGTGCCCTGCTCGTGGGCGCCACCGCCGTGGCCGCGGATTCGCTCGAGGAGCTGGATGCGGCCACCCGTGCCCGCGTCAGGCTGGTCTGGACCAACTCCCCGGCCAACCCCACCGGGAAGGTGGCCTCGGTCGAGGACCTGCGGGCCGTCGTCGCGCAGGCCCGTGAGGTGGGTGCCGTGGTGGCCGGCGATGAATGCTATGCCGAGCTCGGCTGGGGCCGCTGGGACAGCGCTGCCGGTGCGGAAAACGTGGACAGTGTGGATAGTACGGACCCGAAGGACGGGCCGACCGCCACGGTGCCCTGCATCCTCTCGCCCGAGGTGTCCGACGGTGACCACACGAACCTGCTCAGCGTGTACTCGCTGTCCAAGCAGTCCAACCTGGCCGGTTATCGTGCCGCGTTCGCTGCCGGGGACGTCGCCCTGGTGTCCACCCTGGTCAACAGCCGCAAGCACGCGGGGATGATCGTGCCGATGCCGGTCCAGGCCGCCATGACGGCAGCCCTCGGTGATGATGCCCACGTGCGGGAGCAGAAGGACCGGTACCGGGCCCGGCGCGCCCTGCTCAAGGACGCGCTCGAGGCCGCCGGCCTCGTGGTGGACCACTCCGAGGCCGGCCTGTACTTGTGGACCCGGGACGGCCGCCGGAGGAGCGGAGGCCTGCGGACCGCAACTGGGACTCCCACCGAGCAGGACAGCTGGGACCTGGTCGGCGAGCTGGCCGAGAGGGGCATCCTGGTGGGCCCCGGTACCTTCTACGGCTCGGCCGGCAACGGCTACGTACGAGTGGCGCTGACCGCCACCGACGACGCCGTGGCGCGGGCGGCTGACCGACTGCGTTCCTGGCGCTGAACTGTGGCCGCGGCGGCCGACCCCTCCAGGGCCGCTGCCAGAGCCACCGCCGGTGGCCATCAGCGTCACCGCCGGTGGCCATCAGCGTCACCGATTCCTTGTCTGGGTCCCCGTCTTGATAGCGTTGACCTGGATTGGACCACCCCCACCACACATGGTCGCCGTCCCAGGAGGATGGTTTCCGGTGGTTCGCACACTGAACAACTCATGAGGGAGCACCCATGACCGAAAACACTTCAGCTCAGCTGTCCGTTGACGGCACGATCGTCGAGCTGGGCCGCGAGAAGGCCACCATCGGCAACGACGGTCTGAACATCGGACCACTGCTGAAGAACACCGGTCAGGTCACGTACGACCCCGGCTTCATGAACACCGCCAACGCCAAGTCGGCCATCACCTACATCGACGGCGATGAGGGCGTGCTCCGCTACCGCGGCTACCCGATCGATCAGCTGGCCGAGCACTCGTCCTTCCTCGAGGTCGCCTACCTGTTGATCTACGGGGAGCTGCCGACCGACGACCAGCTGGGCGAGTGGGACCAGAACATCCGCCGCCACACCATGCTGCACGAGGACCTCAAGGGCTTCTTCAACGGCTTCCCGAGGGACGCGCACCCCATGCCGGTGCTGTCCTCGGCCGTCTCCGCCCTGTCCACCTTCTACGCGGACTCCCTGGACCCGTTCGATGAGGAACAGGTCCACATCTCCACCATCCGCCTGATGGCCAAGCTGCCGGTGATCGCGTCCTACGCCTTCAAGAAGTCCATCGGCCAGCCGATGCTCTATCCGGACAATTCCCTGAACCTGGTGGAGAACTTCCTGCGCCAGAGCTTCGGTGTCCCGGCCGAGCCGTACGAGCTGGACCCGGACATGGTCAAGGCCCTGGACCTGCTGCTCATCCTGCACGCCGATCACGAGCAGAACTGCTCGACCTCCACGGTCCGCCTGGTGGGCTCCTCGCACGCAAACATGTTCGCCTCCATCTCGGCCGGCATCAACGCGCTCTACGGTCCGCTGCACGGCGGCGCCAACGAGGCCGTGCTGAACATGCTGCGCTCCATCAAGTCGGACGGCGTCAAGCCCGAGGACTTCATGGAGAAGGTCAAGAACAAGGAGGACGGGGTGAAGCTCATGGGCTTCGGCCACCGTGTCTACAAGAACTACGATCCGCGCGCGAAGATCGTCAAGCAGACCGCGCATGACATCCTCGGCAAGCTCGGCGGCAACGACGAGCTGCTGGACATCGCCATGCGCCTGGAGGAGAAGGCCCTCGCGGACGACTACTTCATCGAGCGCCGTCTCTACCCGAACGTGGACTTCTACACCGGCCTGATCTACAAGGCCATGGGCTTCCCCGAGAAGATGTTCACCCCGCTGTTCGCGCTCGGCCGTCTGCCCGGCTGGATCGCCCAGTGGCGTGAGCTCATCGAGGACCCGGCCACCAAGATCGGCCGCCCGCGCCAGGTCTACACCGGCCACGAGCTGCGGGACTACCCCCAGCGCTGAGCCGGCGGCGTCCGCCCCGGTCTCAGCACGTCTCAGCCGTTCACCGGAGGCCCCAGCAGTTAACCCACCGATCGTGACGAGTCACCGTGATCATCACGGTGACTCGTCACGATCACCGGGTTAAAGCGGACGGTGAGGGCGACGGAGCAGTTCACCCCGCGAAGGTCACCATCACGGCGCCGTCGGTGCCCGTGGCCGGCGCCCAGCCGTGATCCGCCCGGACCCAGCCCTGTCCTCCGAACGAGGCAGACGTGATGCCGAACTGATCGGCGTTGGCCACGGCCCACTGCACGAGAGCCCAGCCACGCGTCCCGGAGGCCGGGATGGTGGCCGTGCGGCCGTCGTCGGACACCTGCGGCTGAGCCGAGGACAACTGGTCCTGCAGGGCGGCGGACATGGCCTCGGCGTCTCCGGGCTCGGCCGGCGACTTCAGGACACAGTTCAGGGCCGCAGGGGAGTGTCCGGTCAGCGCCGAGGCATAGGCCCGGCCCTCGGGCTCGTGGTCGGCGTAGGCGTCGGGGAACGCCGAGCGCTGGACCTTCTGGGCGGCGACCGTGATGTCGAGGTCCTCGAAGTCCGGCACCAGTTCCTCGAGTTCCTGGTAGAACCGGTTCGCCGCGTAGACCGGATCCATGACCTGCTCCTCGGAACCCCACCCCTGGGATGGCCGCTGCTGGAACAGGCCCCGCGAGTCCGGACCGGCGTCGTCACCGTAGTCGATGTTGCGCAGCTTCGACTCCTGGAAGCCCGTGGCGATGCCGATCGAGGCGGCCCGGGCCGGCAGGCCGCGGTCCAGGGACACCGCGGAGATCAGGGCGGCGTTGGCCGCCTGGTCTGGTGCGAGCTTGAAGGAGTCCGTCCCGACGATCGCCGTGCAATGCTCCCGGACCAGGATCTCCGAGGAATCGATGAACCGGGAGGCCACCCAGGCCCCGGCGGTCACCACGGCCAGGCAGACCAGGAGGACCACCAGCGCGCGCCACCGCCGCCGGGAACGCTTGCTCATCGGAGCAGCACCCCTGGCCGACGGCCCGGACGGGACGGGCTCAGTGGTCGTGACACGGCAGTATTCGGCATGGTCGGGCGACGCGGAGTCAGTTGGCGTGCAGGGCGTCGTTGAGTGCCACGGTCTGTCCGGCGCGGGGCAGGGCCTGGACCTGACCGGTGGAGGAGTCGCGGCGGAACAGCAGGTGGGGGACACCCGAGAGGTCGAGGGCCTTGACGGTGGTCTCATGGGTGCCCTCTCCGCCGGCCTGCCCGGCGGTGCCCCCGGTCGACCCGGTGGACTCGGCGGACCCGGCACGGGGGTCCATGCGCACGGCCACCCGGGTGCCTGCCGTGATGTAGAGCCCGGCCTCGATCACGGAGTCGTCGCCGACGGAGATGCCCACGCCGGAGTTGGCGCCCAGCAGCACCCGCTCGCCGATGGTGATCCGCTGTGACCCTCCGCCGGAGAGGGTGCCCATGATGGAGGCGCCGCCGCCCACGTCGGAGCCGTCACCCACCACAACCCCGGCCGAGATCCGGCCCTCGACCATGGAGGCGCCGAAGGTGCCGGCGTTGAAGTTGACGAAGCCCTCGTGCATCACGGTGGTGCCCTCGGCCAGGTGGGCCCCAAGTCGGACCCGGTCGGCATCGCCGATGCGCACACCCGTGGGCACCACATAGTCGGTCATGCGGGGGAACTTGTCCACGCCGTAGACCTGCACGGGACCGCGGGCGCGCAGCCGGAGCCGCGTGGTCTCGAATCCGGCAGGCAGGCAGGGGCCGAAATTCGTCCACACCACGTTGGCCAGGACGCCGAAGACGCCGTCCAGGTTGATGGTGTTCGGCCGCACCAGCCGGTGGGACAACAGGTGCAGGCGCAGCCAGGCGTCCAGGGCGTCAGCGGGGGCAGTGTCGAGATCGATCTGCACGGTGTGCACCTGCTGATGGGTACCCCGATCCGCGTCGGAGACCGCCACCGCAGCCAGCTCGGCCTCCAGCCCGCCACCCTCCGTGCCGAGCACCGGGGCCGGATACCAGACATCGAGCACGGTGCCGTCGTCCGCTACCGTGGCCAGCCCGACGCCGGAGGCCGTGCGCTCGCTGCCTGACAGAGCATCGTCAGCGTGGTCGGAACGGTCGGAACGGTCGGCGGACAGGCTGGAACCAGGCTGGGCGGGGGTGGAAGTCATGGGAAATATCCTACTGGCCCGGACTTAGACTGACGGGCATGAAAACCACCAGCCACGCCGCCGGGCCCGGCTCCGGCCATCCCGTCCCCGTCCTGCCGCCCCTCGACTCGGATGTGGCGACGCTGACGGCCGCGCTGCTGGACATTCCCTCGGTCTCCGACCACGAGACCCCGCTGGCCGATGCGGTCGAGGCCGCCCTGCGCGTCCTGCCGCGGTTGGAGATTCACCGCATCGGGGACAGCGTCGTGGCGCGCACCGACTTCGGGTTGCCAGCCCGCGTGGTGCTCGCCGGGCACCTGGACACGGTGCCGCTGCCGACCACCCCTGGCGCGCGCGGGACGGTGCCCTCCAGCTGGGAGTCTCGGGCCGGCGTCGGGCTCCTGACGCCTGCATCCGGGGCGTCCGACGCCGGGATGGCCGGACCGGCGGACACGGACGTGCTCTACGGCCGTGGTGCCACGGACATGAAGTCCGGGGTGGCTGTCCAGCTGGCGCTGGCCGGATGGATCGGGCACGACGCCGGCCCCCTCCCCGCGCACGACGTCACCTGGGTGTTCTACGACCATGAGGAGGTCGGCTCCGAGCACTCGGGGCTGGCCCGGGTGGCCCGCGAGGCACCGGAGCTGGTGGAGGCCGACTTCGCGGTATTGCTGGAGCCCACCGACGGCGTGGTGGAGGGCGGTTGCAACGGGACCAATCGCTACGTCGTCACGGTGCCCGGGGTGGCGGCCCACTCCGGACGGGCCTGGAAGGGGGAGAACGCCATCCACGCGGCCGGGCCCCTGCTGGCGGCGCTGGCCGCCTATCGGCCCGCCACCGTCACGGTCGAGGGACTCGACTACCGGGAGGGCCTGAACGCGGTCCGGATCCACGGGGGGACTGCCGGCAACGTCATCCCGGACACCTGCACCGTGGAGGTCAACTACCGGTTCGCCCCGGACAAGGACCTCGAGCAGGCCCATGCGCACGTGTACGCGGTGCTGGCCGAGGCCGGCATCGGGCGTGACCGGGTGGAGATCGTCGACGAGTCGCCCTCGGCCCGACCTGGACTGGACCGGCCGGCCGCTGCCGCCTTTGTCGAGGCCGTGGGAGGAACGCCGATGCCGAAGTACGGGTGGACGGACGTCGCCCGGTTCTCCGAGCTCGGGGTGCCGGCCGTGAACTTCGGCCCCGGGGACGCCCTGCTGGCCCACACGGACGACGAGCATGTCACGGTCGGTGCCGTGCGCGACTGCCTGGCCGCCCTGCGCCGGTGGCTCGTGTCGGCCGCCGGCCCCGGGTCCGCGTCGTCCTGATCTGCTGCGGCGCGGGTTCGGGGCCGGCGGTTGGCGTGCTGACGTGCTACTTGGCGACCTCGATGGTGGACACCATGGTGGTGGAGGTGGCCGGCGCCGTGTCCCCACCGGTGCGGGAGGACAGGGTGCCGGCCAGCTTCGTCGCCAACCACGTCAGGATGAAGTTGATGACGATGAAGATCAGCGCCGCCACCACCAGCGTCTGCAGGATGTTCGAGTAGCCGGAGCCCAGCTGGCGGGAATACTGCAGCAGCTCGTAGAAGCCGATCAGGTAGCCCAGGGCGGAGTCCTTGAGGATGACCACGAACTGGCTGAGCAGCGAGGGCAGCATGGCGGTCAGCGCCTGCGGCACCTCCACGAGCCGCAACGACTGATTGTTCGTCATGCCGACGGCTGCCGCCGCCTCGCGCTGGCCCTTGGGCAGGGACCGCACGCCCGATCGGACCAACTCGGCGATCACGGCCCCGTTGTACAGCGTCAGGCCCACGATGACGCCGTAGTAGGCCGCGTCCGCGGAGGCGATCAGCCCCGTGGGGGCGACCACGCGGGAGAAGAAGAAGTACAGGAAGAACATCATCACGAGCACCGGAACGGCGCGGAAGAACTCGACGATGACACCTGAGACCCCGCGGATGACGGCGAACGGCGCCAATCGCAGGAAGCCGAAGACCAGCCCGAAGATGAGCGCCGTGACCACGGCGATGCCGGAGGACTGCAGGGTGAACTGCAGGCCCGGCAGGTAGTAGTTGGTCCACGCGTTGGCGTTGAGGGCGTTGGTCCACTGGGTGGGGGCCAACTGACCCTGCCGGTCCAATTGCATCAGGACGAGGATGACCACGACCAGGACCGCGGCGAGGGCGATCGCGTTGGAGATCAGGATGTTGCGCCGGGCCCGGGGTCCCGGGGCGTCGAAGAGGACGGAGGCCTGTGCCTTCATCGGACCACCGCCCATTTGTCGGAGAGCCAGGTGGTCAGGATGCCCATGGGAATCACGATGATGCAGAATCCGATCGCGATGGTGAGGAAGATGTAGATCATCAGGTCCGGGTTGAACTCGATCATGGTCCTCATCAGCCCGGAGGCCTCGGCCACGGAGGCGGCCGCGGCCACCGTGGTGTTCTTGGTCAGGGCGATGAGGGTGTTGCCCAGCGGCGTGATCGCGCCGCGCAGGGCCTGGGGGAGCACCACCAGGCGGGCGGCCGGGAGGAAGCTGAGCCCGATCGCCCGCGCGGCCTCGGCCTGGCCGAGGGGAACCGTGTTGACGCCCGAGCGGATCGCCTCGCACACGAACGCCGCATGGTAGAGGGTCAACGAGATCACGGCGTAGACGAAGAAGTTCAGGTCGAAGTCCGAGGAGAACGTGATCTGCAGCTGGCCCCAGACGGCCAGTACGCCGAGCACCATGATGATGGTCAACGGGGTGTTGCGGACCGTGTTCACGTAGGCCGTGCCGATACTCCGGAGGGAGCCGACGGGAGAGATCCGGAAGATGGCCAGGAGGGTGCCGAGGATGAAGGAGCCGATGGCCGCCAGAAACGTCAACCGGACATTCATCCAGAAGGCGCCGAGGATGTCATAGTCGGCGAAGAGTTCGAGGAATCCGTTCATGAGCTTCCTGGGTCGGAGGCCGGCAGCTGGGGGGAGCTGCGGGTGCTGGCCTGAGGGAGACGACGGCGGTGGGCCGGGCGGGTGCCCGGCTCACCGCCGCGTCACGGTGCGGTGGTGGTGATCAGGCCTCGCAGGATTCCAGCTCCGCCTCGGGTCCGTTGTTCAACTCCTCGTCCGGTGTGTACCCGGTGCCCTCGGTGTTGGCGGTGAGGGCCTCTTCCCAGGCGCCCTCGTCCTTCATCTTGGTGATGGCATCGTTGATGGCCTGGCACTCCTCAGCACCCTTCGGGATGCCGACGCCGTAGCGCTCGACGGTGAAGGCGTTGCCCACGACCTTGAACTTGCCGGCGTTCTCCGGGGTCGCGGCGAGGCCGGCGAGGATGATGTCGTCGGTGGTGACAGCGTCCACCTGGCCGGACTCGAGGTAGGTCACGCACTCGGCGTAGCCGCCCTGCTCCACCAGTTCCACGCCCTCGGCGTACTCGTCCTGGATGGTCTGGGCGGAGGTGGAGCCGGTGACGGAGCACAGGTTCTTGCCCTCCAGGTCCTCCGGGCCGGTGATCTCGGTGTCGTCGGCGCGGACCAGCAGGTCCTGGCCGGCCACGAAATACGGTCCGGCGAAGCCCACGCGCTCGGCGCGCTCGTCGGTGATCGAGTACGTCGCGAAGATCATGTCGACCTCGCCGCCTTCCAGGGCGTTCTCCCGGTTGGCCGAGGGCGTCTGGACCCATTCGATCTGGTCCTCGGTGTAGCCCAGCTCGGTGGCCACGTACTTGGCCACGTCCACGTCGAATCCGGTCGGATCGCTGTTGCCCTCGCGGAAGCCGAGACCCGGCTGGTCAAACTTGATGCCGATGCGGACGGACTCGCCGCCACCTGCGGTCTCACTGCCGCCGGACTCGCCACCCTCCTCGGTGGAGGACGGTGAGCAGGCGGACAGGACGAGGGCGGCCGACGCGGCGATGGCGGCGGTGGAAAGGAGCTTCTTGCGCATTGTTCCTCCAGAGGCGGTACTGATGATGGGTGCGGTGATGCGGGTGAAGATGTGGTGACGGTGTTGGTCAGTGGGTGAGAATCTTCCCGAGGAAGTCCTTGGCGCGGGGGTGCTGCGGATTCATGAAGAACGATTCCGGGTCGGTGTCCTCGAGGACGGCACCCTGGTCCATGAAGATGACGCGGTCACCGGCTTTGCGGGCGAAGCCCATCTCGTGGGTGACCACGACCATGGTCATGCCCTCGTGCGCCAGCTGGACCATGACGTCCAGGACCTCCTGGACCATCTCGGGGTCCAGGGCGGACGTCGGCTCGTCGAAGAGCATCACCTTGGGCCTCATTGCCAGCGCGCGGGCGATGGCGACGCGCTGCTGCTGGCCGCCGGAGAGCTGGGCGGGCATCTTCTTGGCCTGCTGCGCGACTCCGACGCGTTCCAGCAGAGCCATGGCCTCGTCCTTGGCCTTGGCCTTCTTGACGCCCTTGACCTTGATCGGTCCCAGGGTCACGTTCTCCACGATCGACTTGTGGGCGAAGAGGTTGAAGGACTGGAACACCATCCCGACGTCGGCGCGCAACTGGGCGAGGCCCTTGCCCTCCGCGGGGAGCGGCTTCCCATCGATGCGGATGGTGCCGCCCTCATCGATGGTCTCGAGGCGGTTGATGGTGCGGCAGAGCGTGGACTTGCCGGAGCCGGAGGGACCGATGACAATCGCCACCTGTCCCTCGGGGATGGTCAGGTTGATGTCCTTCAGGGCCTGGAACGAACCGAAGTGCTTGTTGACGTTGTCGAGTTCAACGAGGGCTCGCTTCGCGGGGGAGTCGGCTGCGGGGGGATCCGTCGGGGCCGGTGTGCTCTGCGTCATAGGGGAGAGACTATAGGACAAGGTCAGGCCAGATCATCAGGAGGTGGTCGTCAGGGCCCTTTTAATCCAATCGTTGCCTTTCTGAAACACTTCTTGCGCGATTCGGTCCGGGACCGCGGGTCCCGGTGCGGCGATAGGCTGGGCCCATGTCACCTCACGGCGATGCGGGCGCCTCCGCCCCGCGCATCCGGCGCGGCCCCCAAACCCTGCGCGGTGCTGCCGCCGCCGGTCCGACCTTCGACCAATTGCTGCTCCGTTCCGACGACCCCCGGTCCTCGGAACGGCAGTCCACCACCACGGACGCGTGGCGGGTACTGCGGATCCAAGGCGAGTTCGTCGAGGGCTTCGGCGCCCTGGCGGACCTCGGGCCCGCCATCTCCGTGTTCGGGTCCGCGCGCACCGGACCGGGCGCGGCGGAGTACGAGCAGGCCCGCGAGGTGGGGCGCCGTCTGGCCGAGGCCGGTTTCAGTGTGGTCACCGGAGGCGGGCCTGGGGCCATGGAGGCGGCCAACCGCGGCGCCAAGGAGGCCGGCGGGCTGTCCGTCGGCCTGGGCATCGAGTTGCCCCATGAGCAGGGCATGAACGACTGGGTCGACCTCGGCGTCGACTTCCGCTACTTCTTCGTGCGCAAGGTGATGTTCCTGAAGTACTCCCAGGGATTCGTGGTGGTCCCCGGTGGGCTGGGCACCCTGGACGAGCTGTTCGAGGCCCTCACCCTGGTCCAGACCGGGAAGGTCACCGCCTTTCCGGTGGTGCTGCTGGGGCGGGACTTCTGGGGCCCGTTGGTGGGCTGGATCAGGGACAGCCTGGTCGAGCGCGGCATGGTCAATCCCGCCGACGTGAGTCTGCTCCAGCTGGCCGACACCCCGGAAGAGGCCGTGCACCTGGTGCTCAACACGGTGGCCGGCGGGCGTTGGCCGGACCGGGAGGACTGGGACCCGGACCACCAGCGGATCGCGGCGGACCACGGGTTTGCGACGGGTGATCCCCAGTGAACGTGTTCATGGTGCTGGTGCTGGTGGCCGCCGTCGTGGTGGTGGGGCTTCTTGCCCTGGCCGTCACGGGCACCACGGGGTTCGCAGCGCCGCTGTCCGAGCCCGTGCGTGCCCTGCCGCCGGTCCTGCTGCCTCCGGCTCCGGAGGCGGGCGACGTGGAGGCACTGCGCTTTTCTCCCGGGCTGCGCGGATACCGCATGGATCAGGTCGACGAGGTGCTCGAGACGCTGTCCGGCGCTCTGGCCGAGCGGGATGCGGAAATCGCGAGACTGCGTCAGCTGCCGGGGAGAATACCCGGCAAAAGTGCAGATGACGTCGTGTGATTAGCAGCACCGGGCCGAATCCGGAATAATAGGGGTGTCAAGCGCTCCGCGGGTCGCCAGGGGATGCCTTTAGCTCTGGCGACCGCACGTATAGTCTTGCGGCCTCGCTGTGATGAGGGGGACCGCATCGAGAAGGGAACACAGATGGCAGCCATGAAGCCTCGTACCGGGGATGGTCCCATGGAAGTGACCAAGGAGGGCCGGAGCCTGATCATGCGCGTGCCGATCGACGGCGGCGGCCGCCTGGTGCTTGAACTCAACAAGGATGAGGCGAACGCGCTCAAGGAGTGCCTCGTCGGCGTCACCGACGCCTGACTTTCCTGACCGGCGTTGCAGGCCCCGTACCAGAAAGCCCCCGGATCCACGGCTCGACGGCGGTGGATCCGGGGGCTTTCCCCTGCCCGGACGGGATCCGGGCGGTGATGGTCTCGGTGGTCAGCGGCGCACGGCCAACAGCACGCCGGACCCGGTGGGGACCAGCGCGGAGTGCCAGGTCTCATCATCCCGCAGCAGCTTGCCGGCCTCCCGGGCAGCCACGGTCGACGCCTCCCGGACGGCGGGCTTGGGGACACGGTCCTCGTCGAGGGCGTCGTTGACGATCAGCAGACCCCCGGGTCGCAGCAGCCGGGCGGCCTGCTCCACGTGGAAGACCAGCGAGGCCTTGTCCGCATCGAGGAGCACCAGGTCGTAGGCCTTGCTGTTGAGCCGCGGGACCACGGTGCGGGCCCGGCCCGTGATCATGCGGGTGCGGTTGGCGGGGAACCCGCCTTCGGCGAACCCCTCGCGGGCCGCACGCAGGGCTTCGGCATCGGGGTCGATGGTGGTCAGCATGGCGTCCCGGGTGAGACCGCGCATCAGGGCGATGCCGGAGACGCCGGCGCCGGTACCGATCTCCACCAGGGTCGCGGGGGAGCGGGTGGCGGCCAAGACGGTCAGCAGGGCGGCGGTGCCCTCGGTGACCGGCACGATTCCCAGGTCCGAGGACCGTTCCCGGGCCCGCAGGAGCACGTCGTCCTCGGCCGGACGGGACTCCGCGAATGCCCAGCTGGCATGCTTGTCCGTCTGGTGGGGGCTCAGGGCCTTCATGGGGCGTGCTCGATTCTCTCGTGCGGCGGGGGAGTCGGGGGTGCCGACCGGCAATCCAGTCTACGGCGATTCAAACGACACGCTCCCATGCTCAGGCTCCTCACAGCAAAAGGGGCCAGACTGGATGGGTACGGAAAGGAGTCGACTGCCGTGATCATTCCCCCCTGCATCACCCCCTTCGTGCCGCTCCCCGCACACATCTCCGGAGGGAAGGGCCCGCGCTGATGGCGGTCTTCCATCCCCGGGCACGATTCGACTCCTACGTGGAGGATGCCCTCTCCCCGGCCGCCCGCGAGCGGATCTCCCTCCATCTCGAGCAGTGTGCCGCATGCCGTCGCGAGGTGGAGCAGCGCGAACGCATCCTGCGGGCCGCCTCCTCCTTGTCGCCCCTCACCACGGCTGCCTCGACGCATTCCTCGCTCTCCTCATCCTCGTCGGCCCCCTCCTCGCCGTCGTCCGCGTCCGGCCCGACCTCGCCGGCATCGCCGTGGGCGGTGCCGCCGTCGCCCTCCACCTGGACGCCCCACGCGGGAGGTCCCGGGTCCGGGTCCCACACCGCCGTGCCTCCTGTGCTGGAGGAACGAGAAGGTGTGGCCGGCTGGAAGGTGGTCATGGGACTGGGAGCCGTCGGCCTGGCTGCCGCGGTGGTGCTGTCCACGGCTTGGATCGCCGGTGATCCGGAGGCCGTCGCCGGTCCCGAGACCGGTGAGAACCTGCTCCTGCCGTCCGCCTCCGTGAATTCCTCCACGGCAGAGCCCGACGCCGGCGCATCACCTGCGCCGTCCGGGTCGCCGGGCGCCGGGAGTGCCGGTGCTGCGGACGCCGAGGCCGGCGCCCCGAGCACGGGCGCCACCGACGATTCGACTGGTTCCGCGGTGCTGTCGCCGGCCGGCGTGGGGGGACCGGCACTGGCACCCTCCCTCCCGTCCCCGTCGGGGTCCGTCAATCCGGCTGAGGGCAAGGTCTTCGCCGGAGTCGCCTTGGCCGAGACGATCGCGTTGACCCCGGAGATGGTCACCGACCTGCGGCGACTGGGGTGGAACGTCCCCTCCTTGAATGGACTGGGGCTGCGCCATGAGTCCACGGGGTGGACTGTGGAGGAGGAGACCGCCGAGGTGGTGATGTCGCTCCAGGGCGAGGAAGCCTCACTCGTGCTGCACGAGTGCCGCTCGCTGGGCGCGGACGCGGGGATCCCCGGCTGCCCACTGGCGCAGGGGGAGGCCCGCGCCGCAGCCTGGGCCGCCACCGTGGCCGCGACCGGGGAGACCCGCAGCCTGCCCGTCGGCGTGGAGATGTCCGTCCTCGATCTGGGCGACGGCACGTGGACAGCCACCGCGCAGACCGCGAATGCCTCCTACACGGTGGATTCAGACCTCCCTGTGGACCGGGCCGAACGCGTGATGACGCTGGTGGTCATTTCGGAACGGTCCCGCGTCCAGGCGGGGGAGGCGCCCGAAGAACGGCCCGCGGAACGCCTGGCCCGAGGATTCGAGCGACTCCTGCCCTGGATGGAAGAGCCCGAGGATGACACCCGATGACCGCTGCCGAGTTCGGCACGGGCAGATGACGGACGAGCACAGGACGGGCCCTCTGACCGCCTCCGGTGACGTCCTGCCGCTCGGGTAGGCTGAGGAATTGTGACCTTCGGTATCAACGGCGCTGAGCTGATCATCCTGGCCCTGCTGGCCGTGCTCATCCTCGGACCGGAGAAGCTCCCCGAGTACGCGCGGAAGCTCACCGAATGGATCCGCAACCTGCGGCGCATGGCCGAAGGCGCCAAGACCCAGTTCAGGGAAGAGACGGGCACCGACTTCGACGAGATCGACTGGAAGAAGTACGACCCCCGGCAGTACGACCCCCGCCGCATCATCAAGGACGCCCTGGCCGACCCCGTGGACGGGGGCACTTCCGATTTGGGTGCGGCCGGCGCGGCCGGCGTGGTTGGTGCCCCCGGCGGGTCCGGCACGGTGGCCCGGAGCGGGCGGGGCGATTTCCGCGGTGGACTGGACTCCGTGCGCTCCCAGCGCGACGAACTGCGCGAGGATCTCAAGGACATGGATCCCCGAGCCCTGTTCTTCGGCAAGACCTCCAGCCGTTCGACGGCCCTGCCCGCCGCACGCTCGGGTGCCTTGGACGGCGAGACCTCTCAGACCGGCGACCGCGTCAACGAACGGGACCGTGCGGAAGCTCCGGGCGACTCCCGTGGCAGCACCGGTACGGGTGGCAGTGGCAGTGGCAGTGGCAGTGGCAGTGGCAGCGGCGACGAGACAGCGGCAGCCGGTCAGCCGACCGGGGCCGCCGTGGCGTCAGCCGCGTCGAGTGGGACAGGTGTTCTGCGAGACCCGGCGCCCTTCGACGTCGACGCCACGTAGCCGGGCCGCGCGGCAGACCCCATCAGTCCCGTGGTGTGACCGGCAGCTTCAGGCCGGAGAGCCCGCGTGGTCTCACGGCCAGGGCACCGGCGATGCGGCGCAGTTCCGTGCCCGACGCGGAGTCCGGATGTTCCAGGACCACCGGGGTGCCGCCGTCGCCGTCCTCGCGCAACAGGGGGTCCAACGGGACCGAGCCCAACAGCGGCACCGCATGACCGAGGGAGCCGGTGAGCCGGTCGGCGACGGTCTGGCCACCGCCGGAGCCGAAGAGGTCCAGGACAGTGCCGTCCGGCAGGGTCATGGCCGCCATATTCTCGATGACACCGGCGACCTGCTGGCCCGTCTGTTCCGCGAGCTCGCCCGCCCGGGCCGCGACCTGGGCCGCCGCCTGTTGCGGCGTGGTGACGATCAGCAGCTCGGAGGTCGGCAGCAGCTGGGCGGCCGAGATCGCGATGTCCCCGGTGCCCGGCGGCAGGTCGACCAGGAGGACATCGAGGTCGCCCCAGTAGACGTCCGTGACGAACTGCTCGAGGGCCCGGTGCAGCATGGGCCCACGCCAGGCGACCGGCCGGTCGGCGTCGAGGAACATGCCGATCGAGATGACCTTCACGCCCTGGGCCACCGGGGGCAGGATCATCTCGTCCACCCGGGTCGGCTTGGCCGTGGTGCCGAGCAGGCCGGGGATGGAGAAGCCATGGATGTCAGCGTCCACCAGTCCGACGGAGAGGCCCCGCTCAGCCAGGGCGGTGGCGAGGTTGGCCGTGACGGTGGACTTGCCGACGCCGCCCTTGCCGGAGGCGACCGCGTAGACCCGGGCCAGCGAGCCCTTCTCGAATTGGTTTTTCGGGCGGCCGGTGGTCAGCAGCTCCTTGAGCGAGGCACGCTGCTCGGCGGTCATGACCGCCATGACGACCTCGACCCCCGTACATCCGTCCAGTCCCTCGAGGGCCCGTTCCACGTCCTGCGTGATGGTGTCCCGGAGGGGGCAGCCGGCGATGGTCAGGCGGATGCCGATGGTGAGATGTCCGGTGCCGGACGCACTGGCGGCCGACTCGGTTGACGCTGTTCGCTCCGCTGGCTCTGCTGACTCGGCTGACTCGGCTGACTCGGCTGACTCGGCTGACTCGGCTGACTCGGTGGTCTCGGTGGTCTCGGTGATTGAGGCAACCATGCCCAGCTCGGTGACCGGGCGCCGGATCTCCGGGTCCAGGACTGAGCCGAGCCGGGCCCAGGCGGCCCGTTCCAGGTCCGTGGTCAGCGCGGGGGTGTCGAAGGTGTCGGTGGTGTCTGTGGTGCCGGGGGCGCCGGTGGTGTCAGTGGGGATGTCGGGGGTATCGGTCATGCGGAGGGGGTGTCCTTGGGGTTGTTCGGTGACTCAGCCGGATCAGCCGGATCAGCGAGGTCAGCCGGGCCGGTCTGCTCGGCCCTTGCGTCCCCGTCGGCTTCCTCTGCGGCCATGAGGGCCAAGGTGGTGGTCTGGGGGCCGTCCTCGTCGCCCTCGATGCGTTCGCGGGCCTCGCGGCTGGGTCGGTTCTTCTTCTTCTTGTGCTTCCGGGAGCCGGATCCGGCCGGCTTCGGCACCGGGCCGGCGTCGGGATGCTGATCCATCTCGGCCAGGATCTCGGCACGCATCTTCTCACGGACCTCGTCCTTGAGTTCCTCGGTGATCTCGGCGACGGCATCGCGCATCTCCGAGCGCACGAAGTCACGGGTGGCCACATCCTGCAGCGCGATGCGCAGGCCGGCCAGCTCGCGGGTCAGGTATTCGGTGTCCGCGAGGTTGCGTTCAGCGCGGTTGCGGTCCTCACGCAAGGAGACCTTGTCCCGGTCGTCCTGGCGATTCTGCGCCAGCAGCAGCAGGGGAGCGGCGTAGGAGGCCTGCAGGGACAACACCAGGGTCAGGGCGGTGAAACCGATGGCGGCGGAGTCGAAGCGCCACGTCTCCGGGGCGAAGGTGTTCCAGCAGAGCCAGACCGCGCAGAAGATGGTCATCCACAGCAGGAACTGGGGGGTCCCCATGAACCGGGCGAAGCCCTCCGTGGCCTCGCCGAAGGCGTCCGGATTGGGACTCAGCCGGGGCCAGCGGCGTCCTCGCGCGCCCAGCGGCGTGTCGAGGCCGGCACGGCGCGGGCCGGTCGTCTCGGGATTCTTGTCTGCCATCAGGACACCTCCTCAGGATCGTCCATACTGCGCCAGTCGTCGGGCAGCAGGTGGTCCAGCACGTCGTCCACGGTGACGGCACCGACCACCCGGTGGTGCTCGTTGACCACCGGGATGCAGGTCAGGTTGTAGGTGGCCAGTTCACGGGTCACGGCCGGCAGGGGCATGAGGTCGGAGACCGGCTCGAGGTCTTTGTCCAGGATGTTCCCCAGCGGCTCCGGCGGGGGATACCGCAGCAGGCGCTGGAAATGCACCACACCGAGGTAGCGGCCCGTGGGAGTCTCCAGGGGCGGCCGGGCCACGATCACCAGCGAGGCCATGGCCGGGGTGAACTCCTGCTGGCGGATATTCGCCAGGGCCTCGGCCACCGTGGCCTCGGGCGGCATGATGACCGGGACCGGCGTCATGACCGATCCGGCGGTGTTCTCCTCGTACTCCATCAGGCGGCGGACGTCGTCCGCGTCCTCGGGCTCCATCAGCTCCAGCAGCAACTCCTGCTGGGAGTCCGAGAGCTCGTGGAGGAGGTCGGCGGCGTCGTCCGGGTCCATCTCCTCCAGCACGTCGGCGGCGCGTTCGATGTCCAGGTTGGAGATGATCTCCACCTGGTCGTCGTCCGGCAGCTCCTGGAGCACGTCCGCCAGGCGCCCGTCCTGCAGCTCGGCGGCCACCTCAACCCGGCGCTTGGTGGTCATCTCGTGCAGGACATCGGCCAGGTCTGCGGCCTTGAGGTCCTCGTGGGCGGCCACGAAACTGGACGCCCCCTGAGGTTCCTCGCGGGCGGCCCAGCGGGCCTCGCCCCACCCCACCAGCAGATGCTCTCCCCGGACGCGGCCGAAGGCGCTGCGGCCGGCATGCCGCCGGACATACAGGTCACTGACCAGCCAGTCACCATTGCGCTGCTGTTCCAGGCCCAGGTCCTCCAGCACCGCCTGCCCGGAACCGTCGGCGAGGGTGACACGGCGGTCGAAGAGGTCGGCCGCCACCATCAGCTCGGCCCCGCGACGCTCGAAACGGCGCAGGTTGATCAGGCCGGTGGTGATGATCTGCCCGGCGCCCAGCGAGGTGACCCTGGTCATCGGCACGAAGACCCGCTTCTTGCCCGGCACCTCGATGACGATCCCGACCGCGACCGGAGGTTGGCCCGGTCCGCGCTCGGTGACGACGGCGTCACGCATGCGCCCCAGACGGTCACCCAGGGGGTCGAACACGTCCAGGCCCAGCAGGCGGGCGACGAAGATCTTCGGGGCATTCACCCGTCCAGCCTAGTCGGCCGGGCCGGGCCCTGGTCCCTGGCATCCCACCGCCGTTGCTCACGCCTCCTTACGCCGGTGGCGGAGAACCCGGGCGCCGTGATGACCCGCGCCGGCACGAGCGGCACAATGGAGCCCATGTCCATGCTCTTCGGTCCCACGTCCTCCGACCCCTCGGTCAGCGGCCTGCCCCGCGGTGAGGTGCTGGGGTCCTTCCCCACCTACGCCGAGGCCCGGAAGGTCGTGGACCGACTGGCCGAGCAGGAGTTCGACGTCCGCACGGTCTCGGTCGTCGGCACGGACCTGCGCACCGTCGAGCGGATCCGCAACCGCCTGACCTACCCGTCCGTGGCTCTGCGCTCGGCCCTGCAGGGCGCTTTCTTCGGTGCGATGCTCGGCATCCTGATGACCCTGATCGACCCCGCTGGATCCGGTCTCCAGATCCTGTACACGGTGGGTCTTGGCGTGGCCATCTGGGTGCTCTTCGGCGTGATCGGCCACGCGCTGCGCAAGGGCCGCGGCGTGAACTCGGTCCAACAGCTGGTCCCCTCCAACTTCGACGTGGTCTGCGAGTTCGAGACCTCGCACCAGGCCAAGCAACTGCTGGGCCGCCCGGGCCCGGCCCCGGCACCGGCACCGCAGACCCCCGCCCCGCCGGCCCACCAGGCTGCCCCGCCACAGCCCCCCGCCAGCCAGTCTTCCACCAGCCAGTCTCCGGCCAACCAGACGCCCGTTGCGGAGCCCGCCGCCCACCAGGGCCCGACGCCGGACACCCCCGCCGCTGACACCGCACCGGTGCCGTCGGTACCGGAGTCAGAGGCTCCCTCCCGCAACGGCACGTTCCCGGACCTGCCGGACGGTCGCCCCCAATACGGGGTGCGGCTGCCGGAGGACGAGGCTAAGGCCGTCCAGGAACGCATCCTCAGCGAGAATGCCGCCAAGAACGCTCCGGGCAGCCAGGCGGCGGCGTCCTTCGAGGCCCCGTCCTACGGCCAGCAGGACCAGCGGAATCGGCAGGGCCAGCAGGACCAGCAGGACCAGCGGAATCGGCAGGACCAGCAGACGTCGGGCCGGCGCGGCCGTGGTGGCCTCGGACGCCGCTCCGACCGCAGCCGTCCCGTCGACGGTGCGGCCGCGCCGACAGTCGAGGGCGACCGGCCGACGTCGGGCGCGGGATCCGTGCCCCAGGCCCAGAACCACGACCAGAACCAGGACCAGAACCAGGACCAGAACACCGCCGCGGCACCCGGCGCGACCGAGCCGGGGGAGCACGGCACGAGCGAGTCGGCGGGCGGCTTCGAGCGGCCGGCCTACGGACGTCGGGCGGCCGTGGACCAGCCCGAGGCGGATCAGCCGGACACCCCTCAGGACGAGCCCGAGCGGCGCGACTGAACGCCTGCCGGGCCGGTCAGCTGAGGAGCCGTGCCATCCAGGCCTCGACGTCGTCGGGGGTGCGCGGCAGGGCGGCGGAGAGGTTCTCGGCACCCTCGTCCGTGACGTAGATGTCGTCCTCGATGCGCACGCCGATGCCGCGGTACTCCTCCGGCACGGCCAGGTCCTCGCTCTTGAAGTACAGGCCGGGCTCGATCGTGAAGACCATGCCCGGGACGATCTCGGCATCCAGGTAGAGCTCACGCTTGGCCTGTGCGCAGTCGTGCACGTCCAGACCGAGGTGGTGGCTGGTGCCGTGCGGCATCCACCGGCGGTGCTGCTGGCCCTCGGGCGAGAGGGCCTCCTCCACGGAGACGGGCAGCAGGCCCCACTCGTGCAGCCGCTCGGCCAGCACCTGCATGGCGGTGGTGTGGATGTCCCGGAACCTCAAGCCGGGCCGCACGGCGGCGAAGGCGGCGTCGGCGGCCTCGAGGACGGCCTGGTAGATGGTGCGCTGGATGGGCGAGAACGTGCCGTCGACCGGCAGGGTGCGGGTGATGTCGGCCGTGTAGAGGGAGTCCGCCTCCACGCCGGCGTCCACGAGGATCAGGTCCCCGGAGCGCACCTCGCCGTTGTTACGGATCCAGTGCAGCACGGTGGCGTTGTTGCCGGAGGCCGCGATGGTGTCATAGCCCAGGTCATTGCCCTCGAGGCGGGCCCGGGAGAAGAACGCCCCCTCCACGATCCTCTCGCCGCGTTCGTGACCGCGGGCAGCGGGCAAGACCCGGACGATGTCCTCGAAGCCGGCGATGGTGGCCGCCACGGAGCCGCGCAGCTCCTCGATCTCCCAGCCGTCCTTGACCAGGCGCAGCTCGGAGAGGAATTCGGTGAGTTGGGCGTCCAGGCCGTCCGAGAACTCCAGGTCCACCCCGGTGTTGATGCGCGAGGTGTCCACCAGGGCCTCGACGTCCAGGTCGGAGCCGCGCAGCAGGCGGATGCGGACCCCGCCGATCTCCACGGCACCGGCATTCTTGGTGACGGCGACCTCCAGCTCGGACAGGTCGGCGGTGCGGATTCCGGTGCGGGCCTGCAACCCGCCGAGGGTGGGGCGGGTGCCGATCCAGAATTCACCGCTGCGGGCGTTGGAGTAGAACTCCTCGGAATCGCGTCCGGCCATGGGGCGGAAGTACAGGGCGGCCTCGTGGTGCCCGCCATGGTCACCGGCGCCGTGATCCACCGGTTCCAGGACGAGGGTGGCCTCCGGCTCGTGGTCCACGCCCAAACCGGTCAGGTGGGCGAAGGCGGAGTGGGCGCGGAAACGGTAGTCGGTGTCATTGGAACGGACCTTGAGCGCTCCGGCCGGGATGACGAGGCGTTCACCCTCGAACTGCTCGGACAGGGCCTTGCGGCGTCGGGCGGCGAATGGGGCCGAGGCATCCGGCAGGACCGGCGTGGTCTCGGCGGGGGCCCAGTTCGAGCCCATGAACCGCTTGAACGCGTCCGAGGTCGGCTTCTGGGACCGGTTGTTCACGCGGTCTTCTACGGGCTGGTCGGCTGCGGCGCTGGCCTGGTCGGCGGGCGCGGTCTGATCGGTGGGCCGGGGTGTTTCGTCGTTCATGGTTTCCATCATTCCACTCATCTCCGCATTCTTCCCCGCGAGCCCGGGGCCGTTGGCTAGTCTGGGGGTCATGCCGTTCGACCTGCACACGCACTCCCACATCTCGGATGGCACCGAACCGCCCGCGGACGTGGTGCGGGCCGCCGCCGGGGCCGGCCTCACCGGCCTGGCCCTGACCGACCACGACACCACCGCCGGCTGGGCCGAGGCAGCCCATGCGGCCGTGGAGACGGGCCTGACTTTCATCCCCGGCATGGAGGTCTCCTGCGTCTCGGACACCGGCATCAGCGTGCACCTGTTGTCCTACCTGCACGATCCACTGGCGTCCGGACTCAACGAGGAAATCGGCCGCGCCCGGACCTCCCGGCTCATGCGGGCGCAGCGCATGGTCAAGCGACTGGGGGAGGACTATCCCATCACGTGGGAGATGGTGCTGGCCCACGCCACCCCGGACGCCACGATCGGCCGACCGCACATCGCCGACGCCCTGGTCACCGCGGGCGTGATCCGGGACCGCTCGGCCGCGTTCACCTCGATCCTCACCCCGCGCTCGCCCTACTACGTGGGCCACTACGCCCCGGACCCGGTGGACGCCGTCCGCCTGGTGCTTGAGGCCGGGGGCGTGCCGGTCTTCGCCCACCCGATGGCGTCCATGCGGGGCCGCGTCATCGGCATGGAGCTGTTCCGCGAGATGATCGACGCCGGACTGGCCGGTGTCGAGGTCTTCCATCGGGACAACCCGGACGAGGCCCGGCGCACCCTGCGGCTCCTCGCCCTGGAACACGACCTCTTCATCACCGGCTCCTCCGATTACCACGGCACCGGCAAGCCCAACCGGATCGGCGAGAACACGACTCCCGACGAGGTGGTCGCCCGACTGGAGGAGCAGGCCACGGGGACCGAGGTCATCCGGCCGTGACGTGGCCCGTGATCCTGGCTGTGGCTTAGCCGATCCTGGCCGCGAGGGCCGCCGTCTGCTGCGGGTCCAGCACCGCCGCCGGATGCGGTCCGGCCGCCAGCAGCCCGGTGCGGAGGTCCGCCTGGTCCTGTCCATCGAGAGCGCTGCCGGCGGCCAGGACCGCGTTGCCGGCCTGCCGGCGGTCCAGCATGGTTGCGTCGGCCAGGGTCCAGGTGCCGGTCAGTCCAGCCGTCGCGGCGGCGCTCTCCAGGGCCTGGGCCTGCCGGGCCAGGAACCGCAGGCCCGTGTCGTCCCCGATGTTCACCAGCAGGACGCCGGGATCGGCGAGGCGTTCCAGCAGCTCACCATAGAACTGGCGGCCTGTGAGGTGCCCGGCGGCGTCCGCCGCGGTGTCGATGTCCAGGATGACGGCGTCGAACGTCTGATGTTCCAGGCGCAGAAGCGCGTCACGCGCGTCGCCGATCACCACGGTGAGGTCCGTGCCCTCGGGCAGGGGCAGTGCTGAGCAGACCAACGTCGGCAGCTCGCGGTCGAGGTCCACCACCGTCTGGACGGACCCGGGGCGAGTGTGCTGGACGTACCGGGGCAGGGTGAGCGCACCGGCGCCCAGATGGAGGATGCGGAAGGGCCGGGAACGGGGCCAGCCGGCATCGAGGACGTTGGCCACCCGGCGCAGGTACTCATAGCGGATCCGGGTGGGGTCGTGCAGGTCGACATGGGACTGGACCGCCCCGCCGATCTCCAGCACCCAGCCGTCGTCGTGCTCGTCCGGGAGGATCCGGGCCTGCTCGCCACTCACACTCAGCTGGAGGCTCCGGCGGGTGGGGTGGAACGCGTCAGGGTCGGCCATCACGCCATTCTGACAGGTGCACGGTGATCAGAGGTGGTCGGCCAGCCGGCGGCGCATGACCTCGAGGGCCTCGGGGTTCTGGTCCACGAGCACGAAGCGCCGCTGGAGTGCGGCCGCGGCGGCCCCGAGCGTGCCGGAGCCGGCGAAGAAGTCGAGCACCCAGTCGTCCCGGCGGGTCGACGCGGCCACCATCCGCTTGAGCAGGCCCACCGGCTTCTGGGTCGGATAGCCGGTCTTCTCCTTGCCGGTGGGGGAGACGATGGTGTGCCACCAGACATCGGTGGGCAGCTTGCCGCGGGCGACTTTCTCCGGGGTCACGAGCCCGGGCGCCATGTACGGCTCCCGATCGACCTCCTCGGAGTCGAACCAATAGCCGTCGGGGTCCTTGACGTAGACCAGGATCGTGTCGTGCTTGCTCGGCCACCTCCGTTTGGACCGGCCGCCGAAGTCGTAGGCCCAGATGATCTCGTTGAGGAAGCACTCCCGGCCGAAGATCGCGTCCAGCATGACCTTGGCGTAGTGCACCTCCCGGTAGTCCAGGTGCAGGTAGAGGGTGCCGTCATCGGCCAGAAGCCGCCAGGCCTCGCGCAACCGGGGCTCGAGGAACTCCCAGTAGTCGGCGAAGGCATCGTCGTAGGAGGCCAGGGCGCCCTTGATGGTCTTGTAGTTCTGCCCGCCGAAGCCGACCCGGTCCGATTCCCCGGCGGCCGCACGGACCATGGACATCTGCTGACGTCGTTGGGTCCGCCCCGTGTTGAACGGCGGATCCAGGTAGACCAGGGTGAACGCGCCGTCCGGCAGTGAGGGCAGGAACTCGAGGTTCTCCGCCCCCACCACCAGATTGGGGCCGTCCGGCCGGAACTCATGCACAGCGGTCACGGTCCCGGGGCCGGTCACAGTGCCGAGGTGTCGGCGCTCGGTGAGGCGTGCACGGTTGAGCGGTCACTCGGCGGAGGGTGCCTGACCGCCGGTGGCCTCGCCACCCTGCACCACGTTGCCGTTCTTGCGGCGCGTGCGGGATCGGCTCCGCGAGCGGCTGCGCGTGGCGCCACCCTCGGCGGTCGTCCCGGAGGCGTCGGCGATACCACGACGCCGGCCCGCACCCGCGGAGCGCGTCTCAGCCGAGTCGCCCTCGTGCGGGACACGCTCCCGGCGGTCCTCGCCCGAACGCTCACGGCCCTCTCCGGAGCGTCCGCGGCCCCGGCCGCCCTCATGACCAGCGCTGCGCCCGCCGCGTCCACCGCGTCCCGACCGGCCGCCGTCGCGCCCGCCCTCACGGCCGTCCCCACGACCTGCGCTGCGGCCGCCGCGGTCACCGCGGCCGTCCGGCTTCGCACCCGGGCCGCCGAGGTCCTCGAGCGTCTCGCCCTCCAGGCCCAGCTTGGTGCGCTGGTCCCGGGGCAGGCGGCCCTTGGAACCCTTCGGGATGTTCAGGTCCTCGAAGAAGTGCTTCGAGGAGGAATAGGTCTCCGGCGGCTCGGGGACGTCCAGTCCGAGGGCCTTGTTGATCAGACCCCAGCGTGGCATGTCCTCCCAGTCGACCAGGGTCACGGCGGTGCCTTTGTTGCCGGCGCGGCCGGTGCGGCCCACGCGGTGCAGGTAGGTCTTCTCGTCCTCTGGGCACTGGAAATTGATCACGTGGGTGACATCGTCCACGTCGATGCCGCGGGCGGCCACGTCGGTGGCGACCAGCACATCGACCTTGTCTCCGCGGAAGGCACGCAGGGCCTGCTCGCGGGCACCCTGGCCGAGGTCGCCGTGAATGGCACCGGCGGCGAAGCCGCGCTTGGCCAGTTCGTCCGAGACGCGCGCTGCGGTGCGCTTGGTGCGGGTGAAGATGATCGTCTTGCCGCGGCCCTCGGCGCGCAGGACGCGGGCGACGAGCTCATCCTTGTCCATGTGGTGTGCGCGGTAGACGAGCTGGCGGATGTCCTTCTTGGTGATGCCCTCGTCGTCGGGGTCAGCGGCGCGGATGTGGGTCGGCTGCGTCATGTACCGGCGGGCCATGGCGACCACGGGGCCGGGCATGGTGGCGGAGAAGAGCATGGTCTGGCGGACCTCCGGGACGGCGGAGAGCAGCGTCTCCACATCCGGCAGGAAGCCGAGGTCCAGCATCTCGTCGGCCTCGTCCAGCACCACGATCTTCACGAGCTTGAGGTTCAGGTGACGCTGGCGCATCAGGTCGATGAGGCGGCCGGGGGTGCCGACCACGACTTCGACGCCGCGCTGCAGCTCCTCGATTTGGGGCTCGTAGGCCCGGCCGCCGTAGATGGTGGCGATGCGCACGGAACGCTTGGAGGCGGCGGTCGTGATGTC
This sequence comes from Citricoccus sp. NPDC079358, assembly GCF_040702545.1. Classification (NCBI taxonomy): domain Bacteria; kingdom Bacillati; phylum Actinomycetota; class Actinomycetes; order Micrococcales; family Micrococcaceae; genus Citricoccus; species Citricoccus sp. NPDC079358. The sequence goes on from NZ_JBFBLI010000001.1 coordinate 505,074, forward strand.
CTGGGCGACCTGGTTGGCCAGTTCGCGGGTCGGGGCCACGATCAACGCCTGCGGCGCACCGGGGGAGTCGAGCTGGTCGAAACCGGGCTCGCCCGGGCCCACCACCCGCTGCAGGGCCGGCAGGCCGAAGCCGAGGGTCTTGCCCGTGCCGGTCTTGGCCTGGCCGATGATGTCGTGCCCGCCCAGGGCGACCGGCAGGGTCATGGCCTGGATGGGGAAGGGGTGGGTGATGCCCTTCTCGGCGAGGGCCTCGACCATGTCCGGGCGGACCTTGAAGTCGGCGAAGGTCTTCTCCGCCACGGGCTCGTTGGCCTCGGCGATGTCGATGGAGTCCTCCACCTCGATCGTCTCGATCTGGGAGGTGGCCAGGTCCTCGGTGTCGATGTCGTTGTCCGCGGAGATCTTCTGTTCAGGAGTCATGGGGAAAATTCGGTCCCGTCATTCAGGCAAGGCGGCTCGGCGCGATGGCACTGGTTCCAGTGCACTCCGGTGCCTGGCTCCGGCTAGCTCGGCTAGCTGCGGGGCGGCGCGGATCGGCCGGACGCCGTGCGTCCATGGTGGAGCCGATCGCGGGAAGTGCAAGGCCGGCATCGAGGGGATGGGCCCTGGATTCGGTCTGGCCCGTCAGGGCGCGTGCCGGATCCGGAGAGTCAAATCACGAAGGTGAACGCAGATGAACAATGCGATCGGTCATCCTTGATGGGGTCAGTCTACCGGGTCCGCCTGATCTTCCGGTGCGAGTGCGCCTCCCAGGACCTCCGAGGGCTGTGGCCGGGGTGTCTGGCCGGCCACCCGGAACAGCACGGTGCGGGTGGCCATGTTGGCGGTGATGAGCACCGCCCGGATGCGCTGCCCGGCCTCGGCCTGGCCCTCGTAGCGGGCCAGGACCGGGGGCTGTTCCACCTGGATCTCGCCCCAGGGCTGACGCCGCTCGCGACGAGCCTTCTCGGCCTGTTCGGAACTCGGCGCGGAGATGACCACGGCATTGAACTCCTGGCCCTCCATCCCGTGCAGGGACGCCGCCTCGACCAGGTCCAGTGCGGCATTGGTGGCCCGGGACGTCACGAGGGAGGAGTCTTTCATGGCCGCGGGCAGGCTCGGGAGCAGGCCGCGGATGCTCTGGGGCACCTCCTCGCCGTTCTCCAGGGCCAGGCAGGTCGCGAGGACGAACCGGTCCACCAACCGTCGCAAGGGCGCGGTGGCGTGGGCGTAGGGGGACGCGATCGCGGACTGGTCGGTCACGTCGGGCGTGTCGCCGTCGAAGGCGGTGTATCCGGCGCCGCGGAACAGGGAGGTTGCCGCGTGCATGATGGCCAGCTCCTGTGGTTGCGTGATGTCCAGGGTCCGCAGGTATTCACCGTATGGCTGGTCCTGTGGCCACGGATGTCCGAGGGCCCGCGTCCGGGCCCGGAACCTCGACTCCGCCGCCGGGTCTGCCGGCGGCATGGTGCGGAGGAGGCCCACGCCGCCGTCGAGCATGAGGTGCGCCGCGGCGATGCCGGTCATCAACGAGACCTGCGCATTCCAGTCCTCCACGTCCAGCGGAGGGGCGGTCAGGACCTCATAGCCGTGATCCGTGGCCGTGATCTCCTGCTCCGGCAGGCGCAGGCTTGCTCCGCCGCGGTCGGTCTCCAGCCGGGCCCGCAGAAGTCCGACCTCCTTGAGCAGGGCGAGCGTGGACTCGGGAGCGCCACCGGAGTCGATCCGACGCTGTGCTTGCTGGTAGGTGAGCTGTTCCCGGCTCCGCACCAGGGCACGTTTCACGGAGGTGGAGGTCACCGCACCGGTCCGGTCCAGGGCGAACGTCCACAGGTACGCGCCGCGGTCCACACCGGGCAGCAACGATCCGGTGTTCTCGCTGATGACCTCCGGGTGCAGCGGGATTCGCCCGTCCGGCAGATAGACCGTCTGTCCTCGGCGCAGGGTCTCGGCGTCCAGCGCACCCCCAGGTGCGATGAACGCCGGGACATCGGCAATCGCGTAATGGACCGTGAATCCGTCCCTCTGGCCGCGGGAACCACGCTGCACGTGGACGGCCTGGTCCAGGTCGGTGGAGCCCGGCGGGTCGATGGTGAGCAAGGGCAGATCCGTCCGGTCATGGACCGGAAGGCGGTTCACGGCGTTCGCCGAGGCCTGGTCCGCCTCCGCCAGCACCTCGGGTGGGAATCCGGCCGGCAGCGAGAACTCCTCCCGCAGGGCGGCCAAGCGGCGGGCCAGCTCGGTCTGGGCGGCGGAACGGGCGAGATCCAGATGGTAGTGGGCCACGGCCTCACCCTATCCGGCGGCGGTGGTGTTGCCGAGTGTGCCCACCACGAGAAGACGCCCCGCCGTGAAGGCGGACGTCACGGGTGGCGTCCGCCCCACTGCGGGGCGCTCAGGCCCGGGCGCGTGGCGCCGGGGCCAGGAAGGGGTCAGGAAGGGGTCAGGAAGAGGTGAGAAGGGGGTCAGAAAGAGGTCAGGAACCCGGCGTCGGGACGAAGCCGACCGGACGTGGAGTCTCGGTGCCGATCTCGACGTAGCCGATGATGGCCGCGGGCACCAGGACCAGGCGGCCCTTGGTGTCCTTCAGACGCAGGGTGCCGCCATCGGAGAGGGCGTCGGACACCAGGCGGGCGGCGTCCTCGTTGGTGGCGTCCGACTCGATGACGACTTCGCGGGCCACGTTCTGAACACCAATGCGGATTTCCATGCCTGTCTCCTTCTGGTCACGGGGGCCGGCGCCCACGGGGTTCCGTGGTCCGGCGATTACTGGTCCGACAGCAGACTAGAGGATCACCGATCGCTGCGCGGTGGGGCGGAGCCGACTTCGGCCACGGGCGTAACGGTCCGCGACCTATCCGTCCGTGACCGTCCGCCAGCAGACCGTCAGCGTTCCTTGGGGAAGCGGCTGATGCCGCGCCATGCCAGCCGGAAGGCCAGGTCGGCCGCCGTTTCCAGGTCTGGCCGCGCATCGTCGCCGGCCTGTCCCGCCCAGTGCCGTGCGGAGGACTTCACGAGTCCGGCCAGGCCGTGGCCCAACAGCAGCGCCTCCTCGCCGGAGAGCGTGGTGTCGGCGGCGATGACCTCGGCGATGTCGGCGGCGAACCGGTGGTCCAGGCCCTCCATCCGCAGGGCGACGTCCGGGTCGTTGTTCAATCCGGAGTCGAACAGCAGGCGGTAGGCCCGGTCCGGGCTGTCCACGAACTGGAAGTAGGCATGGACCGTGGCCTGGACGCGGGCCTTGTTGTCCGTCGTGGACTCCAGCGCGGCGGTGATGGCGGACCCCAGCAGGTCGACCTGGGTGTCCATGAGGTCGAGGAAGAGTTCGTGCTTCCCGGGGAAGTGCTGGTACAGCACCGGCTTGGAGACGGCGGCGGCCACGGCGATGTCGTCCATCGAGGTGGCGTGGAACCCGTGGTCGACGAAGACCTGCCGGGCGGCATCGAGCAACTGCTTGCGGCGCTCCTCGCGGGGCAACCTCGACTGGCGCACGGGGGAGGTGCTCACGGTGATGCCTTTCTGGAATGACTCGTCAGGTGCAGACGGTGCAGGCCAGTCTACCGGCCGGTAGCCCTGTCAGGCGATGCGGGCTGCTCCGGCGGCCGGCTCCACGGCTCCGGTGGCGGCGTCCGGCGCGACGTCGGCCGGGCAGGACTCGAGGCCGGCGGGGGCCGCGGGTGCGGAGACCTCCAGGCCGAACAGGACGTTCAGGGCGTTCTCGTACTCCTCGAGACGGCCCTCGGCCGCCATCTCCTTGGCCCGGACGGTGGGCTCGTGGAGCATCTGGCGGACCATGCGGCGCAGGGCGAACTCCACCTCTTCGGCAGCGGCGGTGCAGCCGTGCTTGCCGCGGACCCGCTCCATCTCGGACTCCAGCACCTGCTGGGTGTGCTTGCGCAGGGCCACGATGGCCTCGTTGGCGCTGCGGGACTTGCGTTCCTGCACGTATCCGGCCACTGCCCCATCCACCAGCCGGGAGGCCTCGACGAGGGACTCCTGCTGGCCTTCGGGGGCGGCCATCTTCACCGATTCCAGGGTGATCAGGTCCACGCCGGGCAGGTCGGCGATGGCCGGGTCGAAGTCGTGGCTGAGGGCCAGGTCCAGCACGGTCAACCGGGTCTCCACGCCCTCGCGGAGCCGGCGCAGGGTTTCTGCCTCCAGCCGTCGATCCCCACCGGAGCAGCCGATCAGGACATCCGCCTCGGCGATCGCCCCGTGGATCTTCTCCCCGCCGAGGGCCATGGCCCATCCGCCGCGGTCCGCCACGAACGCCTCCGCACGGCCGGAGGCGGAGTGCACGCCCACATGGGCGGCGCCGCGGTCGGCCAGCTGGGCCAGGGTGGTGCCGGCGTAGGACCCGGTGCCGATGACCAGGATGTTGGCCTGCTCCCAGAAGGCGCGGGCCTCGGCGTCGGAGACCCCCGCATGCAGGTCTGCCGTGAGGTCGAGTGCCACGGAGACGATGGAGCGGCCTGCCGAGCCCAGCGCGGTCCGCGTGCCGACGTCCTTGGCCGTGCGGGTGGCCGATTCGAAGAGCTTGACCAGGGTGCCGGTGGCGGTCCCCGTCTCCTGAGCGGTGCCCAGGGCGCGGCGCACCTGTCCGGCGATCTCGCGTTCACCCACCACGGCCGACTTCAGGCCGGAACCCACCTCGAACAGGTGGCGCACGGCGGAGTCGCCGGTCAGGACCTTGAAGGAGGACTCCACCGTGGACGCAGCCAGGCCGGAACCACGGGTCACCGCCTGGAGCAGCTCCGCCCGGGCCTGCTCGACCGACCGGTCATCCGGGGCCTCGGCGTAGATCTCCACCCGGTTGCAGGTGGCCAGCACGACCGCACCGCTGACGGAGGATTCGGGGATGACAGAGGCGACCTCGCCGGTGCCGTTGCTCAGCTGCGCCACCGTGTCGAGGTCAAGGTCGGTGTGCGAGGCAACCAGGGAAAACAAAGCCACAATGCACCGATTCTAATCCTTTCGGGCAGGCGGGTCTAAGAAGGGCACCCTGTGTTCATCACCACGGTCATCACCACGGTCATCACCACGGCGCCGACGCGATTCACCCCGGAGGAAGGAAAATGGGACAATGTCGGTCATGTCCGAACCCCTGACCGGCACCCCCTTGCCCGCCGACCACCCGCTGGCCACCGCCGACCCGGCCCGATCCACCGTCGGATCCCCCCTGGTCGCCGCCTTCCGCGGCGGGACCCCGTCCCGCACCCCGGTGTGGTTCATGCGGCAGGCCGGCCGATCACTGCCGGAATACCGGGAGGTGCGCCAGGGCATCGGCATGCTCGAATCCTGCCTGAAGCCGGAACTGGCCTCCGAGATCACCCTGCAGCCAGTACGCCGGCACGATGTCGACGCCGCCATCTTCTTCTCCGACATCGTCGTCCCGCTGCGCCTGGCCGGCGTGGACGTGGACATCGTCCCCGGCACCGGTCCCGTGCTCGGCCACGCGGTGCGCACCGCCGCCGATGTGGCGGCCCTGCCTGAACTGACGGACGAGTCCCTCGAGCCGATCCGGGAGGCCGTGCGCCTCACCGTGGCCGAGCTGGGCAGCACCCCGCTGATCGGTTTCGCCGGCGCGCCGTTCACCGTCGCCGCCTACATGGTGGAGGGGGGCCCCTCCCGTGACCACCTCGGGCCGCGCACCATGATGCACGCGGATCCGGAGACGTGGAACGCCCTGGCCACGTGGGCCGCCAACACGGCCGGCGCCTTCCTCCGCGCGCAGATCGAGGCCGGAGCCTCCGCCGGCCAGCTCTTCGACTCCTGGGCGGGATCCCTGTCCCTGGCGGACTACCAGCGGTACGTCCAGCCGCACTCGGCGCGGGCCTTCTCCCATGTCCGCGACCTGGTGGACGGTGGTGGCGTGCCGGTGCCGCTCGTGCACTTCGGCACCGGCACCTCCGAGATCCTTCCGGCCATGCGCGACGCCGGCGCCTCCGTGATGGGCGTCGACTACCGGTTGCCGCTCGGCGAGGCCCACCGCCGCCTGGGTGCCACGCCGGGCCCGGACGGGCGCGGCACCGTCCCGCTGCAGGGCAACATCGACCCGGCCCTGTTGCCCGCGCCGTGGGAGGTGCTCGAAGCCCACGTCCGTGACGTCGTCGAGGCCGGTCGTGTGGCCCCGGGGCATGTGGTCAACCTCGGCCACGGCGTCCCGCCCAACACCGATCCGGAGGTCCTGACCCGGGTCGTCGACCTGATCCACTCGATCCAGCCGTGACCTCCCGGCCGGCAGTCACCCCCACCGCCCTCGTGGTCGGTGGGGGAGTGTCCGGGCTGCTCTCCGCCTGGGAACTGGTGCGCGCGGGATACGAGATCACCCTGGTGGAGTCCGGCGATTCCCTCGGCGGATGCGTGGCCCCGCGGACCGTGACGTTGCCCGAAGGCCACGAGCTCACCCTCGACGCCGGTGCGGAGTCCTTCGCCGTCCGCACCCCGGCCGTGCGCGGCCTGGTGGAGGAGCTGGGACTGGGGACCGCCGTCGTCGCACCCCACCCCGGCGGATCGTGGCTGTACCTGCCGCTGTCCGGGCCGGGGCAAGGCCACCGGGCCGTGCCCGCACCGCGCCTGGGGATCCTGGGGATCCCGGGTGATCTGGACGCCCCTGAGGTCGCCGAGGCACTCGGCGCCGACGCCCTGGAGCGGGCTCGCCGAGACCTCGAGGGTTCGCCGGGTGGCTCACTGGACGCGACGTCGCCCACCCACGCGAGGCCCGGGCCGTCGTCACTGGAGACCTGGCGCCAGGCCGTCGAGGAGGGGAGTCCGGTCACGGTCGGCGCCGTGGTCCGGGACCGCCTGGGGGAAGCCGTGCTGCAGACCCTGGTCGCGCCCGTCGTCGCCGGGGTGCACTCCGCGGACCCCGACACCCTGGACCTGCGCACTGTCGCCCCGGGTCTGCTGGAGGGCCTCGTGAGGGAGGGGTCACTGGTCCGCGCCGTCGCCGCCCGGCGCGCCGCCGCCCCGCCAGGGGCCGTCGTCGCCTCCCTGCGCGGCGGCCTGCACACGCTGACCGAGGCGCTCGCCGAGGACGTGCTCCGGGCTGGCGCCCGCGTGCTGACCGGCACCCGCGCGGTCACGCTGGCGCGCGCCGCGGCCGACCACCGCTGGACGGTGGACGTGACCGCCGGTGTGGGCGGCACCGAGGCCATCACGGTGGATCGCGTGGTCGTGGCCACGGACGGCCCCCGGGCCTGGGATCTGCTGGCCCCCGTCTCCGGCGGGGCACTGTCCGCCGCGGACCGGCCGCAGGAGGGGGCCGGCGTCGCGCTCGTGACCCTGGTGGTGGACGCTCCCGGGCTGGACGCGAACCCTCGGGGGACCGGCCTGCTGGTCTCACCGGCCGTCTCCCCGGACGTGGTGGGAGCCAAGGCTCTGACCCACGTCAGCGCCAAGTGGGACTGGGCTCGGCAGGAGCTCGGCGGCCACCGCCACGTGCTGCGCCTGTCCTACGGCCGGGTGACCGATGCCCCTGATTCGGCCAACCCGGGGTACCGCACACCGGAGGAGGACCTGCGGGCCAGGGCCCTGGCGGATGCCACCGCCCTCACCGGGGTGGATGTGGCCGGGGGACTGGTCGACTCCTTCGTGGTGCGGTGGAAGTCCGCCCTGCCCGCGGCCACCACGGACCATCGGGCCAGGGTGGAGTCGGTGCGCACCTGGCTGGGGGACCAGCCCGGGCTGGACGCGGTCGGGGCCTGGCTGTCCGGAACCGGACTGGCCGCCATCGTGGCCGACGTCCGCCGGCGGATCGTGCCATGATCCCTCCGCCGGTCCCGCGGGCCGCGCTCAACCCAGCCGAGGCATCCCGCCGCCGGGAGGGGTAGGCTGGGACCGCTCGTTCTACCGCTTGTAGAAACCAGCGGTGGGCACGGAACCCAGAACTTTTCAGGTGACACCACAGGAGTTGTGACGATGACCGAGAACCAGCCTCAGGGCGACGCAGACGCCGGCACCCAGGCAGTAGAGAGCCCGGGCGATGCCGCGAAGGTCGAGTGGTTCACCACCTACACCGTCTTCGCGCGGAACGCGGCCGGCAACGGTGGCGGCCACACGGAGACCGAGCGGAAGCGGGCCGTGGAGCAGTTCGACGCGGTCGTCGCCGGTCTGGCCGAGAAGGGCGTGACCGTCCGCGGCACCTATGACGTCTCCGGCATGCGCGCTGACGCCGACCTGATGGTCTGGATGTACGGTCACGTGGCCGAGGACCTGCAGGCCGCCATCCGCACCCTGCGCCGCACCGAGCTGCTGGCCGGCACCACCATCGTGCTGTCCGCCATGGGCTCGGACCGGATGGCCGAATTCGCCAAGGACCACATCCCGGCCTTCGCCATGGGACGCAAGCCGCTGAAGTGGCTGTGCTTCTACCCCTTCGTCCGCTCCTACGACTGGTACCTGCTGGAGCCGGCCGAGCGTGGCCGGATGCTCAAGGACCACGGCATGCTGGGCCGCGAGTTCCCCATGGTGTGGGCCAACACCACCAGTGCCTTCGCCCTCAACGACTGGGAGTGGCTGCTGGGCCTCGAGGCCCCGGAGCTGAACAACCTCGTGGACATGATGCGCCACCTGCGCAACAACGAGACCCGCCTGCATGTGCGCGAAGAGGTGCCCTTCTACACGGGCCGCCACATCACCACCAGCGAGATCGCGGAGGTCCTGGCCTGATGACGGACATGGCCCAGAATCCCGGTTTTGATCCCCTGGCCGGGGTGGACGAGCGCGGCACCATGGCCGCGAAGGACTACGACTCCATCCTGCTGGCCTCCTTCGGCGGACCCGAGGGACAGGATGATGTGATCCCGTTCCTGCGCAACGTCACTGCGGGCCGCGGCATCCCCGATGAGCGCCTCGAGGAGGTGGCCACCCACTACCGGGCCAACGGGGGCATCAGCCCGATCAACGAGCAGAACCGTGCCCTGCTGGAGGCCCTGCAGACCGAGCTGGCCGCCCGCGGGATCGACCTGCCGGTCTACTGGGGCAACCGCAACTGGGAGCCCTACATCCCCCAGACCCTCGAGCGGATCTACGCCGACGGGCACCGGAAGATGCTGACCGTGGCGACCTCGGCCTACTCCTGCTATTCCTCCTGCCGTCAGTACCGCGAGGACCTGGGCATGGCCCTGCGGTCCACCGGCCTGGAGGGCAAGCTCGAGGCCGACAAGATCCGCCAGTACTTCAACCACCCCGGATTCGTGGCCCCCTTCGCCGAGGGACTGAGTGCCGGGCTGGCCGAGATCCGCGCCGAGCTGGCGGCCGCTGGCCGGCCGGACGGCCGGCTGCACATCTTCTTCGCCACGCACTCCATCCCGACCTCGGATGCCGAGGCCGCAGGGCCCCGTCCGGTGGCTGCGGAGCTGCGGGAGAAGACCGGGCTGGCACCGGGCGAGGGCAACGGGGCCGACGTCTACTCGGCCCAGCACCTGGACGTGGCCGAGGAGATCCTGCGGCGCGTCCCCGAGGCCGCCGGGATCGAGTGGTCGCTGGTCTATCAGTCCCGCTCCGGTGCCCCGCACGTGCCGTGGCTCGAGCCGGACATCAACGATGCGATCGAGCAGGTGGCGGCCGCGCCCGCCGGTGATGGCGAAGCCGAGGGCGGACGCGAGAACCACAGCGAGGCCGAGAACCACGGCGAAGGGACCGACGCCGGCCCGCTCGCCGGGGTGCTCGTGGTGCCGCTGGGCTTCGTGTCCGACCACATGGAAGTGGTGTGGGACCTGGACACCGAGGCCAAGGAGACCGCCGAGAACCTCGGCCTGGCCTTCCGCCGCACCCCGACCCCGGGGACGCACCCGGCGTTCGTCTCGGGCCTCGTCGACATCGTCGAGGAGCGCCTGGGCCGGCGGGAGGGCCGTGCCGCCGTGGGCTGCTTCGGCGCCTGGCGAGACGTCTGCGCGCCGAACTGCTGCGTCAAGGTCATGCGGGACGGCACGGTCCGCCCCACCGTGGCGGCCTTCGATGCCGAGGTGGGTGTTCCGACCCCATGACCGGCACGTTCACGATCGGCACGCGCGGATCCCGACTGGCCCGGACCCAGACGACCACGGTGGCGGAGGCCCTGGCCGGCCTCTCCGGGCTGGACGCCGAACTGGAGATCATCCGGACCGAGGGGGACGTGACCACGGGGTCCCTGGCCTCGCTCGGTGGCACCGGGGTCTTCGCCTCGGCCCTGCGCGCGGCCGTGCTGGACGCGAAGGTGGACCTGGCGGTGCACTCCCTCAAGGACCTGCCCTCCGTCCAGCCGGAGGGCCTGGTGATCGCCTCCATCCCGAAGCGGGTGGACGTCCGGGACGCCCTGTGTGCCCGGGACGGCATGCGGCTGTCCGAGCTGCCGCAGGGCGCGAAGGTCGGCACCGGTTCGCCCCGGCGGGTCGCCCAGCTCAAGGCCGTGCGCCCGGACCTGGACGTCGTGGACATCCGCGGCAATGTGCAGACCCGCCTCGCACGGGTTCCGGGGCTGGAGCAGCACGATGATCACGCCCCCGCCGCCGCAGGCTCCCCGCGCGGCGACCTGGACGCCGTGGTCCTGGCCTGCGCCGGACTCGACCGGATCGGCTTCGACTGGGCCATCACCGAACGCCTCGCGCCGACCGTCATGATGCCGGCCCCGGGGCAGGGCGCCCTGGCCGTGGAGTGCCGCCCGGAGACGGCGGTGACCGGCGCCGGGTCCACCCATCCAGTGGCGCAGGCCCTGGCCGGGTACGACGACGCCGTGACCCGATTGCAGGTCACCGCCGAGCGGGCCCTGCTGGAGCGGCTCGAGGCCGGCTGTGCGGCACCGATCGGCGCCCTGGCCCGGGTGGAGAAGGACCCGGCCCGGCTGGTGATGGATGCCGTGGTGGCCGCGACCGACGGCAGCCGCCTGCTGCGTGAGCACGCCTCCGTGGACCTGCCGGCCGTCCGAGTCCGCCGGGAGGACGGCTCCGCCGACTCCGAGACGCTCGGCCTGGCGCGCCAGCTCGGCATGGACGTGGCGGAGGCCATGCTGGCCGGCGGCGCCGACCTGCTGCCCACCTCGCAGTGATCTCCTGATGCCCGTGACTGCCGACCGTCCTGTGGTGATCCTGACCCGCCAACCGACTCAGGCCGGGGCGGTCGAGGCCGGGTTGACCGAAGCCGGCTATCGGGTCGCCTTCCTGCCCCTGACCGACTTCGCATTGCCGGAGAACCTCGCTGAGCTCCGTGCCGTCGTGCGGCGCGTGGAACCGGTGGGGCAGCTGGACCCGGCTCCGGCCTGGTTGGTTCTGACCAGCCCGAACACCGTTCGGGCCCTGGTGTGCGCCGGGTGGGACGGCCGGGTGGCCGCCGGCCTCCGGGTGGCCGTCACCGGCCCCGGGACCGCCCGCGTGCTCGCCGCGGCCGGCTGCACCGAGATCCCCTGGATGCCGGAGGGCGACGCCTCCGCTGCCGGCATCCTCGCGCAGTTCCCGTCACCGGCGGAGGCCTCCGGCCGTGGAGTGCTGTTGCCGCAGTCGGCACTGGCCACGGACGAGGTCGCCCGTGGCCTGATCGAGCGTGGCTGGGACGTGAACCGCATCGAGGCCTACCGGACCGTGCCCTATCCGGCCGCGGCCGGCCGCCGACTGCTGAGAGGCGAGACCGTGGGCGCCGCCGCGGGGACGCCTGCGGGAACTGGGACCGCGGCCGAGACTGGGGCCTGGCCCACGATCGTGACGCCGGAGGACCTGGAGGGTGCCGACGTCGTCCTGACGAGCCCCAGCGCCGTCCGGGAACTGGTCCGCCGCAGCGGCGTTATCGTCCCCGCCGGAACCCGGTTCTTCGCGATCGGGCAGCCTACCGCCAGAGCCGCCGACTCCGTCGGGCTGGTGCTCACGGGGACGGCTCCGGCCCCCGATGCCGCGGGCCTGCTCGCCGCACTCACGGCTCCGTAGCCGGCGAGGTCATCCATCGGCGGGACCCTCCACGGCCCGGTGTGTGGGACATACCCGGGTCCGTGGTTCAGGGCATCGATCTCGGTGTGGGGGACTCCCATCTGGTCGGCGATCCGTGCCGCCAGGGTGCTCCTGCCTGAGCCGAACAATCCGACCACGAGCAGCCGCGAGGGCCGGGGGAACAAAAGGAACGCGGGCTGTCGCCGCTCGGACCGATTGTACTGCAAGTTTGTTGTGCCCAGGAAAGTCAACTGGTCGCCGGTGCGCGGTCGATGAGGGTGCTCTGGCGGACCCTCCCGGTACGAAGTACGAGAGCCCGACCAACCGCTCGTGGAAGACTGTGGTCTTCTCACCTCGACCACCTCGACCTCGCGGTGGGCCTGTTCGGGGTGGTGGCAGATGGCGAATCGTTGCGCGCGCATGCAGCCGTCCACATCACCGTGACCGCCGGGGGCGACGTGGACCTCATCGCCACGCAGATTCCCGGCCACCTGCCTCCGGGGAGTTTCTCGCCTGCGGTAGGTCCTCTAGTTCTTCCATGAGAGCACCTGAGACGATTTCCGCCCAGATCTGTTCTCCGAGTGCGGCGGCGGCTGCGCGGAAGGACGGTTCGTGGAACATATGGCCGATGGCGTCGGCGATGGTGTCCGCATCCGAACGCGCCGACAACACGAGGCCGACGCCGTGGCGCGCCGCGCGGGCGGCGTTGTCATGCTGATCGCGACCGAGTGGCAGGCAGAGTGTCGGCACGCCCGCCGCAATCGCCTTGATCAGCGTCCCGTGACCCGCGTGTGTGACGACGAGGTCGGCCTGGGAGATGAGCTCTGTGTGCGCCGCCGTCCGGACCACGACGACGTTCGCCGCAGCCGGGACGTCGACCGGATCGACCGCTGGCCCTGTCGTGATGACGCCGCGCACGGGAATCGAGGACAAAGCCTGAGCGATCCGGATCAACAGGTCGGACTGATCCATGTACGAACTCGACAGTCCGACGACCACGAGCGGGTCTTTGCCCGGCGGCAGCTTGGGCCTCCCCGTGGCGGGAATGTCTTCCAGCACCGGCCCGACATACCTCACATTCGGTGCATCCGGCGGTGGGTCGTCGAACGCCGACCCCGTCAGCATCAGCACGCGATCCGCACGATCCCACTGGTTCCAGAGGTGATCAATCGGACCCAGTCCGTGCTCAGTGCGGGCATTATTGAGGTTGCGCAGACCGCCGCGCCACAACAGATTCACCAGACCGAATCCGACGCGGTCGCGCGCGCGTCCCCAAGGTCCCTTGGCCGGTTGGATGCCACCGGCAGGCGGGCGGACGCGCGACGGCGCGATGTAGACGCTGCCGACCAGTGCGGCGGCCGGGATGCCCCTTGCTTCGGCCCCCACCAGCGCCCCGAGCAGTATGCCGTCGGCGAGCACTGCGTCGAATGGTTCGTCGTCCAGGGCGGCGGCGACGTCGGCGGCGAATCGAGCCGATGGTCCGGCGATGAGTCGGTCGCGCAGCCGCAAGACGGCACCGATCGGAGTGCGGCACTCCCAGTCCTTGAGCACGTCGTCTTCGGGGGCGGTCGACACACGCTGCGGAGCGGTCGGCCAGGTCCTGTAGATCGCCCCTGTCCCGACGACATCTGCAGCGAGTGTGAGGTCGCCATACACCACCACCTCATGACCGCGTCCGACGAGTAGGCGTGCAATGCCGAGGTTCGGCAGGGTCGCTCCACCGCCATCCCAGATCGCGAGCAAGTACTTCATCTCTTAACTCCTTTCAGCCAGGCCGAGCCACGTGTCGACGGGATCGAGAGCGTGACTCCGTTTGCGGTGTCGGGGGCAGGTCCCACTCTTCGTTCGTGGTGTGCAGGACGCGCCATGCCAGCGCCGCCATCCCGACGGCGGTGAGTCCCCACGCGACCAGGTCGAGCCAGCGCAGCGATGTCATCACTGCGACGAGGTGGAGCGGCTGAGAGATGACCAGCAGGATTCCGATGAAGAGGGGGATCGCGCGCGCGGACAGGGCTGCGGTGCCGAGCATCACCGTTCCGGCGATGTGGCCGACCAGAAACGCCAGCATCAGAATTGTGGAGGTGGGTAGCGCCATCATCGCGTCAGCCACGAGCTTGGTGTCTGCGGGAGCCATTCCCGCGTCGTAGCTGGCCATAGTGAAGGCGTCGAGACCGAACAGCGCGCTCATACCGAGGTAGCCCGGGATGAGTAGCACGGCGGTCCAGGCCGTGAGGCGGGGCGCACTTCTGCGCAGCACGTGGATCGCCGCGTACGCGCCCGGCAGCAGGGTGAAGACCGCGACCACTCCGAGGGCCAGAACGAGACGTTGGGCACTGGGATCCGCGGCAACCGATTCAGCAACGGGTTCGCCGGGGATGACGAACCGCAGCATTGCGACGGCGGCCGGTCCGATCGGCATGAGGATCGCCGCGACGATTCGGTCGAAGCGGCGTAGGTCCGCACGTGGCCGAATGATCTCGGTTGTCGAGCGCCAAGCTGTGGTGGTCATCGCCGCGTCCCGCCGAATCCGTATGCGACGAGTGCGGCGCACAGGACGGCCAGCAAGATGCCGACGGCCGCCAAGACAACTCCGGCGACGGGAGCACCCACCACGAAGAACGCGGGTAGTCCGGCAGTGCTCGAGAGAAGTCGCAGCGCGACGGCGGTCCACGCGGGCCAGCGGTGTCCTCCGCTCCAGGAGAACGGCATGAGGGCCACCGTGGCGACGCCGAGCACGATCATCACGATGCCGACTTCAGGCGGTGCGAAGAAGCCGCCGAAGAGAGCCATCACCCCGGTGGCGATGTCAAGCGCGCCCAGCACACTGGCCAGCACCAGCCCGCTGCGCAGGACGCCGATGCGGGGTAGCGGTGAGACTATCGAGAGCGTGGACATGACGTTCCTTTCTCGTCGACGATCTGCCGACGCTCCCAGCATTCGCCATCACCACGTTCGAGACATGGGGTCTGGACCGCTGGGGTGGAGGGGAACCCGGGAGGTTTTCCCGGCTCACCCGGGGGCACACCCCTAGGGCGGTGCGAGATGGCGGGGGGATAATCAGTCATGCCCGACCCCATCCGAGTCCTGCTCGCCGATGATCACCCCGTGGTCCGCGGGGGGCTATCCGCCCTGTTGGAGACGCTCGACGGCATCGTCGTCGTCGCAGAGGCCGAGGATGGGGAGGCCGCGATTCGCGAGACGGCGCTTCACCGGCCCGACGTCGTGGTGATGGACTTGCGGATGCCGGGCATGGACGGCATGGCAGCGACGCGACGGATCACCGCGGGCTTTCCCGGAACCTCGGTGCTGGTGCTGACGATGTTCGACGAGGACGCGCTGATCGCCGCCGCCCTCTCAGCCGGGGCCCGTGGGTACCTGCTGAAGGGAGCGGATCAAGCCGAGATAGAGCGCGCGATCCGCGCTGTGGGATCGGGGGACGCCATCTTCAGCAGCGGAGTCGCCGAAAGGGTGCTGCGGCGCGTGACGCCGGACGCTCCGGTGCGTGCGCTGCCGCAGTTGACCTCCCGCGAACGCGACGTGACCGATCTGCTCGCCGCGGGACTGTCGAACGCGGCGATCGCTGATCAGCTCTCGCTGGCGACGAAGACGGTGGGCAATCACATCTCGGCGATCTTCCTCAAGCTGGGGGTCGCCACCCGTGCCGAAGCGATCGTCGTGGCGCGCCAGGCCGGGCTTGGCCAAGGGCGCGCGCCGGACGGATCGCTGTGAATGACTCGCGCACGTCCGTTGTTGTGACGGGTGGCGTCGCGCTCACCCTTGCCGTTGTGTCGATCAGCATATCCGTGCTCGTCGATTGGACCTGGTCGGATTACGTCGAATCGTACGCCTTCACCAACGTCGTAGTCGGTCTCGCTCTCGCCCTGTGCGCGGTGATGATCGGATGGTTCCGCCCCCGCAATCGCGTCGGCATCATCTTCATGGTCGCCGGCCTCGGCCACCTCGTGTCCGGCGCACTCGCTCCGCTCGGAGCGCTGGCCGTCGAAGCGGACTGGCCCTGGCCGGTCACCCGCGTGATGGCGGCGGTCTTCCTGGCTGCGTGGACGCTCGGCCTACCGAGCCTGTTTTTCCTCGCACTGCTGCTGTTCCCTGACGGTCGGCTACCCTCACCAGCGTGGCGCCCGGTGGCGTGGCTGATCATCGGTGTCACGTTGTTCGGCGTCGTCACGGCGGTGATGAATCCGTATGGTCCGACGCCCTCGGAGCCAGGTGCCGTATCGCTGTTCGCGTGGCCGGGAGCGCCGTTCCTGGTTTTCGACACGGTGAACAGTATCGCGGCGCTCGCGATGCTGGTGCTCGTGGTCGCCTCCCTCGTCTTCCGCTACCTGCGCGGCGGGGAACAGACTCGCCGGCAGTTGCTGTGGCTCATCCTCGCCGTGGTCGCCATGCTCCTGCTGAATCTCCAGCGCTGGATCACGGGCGATGGACCGATCCTGTTGCTGCTGAGCACGGTCTCCCTTCCAATCGCCGTCGCGATCGGGATCGTGCGATATCGGCTACTCGACATCCGCGTCGTTCTCTCGCGCACACTCCTGTACGGCCTGCTCATCGCGGTGGTCATCGCCCTGTATGCCGGCATGGTTGCCGTGCTCACCCTGGTCGTGCCCGCAGATGCCGACCGGACCGTGGCCCTCCTGGTCGCTGTCGCGGTCGCCCTGGCGTTCAATCCGCTGCGCCTCTTGCTCCAGCGAGCGATCGCACATACATTTTACGGCGTCCGCGCCGATCCGAGCGCCACCGCTCAGAGTGTCAGCGAAACGCTGGATGCCGCAGCCGATCTGACCGGGGTGCTCGCGGCGCTACGCAACTCACTGCGATTGCCCCGCGTCACCGTCGTCGCACCCGACGGTCGCGAGCTCGCCGAGGATGGATCCGATGCCGCCGACTCGCCACGCGTCGCGCTTCCCCTCACCTCCGGAGGCGAAGCATGCGGTGTGCTCATGGTCTCGCTGCGCCCCGGTGATCGCTCGCTGCACGAGGCCGATCAGCGAGCACTGGCGCTGGTGACACCGCTCCTCGGAATGGTGCTGCGCGAGCGGGCGCTGGTCAACGATCTGCGCGACGCGCGCGCCCAGACCGTTGAATCACGCGAGCGCGAGCGCAAGGTGCTACATCGCGACCTACACGATGGGCTTGGACCCACGCTCACGAGCGCCGCGCTCCGAATCGACGCCGCAGGCAACATCCTAGTTTCTGACCCACGTCGAGCGCGCACGGTCCTCGCCGACGCGAGAGCAGACGTCGGCAGTGCACTCACCGAGGTTCGGCTTGTCGTATACGGGTTGCGGCCAATCCCGCTGGATGAGCACGGGCTGATCGGAGCGTTGCGCGAGCATGCCGAGCATCCGGCGGCGCTGGACGTCGAGGTGACAGCAGAGGATGCGCTCCTTGAGCTGTCGCCCGCCGTGGAACTGGCCGCCTACCGCGTTGCGCTCGAGGGGATCGCGAATGCCAACCGGCACTCGTCGGGCTCGAAGGTCACCGTCGGCGTAGCGGTTGATGCCGACGCGCTAGTGGTGACGGTTCGGGACGACGGAAATCCGCCATCCCAGTATCGAACTGGTGTCGGCATCCGTTCGCTCATTGATCGAGTCGAAGAACTCGGAGGAACGGTTGCCGTCGGCCCCGCTCCGTGTGGATGGGAGGTCGAAGCCCGTCTACCGCTGAGGGCCTCCGACGACTGAAGCCAGCGGATGGCTGAACAGCCCGCGTACCGAGACCGGCACATTCTGCTGTGCGAGGAGCCGTTGTCCATGACACAGAAAGGTCGTTTGGCAGCAGGCCCCGGGTGGCGTGACATCGTCGCGACTCGCGCACCCTGTCCACATGCAATCCCATCTCGACGGAGATTGAGGCGTTCATGCGCCCCTCGGAGGCGGCACGCATGATCTTCAGGCCCCTGGCTTTCGCCGCGCGAACCAACGATCATGCGCGCTAGGAGAACGCGCGCTTCGGGACGAACAGCAGCAGTACCGCGGCCGCGAACGCGGTGGCGGAGCAGACGATCCAGACGGTGAGGTAGCCGGAGAATGAACCGGCCGTGCCGACGTCGGCGGAACCCGCGATCTCGGGAAGGGCCTCCGGGCCCGGAATTCCCGCCGCGGCGGTGGTGGCCAGGGCCAGTCCGAAGATGCAGGAGGCCACCGCGCCGCCCACGGTCTTGACCGAGTTGGTCAGTCCCGTGGCCACGCCGGTCTGCTCCCGCGGGGCGGCCGCGGCGGCCGCGGCCGGCAGCGAGGCCACCAGGGCGCCGGAACCGAGACCCACCACCACCATGTTCGCCACCACCTGCCCGGCCTGGTCATGGAACGGCAGGAACAGGCCGAAGCCGACCGCCACGCACAGGGTCGCGAACAACAGGGCCAGCCGTGGACTCGTCCACCGCGAGGCCACCGGCAGCAGGCAGGCCCCGACCACCATGGCGACGAGGTAGCTGCCGATGATGAGGGAGGTCTGGAAACCGGTGGTCCCCAACCCGTAGCCGTAGATCTCAGGGTCGGTCCGGGCGAACGTGGACAACGGTGCCTGGGCGCCGAGGACCGAGACCCCGAACAGGCCCGCGGTCGCGAAGACCGGCCAGAGGGCGGGATCGGTGAACATGCGGATGTCGATCAGAGGATCGGGATGCTCCCGCTCGACCCGGACGAACCGCACCAGAGCGAGGGCGCCGGCCGCGAGCATCAGCACCGAGAGCCAGAACCCGGGCCGGTCCGGCGCGAGGCCGGCACCCCGCAGCACGAACAGCGAGCCCATGATCAGCACGAGGGCCACCGTGACCCAGAACAGCCCGGTCATGTCGAAATCCCGGCGGCGGAAGTTGGCCATCGAGGCCCCGGGCGTCTCCTCGACCCCGAGGATGATGGCCACCAGGCACAGTCCCACCACCACGGCCGGCACGGCCAGCACGGCCTGGACGTCCATGGTGTCCACCAGGGCGCCGGCGGCCAGGGCACCCGCGATGGCCCCGACCTCCAGGGCACCGACCAGCAGGGCGGCGGCCCGCCGCGTCAACGCCGCTGAGCCCGGGCCCGCCGCTGCCCCCGCGGCGTCCTCTCGTGCCGCCGTCCGGACGTAGATCAGGGCGATCTCCAACGGCAGCCACACCACGTAGAACCCCTGGAAGGCCCACGCGACCAGGAACACCCAGAACACGGGGGCCACCACGAGGGCGATCGACGCGGCTAGGGTCACGGCGGTGGACCAGATCAGCACCTGCCGGTGACCCACCTGATCCCCGAGCTTGGAGAGCATCGGCACCACGAGGGCGGACAGCATCAGCTGGGAGCCCTCCAACCAGTTGACGTCCGCGTCGTTCACCTCGAGGTGCCGTGCGATGTCCGTCAACAGGGGCGTGTAGTAGCCCTGGAGCACTCCGGAGGTGAACTCGACGAAAGCGAGGAACCCGACGATGGAGGCCAGTCCGCCGAAGAGCAGCGCACCACCCTGCCGGCGCCGCGCGAGCACCGCCTTCACCGCTGGCCGCCGGCTGCCGACGCGTCGGAATCAGCGAAGCGGCCGCCTCGGCCCGTGATGAGATCGCGGTGGAAGCGCTCACCCCGCTCCAGCGAGGCCACGGACACCCACTCGTTCTCCCCGTGGATGGAGGCCCGTTGGGCGTCATCCATCCAGAGCGGGGCGAACCGGTAGACGTGGCGGCACCAGGCGTGGAAGTGCCGGGAGTCGGTGGCGGCCATCAACAGGTAGGGCACGGTTGTCGCGTCCGGCCACGAGGTCCCGACGGCGGCTTCCAGGGCCGTGAATCGGTCACCCTGCGCAGGGGATTCGGGGGAGGGATCCTGACCGTGGAGGAGCTCGACCTCCACTGCAGGGTCGGCGATGCGATGCGCGATGCCGTCCAGGACTCCTGCCACGGTCTCCCCGGGCACGATCCGGCAGTCCAGGGTGGCGCAGGCCGTGGAGGGCAGCACGTTGTTCGCTGTCCCGGCCTCCAGCCGGGTCTGGGCCACGGTGGTGCGCACCATGGCGGCCGCCTCGCCGCCCATCGCGCCCAGGGCCCGGGCCGCCACGGTCCCCGAACGCAGGGCCCACGGCAGGGCGCGGCCCGCCACCCCGGAGGCCAGCGGGGCGAGCGCTCCGAGCATGGCCGACGTCGTGCCGTTCAGCCGGGCAGGGAAGGGTCGCCGCTCCAGGCGGCGCAGGGCGCGCGCCAGGCGCGGGATGGGGGAGCCGGAGGGCGGGGAGGAGGCGTGGCCGCCGGCGCCGGAGACGGTGAGCCGCACCTGGACCTGGCCCTTCTCGGCGAGGCCCACCATGGCACACGTGCCCTGGACGAAGGACAGCGGGGCGGGGACCACCGCGCCGCCCTCGTCGAGGACCAGCCACGGTTCGGCGTTCTGGCCCTGCTCCGTCCGGAGGCGTTCGCGGAGCAGCTCGGAGATGGCCGCCGCGTTGCGCCCGCCGACCTCCTCGTCGCCGCCGAAGACGAGCCAGACGTCGTGATCCGGGGTGAAGCCTGAGGCCAGGAGGTTCTCCACCGCCTCCAGGACGACCACGAGCGGGCCCTTGTCATCGAGGGCGCCACGGCCCGTCACCGCCGGTTCGCCGGACGCGAGGTGCTCCGTCCCGGCGAACGGGTCCGTGTCCCAACCGGCGGCCGTCCACGCGGCCTGGTCTTCGGGCGCGGGGACGACGTCCCAATGGGCCATGAGGACCAGGGGGTCCGTGGCGCGGGCACCTCGCCAGCGGAACAGCAGACCGGTGGAATCCACGATCTCGTGATCCAGGCGATGGTGGACGAGCGGGTAGAGCTGGGCCAGGAGCTCCGGGAACGCCTCGAAATCCGTGTTGACGGCGGGCTGCTCCGGTTCGCCGTGCAGGGCGGAGACGGTGCGGAGGCGGATCAGCTCGGCCAGGCGGCGGCCGGCGCCGGGCCGGGGTGTGACGCAAGTGACAGTCATGACCAAGAGGGTAGCCTAGATTACCGGCCGGTAACCGGCCCGGGACGGTCACATCCGGTTCCTGCCCTGCTTGAGGCGGACCTGCATGCGCGAACCGACCGTGCGGTGTTCCAGGTAAGGCTGTTCGGAGACCAGGGTGCTCAGCTTCTGGTGCCCGAAATCACGGGGGTCGAAGTCCACGTGGGTGCGGCTCAGGTGCTGGCCGACGCGGCTCAAGGAGGCCCAGCCATCGTCGCCGCTGGTGGCGTTGAGGGCCTTGGCCAAGGCGCTCTCCAGGTTGATGCGCGCGCGGTCCTCGTCCAGTGCATCAGGTGCGTCGGGTGTGTCGACGACGACAGGAACGTCGGCCGTGCCATCGGCGGCATCAGTATCGGTGTCGTTGTCGTTCGCGGCACCGCCCCGGCGGCCCCGGCGAGTGGCCCGCCGGGACGGAGCGGTGTCCTCCTCCCGAGCGCCCCCGAGCAGCTCGAGGTAGATGAACTGGTCCACCGCGTTGCGCAGGGACTCCGGGGTCTTACGCTCGCCGAGACCGATGACGCGCTTGCCGGATTCGCGTAGCCGGGTGGCCAGCCGGGTGAAGTCGGAGTCCGAGGAGACGATCGCGAAGGCCTCCACGTTGCCCATCCACAGCAGGTCCATGGCGTCGATGATCAGGGCCGAGTCCGTGGAGTTCTTCCCGACGGTGTAGGAGAACTGCTGGGTGGGCTGGATGGCCAGGCGGTTCAGCTCGTTCTTCCAGCCGCTGAGCTGGTTGGTGGTCCAGTCCCCGTAGGCGCGCTTGATGGTCGGTGTGCCGTAGGTGGCGAGCTCCTCCAGCACCGCGCCGGCGTGGGTGGGGGAGACGTTGTCACAGTCGATCAGCACGGCGATGCGGGTGGTGGCGCTGGAGATTTCGGTCATGGGGTCACCGTACCGGGATCCTTGGTGCCGGTTGGGCGTGCGCGCCTGTCCCAGGAATTGTCCTGGCCGGTTGGACTCCGTCTCGGATGCCGTGCGCTCACCGGACACTGCACCGGACGGGTCAACCGGGACGCCGTCTGCGGACTGTGTTCGTGTCACCATGTGTCGATTTCAGAAGTCGACGGCACGGATGTCAGGAGTGGCCTGCACTAATCACCTAGGTGACGCCAGGGTTCTCCGTTAGCCGACCCTCTACCGGTGGCCCTCCGTGCTGACCTGGGTTGTTGAATGTGAATGGCGGTGCACCCGGTCGTGTGAGAACCCGCCCTTCAAGCGTTCTCCGCAGACAGGTTCACCACCGGGTATACCCGTCCCGCAGGAGTGTCCAGCGACATGGTGTACTGCGGACGGAGGTGTCCAGTCCAGGACCCTTCGTGGTGCCAGGCAATGGCCGGCGCCGCCCCTGCACCTGCGGGGCATCTGGGTACTGGGGGTAAGGCGACGGGCGTAGGGGCGCCCGTCAGGTTCAGTGGACCGGGTCGGAGTCCGGGTGTGCGGGGCCTGTGTGGTCGAGGCTGGCCAGGGCGGCGCGCAGGCGGGTGTCGGCGTCGTCGGCGACCTCGCGGACCTGGGGGCTGTCGCTGAGGCGGACCATGGTCTGGGCGTCGATGGCCTCGATGATGGTGTGCTGGCCGTCGGGCCCGCGGCGGACCACGACATTGCACGGCAGCAGGGTGCCGAGTTGCGGTTCAGCCGCCAGGGCACGGCTGGCCAGGGTCGGGTTGCAGGCCCCGAGGATCACGTAGTCGCCGAGGTCCGCGGCGGCGTCGGGGCCGAGCTTGTCGGCGAACGTGGCGGTGATGTCAACCTCGGTGAGGATGCCGAAGCCCTGCTCGGCCAGGGCCTGGCGGGTGCGTTCCACGGCCTGCTCGTAGGGCAGGGGGACGGTGATCGAATGCGTGTACGCCATGCTGGACTCCTTCGTGGACGATTGCGGTGTTCCCCAGCCTGCCCGAGGTCGGGCCGGTCAGGCTAGGGAGAGGAAGAGCTTCTCCAGGTCCTTCTTGTCCAGGGTCTCCTCCGGATTGGCCAGGCACTGCTCGAGCCCGCTGGCGATGATGGCGAAGCCGGCGCGGTCCAGGGCCTTGGACACCGCCGAGAGCTGGGTGACGACGTCCTTGCAGTCCCGGCCCTCCTCGAGCATCCGCACCACGGCGGTGAGCTGGCCTTGGGCGCGCTTGAGGCGGTTGAGTACGGGGGTCATCTCGGTGGCGTCCAGTTGCACGTGGTCTCCTGAGGTCGGGGCGTGCCATCCATTCTATACCCCAGGGGGTGTCTTGCATACCCCTGGGGGTATCGTGCATACTGAGTCGAGACAGGCTCTGCCTGTGACCGGATACCTGCTGGACAGCCCGGCTTTGGCCTAAGCGCCACGGATCCGTCCCCTTTGATGTCCCCGATACGTTGAGGAGTAGTCATGCCGGAGATCACCATTGCCGAGGCCGATGAGCGCCGGGCCCAGGACCAGATTCTGGATGTGCGCGAGGATGTCGAGGTAGCCGAGGGGATGATCCCCGGCGCCCTGCACATTCCCATGGACCAGCTCGGTTCCCGACTGCAGGAGCTGGACCGGTCCCGCCCGGTGATCGTGGTGTGCCGCAGCGGCAACCGCAGCGCCCGGGTGGCCGAGGCGCTCAATCAGGCCGGCTACACCGCCGACACCATGACCGGCGGGATGGTCGCCTGGCAGGGCGCCGGAGTGCCGGCCCACTGAGCCCGGCCCCCGACCGATGACTGCTGACCGCCGACTGACAAGGACGCTGCCATGACGCTCACCCTTCTTCTGACCCTGCTGCTCTCGGTGTTGATCGGGCTCTCCCTGGGCCTGCTCGGCGGCGGCGGATCGATCCTGACCGTGCCGATCCTGACCTACGTCGCCGGTCTGGATCCCAAGGAGGCGATCGCCGCGTCCCTGTTCGTCGTCGGAGTCACCTCCGCCTTCAGCGCCATCACCCACGCCCGCAACCAGCGGGTCAAGTGGCGCACGGGGCTGATCTTCGGTGCCGCCGGCATGGCCGGGGC